>NZ_JAIOSW010000356.1 GCF_021107415.1 Desulfobacula sp.
GCTGATGATACAATTCCGACAATCATGCCAAATGAGATGTCTTCAAGTGAAGCAAGGCAGAATTGGGCTCGGTTAATTCAAAAAATTTATGAGGTCGATCCTCTTGTCTGCCCAAAATGTCAGGGTCAAATGAAAATCATCTCTATCATTGATGATTTTGGGATAATAGATAAGATTTTAAAACATCTAAATCTCTGGGATATCCGCAACCATGATCCGTCTGAGATAGAACCTGTTTATATTCCTTTGAAGATTCAGATTACGCGTGACCTTCAGGTTATGATAATTCAGGCTCCCAGATTCCAGTATTTGACACCTTTTGGAGCTGATATTTTTAACCTGAAGGTCACGCGTAAAATTGCGTTGAGGGATTACAGGTGTCCTATACTCAAATTCAGCCATAATCTAATTTTCCCAGTCTGTTTTAACAATAAGTACTCTTCACAACCAATGTCTATTTTCCTTTCCAAATAGCTCTTTACCCAGCACCAGGAGGAACACAACATGTTGTGTTCCTCCTGGTGCTGGGGGCATATTTTTCAGAGTTATAAAAATTTATTAGCTGTTTCTTGACAAAAGGCAAAAAAGCATTTACTTATCCTATATATATATAAAAGCCTCCTTTATGGCTTTCATAATAACCGGATAGTTAATGTGCTGCAAATCCGGACAAGTTATTTGCTCCCAACAATTTTTGAAAAATAAGTTGTTTGAACGAATTTAAAATTATATAATATATAATGTGATTCAAAAGGATTAATAAACAACTCTGGAGCGTTTATGAATATCCTAAATTTTCTTTTTATCTTTCTTGCTGCAATTGGGTTGATTTTTTGCAGGCACCAGGTAAACGCTTCTGAAAAACTGAAACCTGTTACGATACAGTTAAAATGGTACCATCAATTTCAATTTTCTGGATAGTATGCCGCTGTTGAAAAAGGCGGTTATGCTAAAAAAGGGTTTGATGCCACCTTGCGAGTACGCGATCCATTAAAAGCGAACTCCAAGCGGAGATCGTCTTAAGGACGGGGCAGTATTATTAAACTGGAGGATGGCCAGATGGAGACTAAAAACAATATCCCCGGGAATCATGTGAATGAGACGTTTTTATTTAATATCGCCATTGTGGGCGGCGGCCGAACTTGCCGATTTTTCCTTGAGCTGCTCGAAAATGATCCTTTTCCTTTTTTCGATGTCAAAATACTGGGGGTGTGCGATAAAAACGACACCGCAGAGGGTATCCTTCTTGCCAAAGAAATGGGGATTTATACGACCGATGATTTCCATGATTTGCTGAATATTGAACATCTTGACAGTGTCCTGGAGCTTACGGGCAGCCGGAACGTGCTTATAGAAATCATCCGTTTGAAACCTAAGGGCGTCGGTGTCCTTGAGTACAATATCAGCAGAATACTACGCAACCTTTTGGATACGAACCAGCGACTGAAATCAACCGAAGAAAAGCTTGTTGCCGAAAAAACTTTTTCCAATTTACTGATCCAGCAGAGTACGGCTGCTATTGTCATCATGAATACGGATTTTACCATTATCGATGTCAATGATGCCTATCTCAATACGGTAAAAAAAACAAAGGACAAAGTTATCGGTGCCCATTGCTATGAAATTTCCCATGGGATAAAGGCCCCCTGTTCAAGTGTTTTCCCCGGGGTGAAGTGTCCCATGCTGGAAACGTTAAGGACCGGCAAAAATGCCCATGTGGTCCACGACCATCCTGGACCGGACGGTAATTTGATGTATTGCAACCTTGCCACCTATCCAATTAAGAATAGCGACGGCGATGTCATACAGGTTATCGAATTCTGGCGGGATATTACGGCTGAGTTCTCAACCCGGTGGAACAAGCGGGTTAAAAAATTTAAATCCGATATCCAAAAAATGATTCAGGAAGACCGGATGATTTCTTTAGGCAAATTAACGGCAAGCTGCGCCCATGAAATCAACAACCCCATCCAGGGGCTTTTGACATTTTGTGATTATATGCTGAGTATTTTAAATGCCGGGCGCCCCAGTGATGATCACTTAAAAAAGTTCAAAGATCACCTGTCGCTCATGTCAACGGAACTGGAGCGATGCGGGAATATCGTTTCCGGGATGCTCTCCTTTGCCAGGGAATCCGACCTGGAATATAAGCATATCGATTTAAACGAAGTTTTAAATGCAGTTCTCACCCTTACCCGGCATAAGCTGAAACTTGGGAATATCAAACTGGCAACAGACCTGTACCCTGCGCCACTAATGCTTGAAGGGGATATCAACCAGCTTCAGCAATGTTTCCTGAACCTGATTTCTAATGCCAATGAATCAATGCCGGAGGGGGGCGATATAGCTGTTACATCCTGGATGGATAAGGAATCGGAAAAGGCCTGTATTGAAATTCGGGATACCGGGTACGGTATCCCGGAAGAGTTAAAGGATAACCTGTTTGATCCTTTTTTTACCACAAAGGATGTCGGCCAGGGTACGGGGCTTGGACTGTCCATTGTGCACGGTGTGGTCAAGAACCACAAGGGGACTATAAAAATCGACAGCCGGGAGGGAGAAGGCTCTGCATTCACGTTGACTTTTCCTGTGATATTTTCGGTTGACCATGATTCTGACGGAGGATAAGCATGGATAATAAAATGAGAATCATGATCGTGGATGACGAGTTGATTGTCCGGGAATCTCTTTTAAACTGGTTTGAACAATACGGTCATGAAATGGATACTGCCGCTTCTGGTTCAGAAGCCCTGAAGAAACTTGAACTAAAGCCCTTTCAGCTATTGTTTGTGGATATTAAAATGCCGGGTATGAACGGCCTTGAACTGCTTGAAAAAGTAAAAAAGGATTACCCGGATATCATGGTCGTGATCATTACCGCCTACGGTTCCATTGAAAGCGCGGTAAAAGCCATGCGCACCGGTGCCAGCGACTATTTGCTTAAACCTTTCAAGCCGGACCAGCTATCACTGGTGGTGGAAAGGATCATCTGCCAGCAAAAAATCACATCGGATTATCATTACTTAAAAGGACATCTGGAACAGATCACCCGGTTTGACAACATCATCGGTCAGTCAGCACCCATGAAAAAACTGTATTCATTAATACCGGAAGTGGCCCAGAGTGATTCATCTATTTTGATCACCGGGGAAACCGGTACGGGAAAAGAACTGGTGGCAAAAGCCATCCATGCCAAAAGTCCAAGGGCACAGCTCCCCTTTATTGCCATCAACTGCGGCGCACTGCCGGACACGCTCATGGAAAGTGAATTGTTCGGACATAAAAAAGGGGCGTTTACCGGGGCGGTACATGCCAGAAAAGGTTTTCTGGAAATAGTTTCCGGCGGCACCCTGTTTTTGGATGAAATCGGTGATATCAGTGCAAAGATGCAGGTAGATCTGCTCCGGGTGCTGGAGGACAAAAAGATATTCAGTGTCGGCAGCAAAACACCTTTTGAGGTTGATTTTCGCCTTATTTCCGCTACCCGGCATAACCTTGAGGAGCGCATTATTGACGGAGTGTTCAGGGAAGATTTTTATTACCGCATTAACGTGATAAAAATCCACCTGCCAACCTTGCGGGAGCGCAAAGATGATATTGAGCTTCTAGTGGAGCATTTTATAGAAAAATACAGCCATGAAACCACGAAAAATGTGGATAAGATCAAACCAGATGCCATCACGCTGTTGAAGTCTTACGACTGGCCGGGAAATGTCAGAGAACTGGAAAATGCCATTGAACGCGCCGTTGTGTTGAGTAAATCCCGGACTCTCAATGCCGGGGATTTTTCATTTCTACAGCTGGCACGGGGAGCTGCACCCACGGGACAGACATTAAAGGCTGTACAAAAAGAATATATCCTTCGGATACTGGATGAACAGGGCTGGCAAATTACCCGGTCGGCAGAAATCCTTGGCATAAACCGCGTGACGCTCCATAAAATTATTAAACGGGACAATTTAAAAGAACGCAGATGAAAAAACAGATCGGAGTGGTGCCGCTGGGAGAGGTCCCGGCGTTCGTGCTAAAGGTTATCTCAGCCAATATTACAGCCTATTACAAATGGCCAGCTACTGTTCTGCCCATGCGGCCCGTTCCTAAATCCGCCTTTGATAACAGGCGGCTCAAGTATGATGCCGGCATCATCATCAACGAGCTTGATACATGGGATTTTAGCGATTATTCTAAAATTGTCGGGGTAATGTCCCAGGATATTTTTGTTCCTATTTTCAATCATGTTTACGGTCAAGCCGTCCAGGGCGGCAATCTCGCCCTGGTTTCTCTGTTCAGACTGAATAGGAACACCGACGGATCATTGCCACCGCCTTCCCTTTGTTATGAGAGGGCAGCGAAAGTAGCCCTCCATGAACTTGGGCACCTGTTCAGTCTTTTCCACTGTGATGAAAACAAATGTATCATGCACTTTTCCGGTGCCATTGACGATTTGGACAATATTCCCTTTTATCTTTGCCGGGACTGCGAAAGGCGCCTGACACCTTGAACAGATACCCCTTATTGTTTTTCGGTTTTCAAAAATTCCTTTACAAGCAGTTCCCATCCAATCTCAGGGAAACTACGGTATACATCATCTACCGGCTCACCGCCAGTGGCAGCCAGATCCTGGTATTCCGGCCCGATCAGGTGTAAAAGCCTCTGGCTTTCACGGTCTGTCCATTCAAGACTTTCTTTTCCGAAAAAAAGCCCCTTGTGGTTTCGCTTGGGCATATCTGGCTCAAGGACACACAGCCAGCCTTCATGGTAAGGATCTTTATGAATGATTTCCGGGTGCTCCTGTGCTTTGCTGTTGACTGCCAGCACAGCCCCTGTGATAGGTGAAACTGCTGTGGCTTTCTTGTTCGAGCGGGAAAATGTCAGCTCAGCATGATCTTTTTTCAAAATAGTGCCGATGGGGGGAATCGAAATTTTTGAAGGGGTGCCAAAAAGTTTGACCATGAAATCGTCAAACCCGATCGTCACCCGTCCGCCATGCCCGAACCGCGCCCAGGTATGCCCCGTGTGATAGTAATAGCCGTCCGCCAGGCAGTACCCGGATGCCAGTGAAAAGGCCGGTTTTTTGCTGAGCCCGTTCAAGTCTTCCTCATCCAGCATCTGGTCATAGTCACAGTGATAACATTCATAGTTCAGAATACAGACTTTGGGTTCATCGACACGACCGGTCAGCACGTGACGGCAGGGACGGGGGTACCATTTGTAAATGGTTTTTAATTTTTTTGCCAATGCTGAACCGTCTCCCTGGTAACCTATATGGCGGTTTGCCTTCATTTTTTTCTGCATGGCCTTATCAAACGGGCAGGTTCGGCAGTCATACACATTGTCACACAATTTGAAATTAACAATACCCGCTTTCATCCAGATACACTCGTTTTCAACCACTTGAAACCCTTTGACAATATTTTTATGTTTTTGGTATCTCATTGTACACCTCCTTTGTCTGTTATGGATAAATGCGTTTATTTATTAACATTGCAAATCCGGTACCACAGAAAAAAAATAGGATGATTTAAAACTATCTCATTGAAATAAAAGGATTATATTGCATATAGATATGAAAAAATTTCAAGCGACCAAGCATGGTTGACATACAAGTGTAACTTTTTACTACACGACTGCCTGATACTTTTGAAGATATAAATTCAAATGGGCTATGGATAGGATGTCTTGACGAATGTTGCTAAAAGCTACAGAACTGTGATGATTTTTTACACAGAACCAAAA
>NZ_JAIOSW010000251.1 GCF_021107415.1 Desulfobacula sp.
TAAAGTTCTCAAATCAGAGAAACCTGTAATGGTAGATTTCTGGGCACCCTGGTGTGGTCCTTGTAAAGCTATTGCTCCAACTGTGGATGCCCTTGAAAAAGAGTACGGAGACAAAATGACATTTGTAAAAGTAAATGTTGATGAAAATCCGATTGCTCCGAGCAAATTTGGTGTTCAGGCCATTCCCACCCTGATTTTCTTTAACAATGGTGAAATAGCGGATCAAATTACCGGTATGGTTGCCAAGGAAAAACTTGAAGAAACCATTAAAGGGATTGTATAAGGGGGTTATCATGGCAAAGGCTGACTATGATCTTGTAATTATTGGTGCCGGTCCTGCCGGTCTGACAGCAGGAATCTATGCTGCCAGGGCAAGGATGAATGTCCTTCTTTTAGAAAAAGCCGTACCAGGCGGTCAGATCCTGGTGACTGACTGGATTGAAAACTATCCCGGGTTTCCGGAAGGCATTTCAGGGTTTGATCTTGCCGAGAAAATGAAAACCCAGGCTGAAGAACTGGGGTTGAAGATTGAAACGGCAGAGGTTCATTCTCTCAATCTTTCCAAAGAATTAAAGGAAATTGTTCTAAAAGACAGAAGCATTACTGCCAAAACTCTGATTATTGCATCCGGTGCATCCCCGAAAAAACTGGGTATCGGTGAAGATAAATTCATGGGCAAAGGCATTTCTTTTTGTGCCACATGTGATGCACCTTTTTTTAAGAATAAAACAGTCGTTGCCATCGGCGGGGGAGATACAGCAGTACAAGAGGCCATATACCTGACAAAATTTGCTGAAAAAGTCTATCTGGTTCACAGAAGAGATGAACTGCGAGCCACAAAAATACTTCAGGAACGGGCCTTTGAAAATAATAAAATTGAATTTGTCTGGGACAGTATTCCAACTGGTGTAGAAGGCTTTTTCGGTGTGGAGGGTGTCAAAATAAAAAACGTAAAAACCAATGAAGAAAAAACCCTGAAGGCGGACGGCTGTTTTATCTGGGTTGGTATTTTACCCAACACCTCTTTTTTAAATGATGCCGTTGAAACAGATGAATTCGGATTTATTCGATCTAATGTAAAAATGCAAACATCTGTTCCGGGAGTATATGCTGTCGGCGATGTAAGAGACACCCCTTTAAGGCAGATCGCAACTGCTGTAGGCGATGCTGCTATCGCTGCTGTTTCTGCAGAACACTTTATTGAGAACGCTTAAATATGAAAAAACTATTTTTATTCTTTATAATTGTTTCATTGCTTTGTGGATGCTCTTTGTTTGAAACATCACATGAAATGGAAAAGAATGCTCAAGAGCTTGTTTCCGAAGGATCTTCCGCCTTTGTTTCTAAAGATTACAAAACTGCGGTAAAAGCCTATACAGACTTGAAGGATTGGTATCCGTTCAGCAAGTACGCCATTTTGGCTGAGCTTAAAATTGCTGATGCACATTACCATCTTGAAGAGTATGGTGAAGCGATCCTTGCCTATGAAGAATTTGAAAAAATGCATCCTAAGAACGAAGCCATTCCCTATATAATTTACCAGACCGGGCTTTGCTGGTTTAACCAGCTGGGGACAATTGACAGAGATCATACTCCTGCTAAAAACAGCCTGATCCAGTTTAACCGCCTTATTGACCAGTTCCCTGAAAGCGAATATGCTCAAAAGGCAAAGGGAAATATTAAAAAATGTATGGGTAACCTTTCAGGACATGAACTCTATGTAGCCAATTTTTATTACAAAACAAAAAAATATAAGGCTGCATTAAAAAGATATGAGTATCTTGTCGAGAACTATCCGGATTCAAAAGAAAGCAAAGAAGCATTAAATAAAATTCCCCAGTGCAGGGCTCTGGCAAACAAAAATTAAAATTTTCTTTACTTTTATTTATTTTTAATATATTAATTCCAGGTTATTTTGTTTAAAAAGATTTTTTAGGAGTATAACAATGTCGAAAAAATGTGCTATTTGCGGAAAAAAACCAATGACCGGCAATAATGTCAGCCATGCCCACAATCTGAATAAGAGAAAATTTAATCCAAACCTTCAAAGAGTTCGTGCAGTTATTAAACAAGGTTGTGTCAGGAAAATAGACGTATGTACCAGTTGCATTAAAGCAGGGAAAGTAGTTAAAGCTCCCTAGGGGAGTATCGGTCATTCGTTTCTGATGATCCGTTTGACATCAATAACTTTTTTCACTTTTCTGATTTCTGACATAATTTTTCGAAGCTGTTCAGTGCTTTCAACCAGAAGAGTAAAATAGAAAAAACCGACACCTGTTTCCTGGGTTTCGGTTTTTGCGCTTAAAATATTAGATTTGTATTTACTGATAACAGAGGCAATATCTGCCAGAAGCCCAAACCTGTCATCCGTCCGAACCTTGATACTGGCAGGATAGGATTCTGTAAAATCATCACTCCATTGGACTTCGATCTGGCGCTCATTACTCAGTTTCATGACATTTAAGCACCCTTTTCGGTGAATGGTTACCCCCTGACCCTGGGTGATGTAACCGATAATACGGTCGCCCGGAAGGGGATTGCAGCATTTCGAAAACTTAACAAGAATATCATTCAGGCCTTTTACGATGATACCCGTGCTCTCTTTTTTCTTACGCTTTCCAACCAGTTTGTGAAGAATGCTTTCTTTTTTAACTTCCTGTTTTTCAAATTCAGGTAATGCTTTATTAAAAACCTGTAAAGGTGTAAATTTTCCAAAGCCCACATGGGCAATCAGATCATCCACTGTTTTAAACCCATAAATATCGGCAACTTTTTTTATCTCCCCTGATTTAACCAGAGCATTAAAATTTTGATTTTTCTTTCTGAATGTCTTTTCACACATCTCACGCCCTAAAGAATAGCTTCTCTCTTTTTCCCTGGCATTGATCCAGGACCGTATTTTTGTTCTGGCCTTTACGGTTTTTACAAAATTAAGCCAGTCAGGGCTCGGGGTATGGCCCTTGGTTGTAAGAATTTCTATTTTATCTCCGGTTTTCAGCTGATGGGTGAGCGGCATAAGTTTTCCGTTGACCTTTGCTCCTGTACATGCTGCACCAACCTCCGTATGTATCAAATAAGCAAAATCCACGGGCGTAGCTTTTTTGGGCAGGGTCTTGATCTCGCCCTGGGGTGTGAATACATATATTTCACCTGGGTATAGATCTATTCGGACATTTTCCAGAAATTCATCCGGATCATTATAATTTTCCTGGTTTTCCACAAGTTTTCTGATCCAGGAAAACAGTTCTCCGGTAGTCTCATCAACCTTTGAGCCTTCTTTATAACTCCAGTGGGCTGCAATTCCGGATTCTGCAATCCGGTCCATATCACGGGTCCTGATCTGCATTTCAACCCGTTCACCTTTTGGGCCCACTACCGTGGTATGGATGGATTGATACATATTGGGCTTGGGGTTGCCGATATAATCTTTAATCTTATAGTAAATCGGCTTCCACATGGAATGGATAGCACCCATGGCAGCATAACACTGGGGTACCGAATCGAAGATAATTCTAAACGCAATGATATCGTAGACCTCATCAAATTCAAGGTTCTGGGTAATCATTTTCTGATAAATGCTGTAATGTTGTTTATATCTCCCTTTTATTTCACCTTCCAGGCCCATTTCCTTCATCTTTTCATGAAGTTTCTCATTTACCTCTTTAATGTAATCTTCTTTTTCATGCTTGGCTTTATCCACCAGGGCATCAATGCGGTCATATTCATCTCTTAAAGTATAATAAAAAGCAATTTCCTCCAGTTCATACTTTATCCAGAAAATCCCCAGGCGTGCTGCAATAGGAGCATAGATGTCCAGGGTTTCCTGGGCAATGGCTGCCTGTTTTTCAGGATTATGGTGATACTTTAAGGTCCGCATATTATGAATCCTGTCCGCAAGCTTGATCAACACCACCCGGATATCATCTGCCATAGCAAGAATCATCTTTCGTAAACTTTCTGCCTGCTGTGCTATTTTGGTTGAAAACGTCAGGGCAGACAGTTTTGTTACACCGGAAACAATATGGGCAACATCCGGTCCGAACGTCTCTTTAATATCTTCTTTAGTTGCGGGTGTATCTTCAATGACATCATGCAAAAGGGCTGCGGCAATGCTCTCAACATCCAGCCGCATATCTGCTAAAATATTGGCCACCTCAAGGGGATGGGACAAATAAGGTTCACCGGAAAGTCGAACCTGGCCTTCATGAACCCTTGCCGAGTAAATATAGGCCCGATCTATAATATCCGTATCCCCTTCAGGATTATACTCATAAATTTTATCAAGTATGTCGGTAATCCTGATCATGGGTATCGCCTAATATGCTTTTGCAAAAAGCACTCTTCTTGAACTTGAATTATCACAACAAATGCAGTTTCCTTCTTCTGTGGGACTGTCAAAGGGAATACAGCGGATGGTAACGGACAGGTCTTTTTTTATTTTTTCCTCACACTTTTGAGATCCGCACCAATGTGCCATAACAAAGGCACCATTATTAAATCCTTTGGCTTTTTTATACAGCTTGTAAAATGCTTTTTTATCATCAATCTCAAATGTGTTTTCTTTTCTATGGTTCTTCGCACGGTTAAAAAGATTATCCTGAATATTGTCCAGAATATCTATAATCCGGTCAATAAATTCCTCTCTGTTCATGGATTGTTTCTTGTTGGATGGTTCATCTCTTCTGGCCATAAAAACACTGTTTTGTTCAATATCTCTCGGCCCCAGCTCAATCCGGACAGGAACACCCTTTTTCACCCATTCCCAGCCCCTGGCACCGCCGATATCCCGATCGTCAATTTCTACTTCAACCTGTCTGCCATGGTATTGTTTTCCTTCCAGAGCATCTTTAAGGCTTTGAGCGCTTTCCATAACAATTCGATTGTCTTCGCCCTTTTTAAAAATCGGAAGAATGACGACATGGGCCGGAGCCACCCGGGGTGGAAGCACAAGACCGTCATCATCGGAATGCACCATGATCATCCCGCCAACCATACGGGTGGATGTTCCCCAGGATGTGGTCCAGGCATAGGCTTCTTCTCCTTCTTCATTTTGAAATTTAATATTGGAGCCCTTGGCAAAATTCTGACCCAGAAAATGGGATGTGCCTGCCTGAAGCGCCCTTTTATCCTGCATCATGGCTTCAATACAGGTGGTATCCTCCGCCCCGGGAAACCGTTCTGCAGCGGTCTTTCTGCCCCTGATCACGGGCATGGCCAGATATTCTTCAACAAATTTTGTGTAGACATCCAGCATGAGCATGGTTCTCTCTTTTGCTTCGGTCTCCGTGGCATGGGCGGTATGGCCTTCCTGCCATAAAAACTCACTGGTTCTTAAAAACATCCGGGTCCGCATCTCCCATCGAACCACATTGGCCCACTGGTTTAATAGAATGGGAAGATCCCTGTAGCTTCCTGTCCATTTGGCCATGGATTCCCCGATAATGGTTTCAGATGTGGGGCGAACGATTAATGGTTCGGCAAGCTCTCCGGCCGGTTTCAATCCCCCTTTATCATCTTTTTCAAGCTTGTGGTGGGTGACAACCGCACACTCTTTGGCAAACCCTTCCACATGCTCGGCTTCCTTTTCCAGATAACTTAAAGGAATAAACAAGGGGAAATAGGCATTTTTTACACCGGTTTTCTTAAACATTTCATCTATCTTGTGCACCATATTTTCCCAAAGCGCATACCCCCATGGCTTTATCACCATGCATCCCCTGACCGCTGAATTTTCAGCCATATCCGATGCCTTAATTACTTCCAGATACCAGGCGGGATAGTCATGTTCCCGGGTAGGTGTGATAGCTGTCTTATTCTTTTTTGCCACTGGATTCCTCCGAATTCTTTGTCATTTTATCTATCTCGCTCAGCAATTGATCCACAAGTTCATCCTGGTCTATTTTCCGTATCACTTTTCCCTTTTTAAATAGAATCCCCATGCCATCACCACCTGCGATACCTATATCTGCCTCTTTTGCTTCACCGGGTCCGTTTACAACACATCCCATAATCGCAACTTTAATCTTAGAAGACCGATCAAGTAAAGCTTTTTCTACTTTCTCAGCAATTTTAAACAGATCAATTTTACACCGTCCGCATGTGGGACAAGAGATCAATTCCGGCCCCCGGCTTCTGATCCCCAATGCCCTTAAAATCTCAAACCCTGTTCTGATTTCTTCAACAGGGTCCCGTGTCAATGAAACCCGGATGGTATCACCCAACCCTTGGGCCAGCAGCATACCGATCCCGATGGCCGATTTTGTGATACCGGCATAAAGACCACCGGCTTCTGTTACCCCGACATGAAACGGCACATTCGTTTTTGATGCCAAAAGCTGATACGCCTTTACCGTTCTGGAAACATCCGAGGCTTTCAGGGAAACTTTGATATTCTGAAAATTCAAATCTTCAAGAATTTTTATATTGCGCAAGGCACTTTCCACCATGGCCTCAGGTGTTATTCCAAGGCGCTGTTCAATCTGTTTTTCAAGGGAACCTGCATTCACACCGATTCTTATGGAGATGCCGTGTTCTTTTGCACAATCCACCACAGCTTTAATTTTTTTAGCCTCCCCGATATTGCCCGGATTTATTCTTAAAGCGTCAACACCTGCCTTTGCCGATGCCAGGGCCAGCCTGAAATCAAAATGAATGTCAGCAATTATTGGAATGGAGATGTGCTGTTTGATCTTCTCAATGGCCTGTGCTGCTTCCATATCCGGAACTGCCACACGGATAATTTCACACCCTGCCTTTTCAAGGGCGAGAATCTGGCTGACCGTGGCGTCCACATCCTGGGTCTGGGTATTGGTCATGGACTGGACCGAAATAGGTGCATCAGAACCGATCTTAACCTTTCCAATACTGATTTGACGGGTTGACCGTCTTTGTTGAACCAGCGACATCTTATCATCCTGTAATTTACTAAAATCAAAAGCTTACAGCATTGCATTTAAACTGTAAGCTAAAAAATATTCACTTTACCCTTAAATAAAGATATCAAAGCTGTTTCTTTTATTCAAGACAACTATGTTTTAAAATTTCAGCCGTGAATGAAGATCATATATAATGGTGACTCTTTAAACCGCAATTGTTAATTACCAATTGGCCATCCATAAACAAGGCGTCAACGCGTTTTCCCAGGACGCTGAAATCTTCAAAAGGATTACCGTCGACAATGGCCAGATCAGCAACTTTACCCGTTTGGATGGAGCCGAATTCATCATCGATACCCATGGATTTAGCGCTGTTAATAGTTGCCGTCTGCACAGCTGTGATTCCATTAAATATTTTCTGGCAACCCTCATGATTCATGAAAAGATCGAAAATGGACAGCTCATGAGCGACCATGGCGGGAGTACAGGCCTGAATCCCCCCATCATTGCCGCAGGCCATGGTTGCACCCTGCGCGACAAGCATCTTTGTATTTTCGATTCCATAGCGTGCCAGTCGACTGTAATGCGCCAGCAATTTTGATAAATTCAAAATACCCAGCATCTTATACTTGCCGAGATTTGCCTTGTTAAATCCAGCAATAACGTAATCCCTAAGTCCGGGCACCCAGAAATTTTCTACCAGATCAGCAATAGTTTTGTTTCTAAACGTATAGAATTTTTCCAGGTTGGGATCATTGTAAAACCGATCCCCTTTCAGTCGCCAGCTCATATCATACCCCACAGACAGGGTCGGTTCAATGATACAATCGGAATTCAGGCAGGCATCAATATCTTTTTGGCTCAGAACACCATCCCGGGCCATGTGAGCCAGGGATGAAAATCCCACCGTTACCGCCCTTTGAAAGGTATCCACAGAAACACAGTGAATGGTACTCTGTACACCCCGGCGCCGTGCCTGATCCGTGATGGTTTGCATCTGATCCATGGTCAGGGTGATGGGATTCGGATTGATCAGGCTTTCTTCCAGGGATTCGCCCACCTTGATAAGATCGGCTCCGCGTTCATCAATCGCTCTGTCCACGGCGTCACGAACCTGCTGTTGGTTTGCGTCAAAAGGAAATGCGATCACGCCTGAATTAAAGTTATCATACTCGATAGTCCCAACTCCCAACATCCCAAACAGAATTTTTTTCATTCCCTTAAGTTCAGGGCTAAGGTAACCGCCACGGGCACCTACGACAACGGCCTGCATAATACGCGGACCCGGTAGTTCCCGGTTTTGGATGTGCTCCCTCAATTGAAAATTGGGTCTTAAGTCATTGGAATAAGCA
This sequence comes from Desulfobacula sp., assembly GCF_021107415.1. The sequence continues at coordinate 8,228 of NZ_JAIOSW010000251.1, forward strand.
TCCCGGATATTGGTAATGCCGCAGGCCATGCAATCCGCCATGTTTTTTTCCACCTGTTGTTCATGATATTTTTTTTTGGCCTTGAGTGTTTTAAAATCTGCAAACAGGGTCGGGTTGATCATTTGGATATGGCAATGAACGTTAAAAAGACCGGGCAGCATGGTTTTCCCTTGCAAATCAATGGAAAAATCGATTTGGATTTCCAAGGTTTCATCTTCCAGACCCGGCATGGATATAATTTTTCCGTTCTTGATCAAAACACTAACCTTTTGATCAAAGAAACAGCCGTTCATTACATCCACAACCCTCGCGTTTGTGAGTTCTACCACTGCCTCAGTACCCGGTTGGTAATCTTTGACAAAATTAACCTCGGATCTATTTCCCATTGCAGCTTCCTTTAAATCAGGTATGCTTAATATTGTTATATAAAACAATTATTTAATAATTCAAGGAATGAATGTCTGATATTTCCTTCTTTATTGGCCCTTTGAAATAATCGCATTTATAACCTGGGTCAATTGATCTTTAGTTGCCGGTTTAGTAAGAAAACCTGAAAAACCGTATAATCTGAAATTGCTAACCACCGGGTCATTAGAATAACCCGTGCTAACTATCCCTTTAGCA
>NZ_JAIOSW010000138.1 GCF_021107415.1 Desulfobacula sp.
AGGTGACCTGCATGATATTGGCAAGAATCTTGTAACCATGATGGTGGAAGGTGCCGGATTCAATGTGATTGACCTTGGAGTTGATGTGGATACGGATAAATTTGTGAGCGAGGCCCAGGCCCACAATGCAGATGTGGTCTGTCTGTCCGCACTTTTGACAACCACCATGCCGGTAATGGCCAAAACAGTCGAAGCGTTTAAGGAAGCTGGTTTGAAAGCAAAAACCATCATTGGTGGTGCACCGGTAACAGATGCCTATGCACAGCAGATCGGTGCCGATGGCTTCAGTGATAATGCGCCGGGAGCAGTTGAGCTGATCCGTAAACTGGTCGCTGCCTGATCCATAATGATTAACAGCTTGGGGAAAGGAGAATTAGACGATATGAACCGTGTGCTTTTTAACATTGACCGGGAAATGCTCGACAAGATCCACAACTCTTCCCTGGAACTTTTGAAAGAAACCGGTATCCGGTTTCCCAATAAAAAGGCGCTTGAGATTTTTAAACACCATGGATTTAAAACAGATGGTGAGATGGTATTTTTTCTGCAACCAGACATTGAAAAAGCCCTTAAAACCGTGCCGGAAACATTTAAACTGCATGCCAGAAACGAGGATAACAGTTTTGTGATAGGCGATGACAGCTATAGAATGGCTCCGGGTTACGGTCCTCCTTTCATTATAGAGAACTCCGGTGAAATGCGGAATGCCGTGCTGGAGGATACAAAAAAATTCTGTAAACTTGTCCAGACGTCCAAAGCCCTGGATTTTAACAGTTCCATTGTGGTCCAGCCAAATGATGTACCAGCTGACACATCCCATCTTGATATGCTTCTGTCAACCATGCTGCTAACCGATAAGCCACTCATGGGGAGTACGTCTTCAAAAACCTGTGCTGAGCAGTCTTTGGAAATGGCCCAAATAATCTGGAAGAAAACAGATAAGCCGGTTATGCTCAACCTTGTGGATTCTTTATCTCCTTTGCAATATGCTGAAGAAATGGTGGACGCCCTATTGGTATATGCCAAAGCAAAACAACCCTTGATTATTCATTCCGCTTGTTCTATGGGCTCTTCGGGCCCGATAACCCTCGCAGGCTCCCTTGTAATTTCCAATGCCTGTACACTTGCCGGCATCTGCCTTACTCAGCTGGTCAACCCTGGTACACCCATCGTCTATGGCCTTGGCGGCAGTCCCACGGATATGAAAACCGGTGGATATATCAATGCCGCGCCTGAAGATGCCAAGCATACCGCTATTGTGACAGCCCTGGGGAGATATTATCATATCCCGTGCAGAAGCCAGGGAGCTTTAACCGAATCTTTCAGTCTGGATTATCAGGCAGGTATGGAATCTTCCATGATGCTGACAACAGCTGCATTAAGTGGAGTTCATGTCAGCCTGCATGCCTGCGGTACTTATGGCTCAATGCTGGCCATGAGTTTTGAAAAGTTTATAGCAGATGAAGACCTGTGCTGTGCCATCAAAAAAATGATGAAACCCATTGAGTTCAGTGAGGATACTTTTGCAATGGAGTTGATAAAAAGGTTAGGAACTTCCGGTAATTATCTTATTGAACCTCACACAGCCAAACGTTGCAGAAGCGAATTTTATATTCCGGATTTAAACATTCGAACCATCCATTCTAAATGGTTGGAAATGGAACCAAGGCAAATGGATCAGAGAGCCTCACAATTGCTTGAAAGAAGACTTTCAGCTTATGAAAAACCCGATATTGATCCTTTAATTGAAAAAGATTTAATCAAATATGTTAAAAATAAAAAATAAACTGAATGCAGTGCAACCTGATATTTTAATAGCTCGACTATGGAAATAACATTTTTTGTGTTCTAAGTAGACTCGACTTTCTATACATTCTCACTTGAACACTCGATTAACTGGATGTAATTATTAATAATGCTCTGAATTTCATCCGTGCTGTCCAGGTAGATGAATTTAATACCAACAACAATTTCATCTGATTTCTTTTTTTTATTTTTTATTTCCCCTCTAAAACTGACTTCTCCTTTTGAACCGGGGAAATGGCATCTAAAAGGGATAGTGTCGTTTAATAAGTGAAGATTTTTATCTGTTGAAAACGTTTCAATGACACAAAGGCAGCCCCCTATGCTGATATTTTCAATGACCCCGCCCCTTTCTTTTTTGTTTACCTCTGTCTGCGTAACAATACTGCATTTAAATCGTTTGTGTGAACGAAGCTCATGATGTTCTATTTTTAGGGGATACTCAATAAACATTAGTTTTGATGGTTTGGAGATGGTGCTCATTAATTTTGAGCGAAATGCGTAAATGGTTCCTTTATATAGGGATTTTATGATTAGGTCCTCAACTTTAAAAAGATCATGATCAATTTTACCAAATGGCCCGGGTGTTTTTAAAAGCAGATATTTGCCGTGCTCTATGCCAACAAGTGTGCTTCGAAAAGAGATAGCCTGGTCATCAAAGTCGATAAGGAGTTTTATTCCAATTTCCAGACAAAAATTTTTACTTTTTAGTATCTGGCGTGTAATGCTTTTTGCGGATGTAGAGTTTATATTTTTTGAGTCATTTGGGGCATTTGTTCTTTCTATTTCATCAGAATATCGTGCACTTTCGATTAATATATGCATCAACGGCAGGTTTATAACATTTTGTTTTTTTAATGTATTTTTTCCCACCTCTATAACAATGTTATCCCATGAGAGAATATCATACAAGGCGTCAAGATGTTTTAAACTAACAGTATTTGAATCTATTAAGATACCATTTAGAAAAAAAATCTGACCCATATTCTTTTTTGTGAAAACTTTTATTGTGCATGTTTTTTGCTCCATCTCAATCATCTGCAGAAAAGATGAGAGGTTCACACCGGCGATTTGACCGCTGATACCCCTAATGTCATCTGATATCATAATAGTTTACCCCTTTAATTCTAAAAAGCGGTTTAATATTAGCAGTTTATTTATAACTGAGATACAATAAATTTAAAATTTATTCATGAAAATGTAAATATTAAGGCTATTTCCGGAAAAAGCGCTCCCATATCCTCGGGCTCTATTCTTTTGCCAACAATATGTTGAATTTTTTTCTTATGGCCTTGTCAATCTCTTCCGGGATATAAGTCGGTTTTGGATTGGCCAGCAGTTTTCCGGCTATGGCAAGTGCTCTTTGCCTGGCATCAAGACTGCCGTCCTGTTCCCATTTTTCACGACTTTTTCGGTCGGTCACGCCATTGCCGTTATAGTATTCTGTTCTCAAATGGGTCATGGTATGGGGAGCCATCATAAAATTGCCTCCAGGCCCTACTGAGTCAATCACTTCCAGGGCAAGGTGTTCTACATCCACGTCAATGCCTTTGAGAACCTTGCAGCAATTTCCGATAATTTCATCATCAATGACAAACTGCTCGTGGGCAATGGTGAGCATGGATTCAAGCATACCGGCACTGTGGTGAATATAATTGGAGCCCCCCATGGATGCCAGCAGCGAAGTAAGCGCTTTTTCATACCCTGCCTGGGCATCCGAAATCTTGGAATCGGAAAGTCCTGATGAATTGTAATTGGGTACTTTTATGTGATTTGATAATTGGTGGATGGCTGCATTCATCATGCCAAATTCCACGGCACCACCTGAATATCCCATGGTTTTGAGATTTGCCAGGCCGGGAATACCACCGTAAAGTAAAGGCGCCCCAGCTTTGGTCAACTGGCAGATGGTGATGCCGGCAAGCTGTTCTGCATGAAGCTGGGCCAGGGTGCCTGCCATGGTCAAAGGAGAAGTGGAGCCTGCCATGGGTGCACTTGAAAGTGCAACCGGGATACGGAATCGGTTTGCTTCCTGCATAATACGGGTAGACTGGGTACACAGTTTTAACGGACTGATGGCAAAGCAGGCAATCGTTGAAATAAAGGGTCTTTCCTGGAGCTTGTCCAGACCTCCGGCAATCATGGATGCCATTTCAATAACATCGTGCAGTCCTTTTTCATCATTCACCCCGGACATGACATGTTTTGAAGAGGCACAAAGGCAGGTATAAAACCAGTTGACATTATAATCTTCTATATCAATATCTGTTGCAACACAGGGCTTTACCAGAAAATGGATATTGTCCAGCTGATCCACAAGACGGGATACATCATAGAGATCCTTAAGGGTTGTGGGCCTGATTTTACCTGTTTCGGGGTCCAGAATCTTGATGGCAGCACCCCCGGTCCCTAGGTGGACTCGATTTTCAGTCAGATGGAGATCGTTTTTTGGATCCTGACCATAAAGGACAATTTTTTCAGGTGCTTTTGCCACCTGTTCAATAATCATATCTTTTGGAAATGTGATAATTTTTCTATCCCTGTTAATGGCAGCACCGTTGTTGTCAAGCATTTGAATAGTATCTTCCAGGCCCTGTTCGTAAGTAATCCCTGTTTTTTCCAGGATCTTCAGGGATGCCTCATGTACTATTTCTACCTGTTCCGGTGACAGGGGGCAATATTGGCCTCCCTGCAAGCCCATTAAATTCATGATAATTTCCTTGATAGGTCGTTTTTTATTTTAGTTCATTGTTTAAATTGCATGGGTGGTAATGATAGTCAAGACAAAATGTAACAAAACTAATCAATATCAATATTTGTTTAGAGAATAAAATAATTTTGTTAAATTTTGTTTCTTAATGAATGACAAAAAAATTTAACTTTATGGATTGACTAAATAACTACTCAGGATTATTGTACAATCTTGTGTCGAAATTTTGGGGAAACTCGTATGCTTCAACCCCTAAAAACATCACGTCTTAACAAAACAACTATTGGAAAAAGTGTTATGACATCAATATTAAAACCATTTATTGCACTTTATGCTGCAATGCTGCTGTTGGCAATGGGTTTGGGATTGCTGGCAACATTTATAAGTTTGAGGCTTACCATTGAAGGGTTTCCGGCCCAGGTGACGGGGTTAATCCTAACGTCTTATTTTATTGGTTCTGTTGTGGGAACCTTCTACTGCAGCCGCCTGATAAAAAGTGTCGGACATATTAGATCCTTTACAGCTTTTGCCGCCCTTGCAACCGCCATGATCATGCTTCACGGCTGTTATATGTCAGCTGTTGCATGGGCTGTTTTCAGGTTTTTCAGCGGCATTGCCACTATCGGATTGTTCATGGTCATAGAAAGCTGGCTCAATGAATGTACCCAACCCCAGGTAAGGGGAAGAGTTTTTTCCATATATATGGTCATGTGTTATCTGGGGAGCAGTGTGGGCCAGCAGTTTCTTAATTTAGGCGACCCAAGGGGCCAAACCCTGTTTTTTGTCATCGGTTTTTTACTGGTATCAAGCATTATTCCGGTTGCATTAACCCATTCCATTCACCCTGAAATGCCTGAAATTGAACCGGTTAAGTTGAAAATTATTCTTCAAAAAGCACCCATGGGGATGCTGGGGTGTTTTACTTCAGGTTTGACGGTTAGCTCTTTTTACACAATGGGGCCGGTATTTTGTCATCAGATAAATTTGAGTGTGTCTCAGTTATCTTATTTCATGACAGTTACGGTATTGGGTGGACTTCTACTCCAGTGGCCGGTGGGAGCTTTTTCAGATCGATTTGACAGATCAGTGGTGATTCCTGTTTTAGGTGGCCTTTTTGCTGTAATAAGTGGTTTGATGATTGTGGCTGCTCAAAGTTCCTTTGGCATTTTGTTGTTGGCAAGCATTTTGTTTGGCGGGTTTATGTTTACCATTTATCCATCAGCTGTGGCAAGAGCCCATGATATGTTTGAGCCTAAGGATGTGGTCAATGTCAGTTCCATACTTTTACTTTCTTATGGTATTGGAGCTGTGATCGCCCCCATTGCTTCATCAGGGGCCATTAAATTGCTGGACAGTCCTTATGGGTTTTATGTTTATTTTTCATGCACCGCTGGCATTTATACAGCAGTCTCTATCTTTTTAAGACAAAAGGAAATTGCCCGCATCATTCCGGTGGAGGAACAGGTGGATTTTATGATCATGAAGCATACCTCGCAAATGGCTTTACAAATTGATCCACGTTCGGAATTGGATATAATGGAGTCAAAAGAGGATTAAAAACATGTCCGGTGCTAATATTAAAGCTATTGAGCTTGTAAATATAATATACGATTATTTGATCGGCTTAGATGAAATGGTTCTATCTTCCTTTCTTGAAACCTGGCCTTCTAAACCTTTTAAAACTCGAATAGTTTCCCAAACGACATTACGCTAAAACACTTACGTTCCGAATATTTTGAAGGCAACGGTATCAGCCATACGGGCAACAGGAGTGCCTGGGAAAAGGCAGGATGCCGGGATACATGGCAAAGGGCCAATAAAATGGCAAAATCTATTATTTATGATAATAGATTCCAAATCCTAAAAAGTAAAAATCCATTACACTGTATCAATCATAGTTGCATAAAAATCACATGCATCAACAATCTGGCTCAGTTGACAATTCTCATTCACCATATGAGCCAGTTTATACTCACCGGGTCCAAATCCGATGGTGGGTATGCCCATGGCGGTTGTCGTAACCGCATTTGTGCTGAAATCCCAATAATCAAGTTCAGGGTCAGATCCAAATGCTGCATTAAATGCTTTAAAGCAGACTTTTGTAAGTTCATGATCAAGATCAATCTGCCAGGGCAGATGAAATGGATGATACCTTACATCCATCCCTGTCCAGCTCTTGCGATGAAGGATTCCAATCTCCCAGAATGCTTTTTTATCTGCAATGATGGCATCCATTTCATTTTTTATTATTTCTTTTGTTTCACCCATCACCATGCGCCGGTCCAGGTATATTTCACACTCAAAAGGAACGGCATTGAGAGATTCGCCTATACTGGAAATCCTTGAGGCTACCAGTGTCCCATGCTGCCCTTGATCGTTCAGAAGAGAGGCACTGGTTTTTTCTACCCTTTGAATAATCTCGGCCATTTCATAAATCGCATTCAAGCCTTTCTCAGGGGCGGATCCGTGGGCAGAAATGCCATGTGTTTTAATTGCAACCTGGGCTTTTCCCTTATGCCCTGTGACCAGTTTGTTTCCCGAAGGTTCACATATGATCATATAATCCGGTTTAAAATTAAGCTCACTAAATAGATGTTTCAAGTTTTCACCGTCACAATCTTCTTCCAATACAGTGCAGGATACAACTATTGTCTTGTCATGATGAAATCCCAGTTTTTTTGCGACAGCCCCGGCATATATGGAAGCGGCAGCCGAAGACTTCATATCAACAGACCCCCTGCCATGGAGCCTTCCATCTTCAATCACACCGTCAAACGGGGGATGGGTCCACTCTGAAAAATCGTTTGCTTCCACCGTATCTATATGGGAATCAAACATAATGATGGGTTGGCCATTGCCGATACGACCGACAATGTTCCCCATTGAATCAATGACCACGTCGTCATAATCCAGTTCATTCATTTTCTCTTTTATGCACTTAATTATTTTTTTTTCATCGCCTGAATAACTTTTTATTTTTACCAGATCTTGCGCAAATTCAATAAGATCTGATTTGATTTCTTCTATTGCTGATTTTACGCTGTTCATAATGAATGGACCCTCAATTGAATAAGGTTAAATAAAGCAATCTCTTTTAAATGTTTCAAACTATAATTTGAAAAAATTATAGACGATAATAGATTTCAAATTAAGAAAAGTAAAGGTTGTAGAATAATCGAGTTGATCGCAGGCAGTCGTTTTCTTGTGAGGCAATGGAACGGGGAGCACAAACATGGCGGCAGTCATGGATGTGCTACAGCTTATTATCTTGCAAAAGAACAATGGTGCCTTTAATTTATATTAAGCACGGTTCGGCAATAATGAATACTCTTTTTAATGGTTGCAAGCTCAAGGCGCAGGGCTTCTTCTCTGTTTTCCAAACTGAACCCCATCTCTGTTTCAATATTGATTCGGTTGGTGGGGGACTTGCTCTTAATAAGCTCATATGCTTTTTTCATATCAATATCTCCATCGCCTACAGCCACCCCTCTGACTCTGAAACCATCACGACAGAACTCAACACGATCATCCCTGAAATGATTTGTAAATGCAACAGGGGCAAGATTTTCAATTGCAGTCATCGGATCTTCGGCAATATGCCAGGCATTCATTGTATCAATACAGGCGCCGACAAACGGATGATTCACCTCTTTGAGCACCCAGAGAATTTCTTCTGAAAAACTGTCACAATGATTTTCAAGGGCCAGACGAATGCCATGGTCTTCTGCCATGGGTGCAGCTGATTTCAGCTGTTTGACAGTTTCCTTCAGATATGGCATGACCTCTGGATGGAACCTGGATCCGGCCCGTGGTCGTGGTCGTGGTAGATCCATACTGACCTTGACCACATCTGCTCCTATGGCCTGAGCTGTGGTCAGCCCGTCTTTCAAATTGTGCTGGATGCCAATACCAAAATTCCCCAGATCAAGGGACATATTATATTCAAGATATAGGTTATGCTTTTTTGCTGATGCTCCCACTTCCCTGAGAAAAGAGGACTCCAGGTTTTCCAGAACACCGTCATCCAGATGAAATCCGTCCAGTCCCAACTCAATGCCCAGATCTAAAAGATGAAACGTACTCAGTTGTCTTTCCCAGGGCAGTTTAAACCCTGCCCATGCCTGTCCGATTCCATGTAGATATAAACTGTATGTATGCAGTCCCAGCAGCATATTCATTCTCCTTTTTTTATTTTCCTATAATCTCCTGTAGATGGCTGTCATAGCGATAATGAATAATTTCTCCGTTGATAAGAAGATTAATTGCTATTTCAATGACATGTAATGGCACAATAAACCATTCTCGTGGTGTGTACCGTTTTCCTTCACTGTCAAAAATATCCAGATTCAAACACGATCCTGCAAAAAATGTATGTAATAGTATTTCCAGTTTTTGCGGGTTTAAGTTGTAAGTTTCAAAGTCAGTTACCAGCATTACATCTGCCATCAAGTAGGTGGGTTCTTGCGCTGCGTTCTGGATGCGTTGTTGAACGGGTTGACTGGAAAATCCAATTTTATACAGATCCTTTATCTCCTTGATTTGTGGATCTTTACTCAAAGATCGCAATACATAGATATAGCCTGTTGGTTTGTCATTTGATGTAATCTGTTCTGACTCACTAAACATCTCCATTTGAAGCGCATCTACTATCTGACGACTATTTTCATCTTTCCAGAGTGCGGCAGCCAGAGAACGTAGCAGCATATTGGACTCGGTTCCATTTTCAAAGATACAGTATAGGCGAGCATTGAAATTTCCAAAATTTTTCAATTCCTTTTTGCCAACATTAGCTACATAAACCATCATCCCTTGCAGAACAAAGAACTTACCAGAAGCGATTTGCCGTTCACTGGTAAAGGGTCTCAATATTTTTTTCTTTGATGCCAGACAAACATGATTCTGCTTAAATAACGGCTCGAATTGCTCAAACTTATCACAGGGTTTGCGTTTTGCGATATACTCAGGCATATCAATGGGCTTTGGGACATTTCTAAGTGTAAAAATGTCATTTGGATCAGCTTCACCCGATACTTCCCCTCCCAACAATCCAAGCGCATCATCCTCTAAAACATCAACGATAGTGTTAATCTCTTTGATAAAATCAATCATTCACCATCTCCGCCTGCCTGTTGTCGTTTTTTGTTCCTGAGATAGACTAAGGCTTCGGCCTGTCTTCTTTCCAGGGGGTCTGTTGAATTGATATTTGGTTCTCGTTCATGGATTTTAATAAATGGTCCGATCTTGTCACGATAGAGAATTACTGCTTCCTCATCGGTCATTTGTATACGCCCGGCATCAATTGTTTCCTGAATCACTTTCAACAGCTTTGCCGTTACTGATTTTGAGAGAACCTCAAATGCCTTTTGGAATGGATTAACACTGTCGATCAGATCAATATGGAGCTCTTCGATATTGACAAATTTTCCTGCCATACGCACAAACCGTTTGTTGCCAACTACTTTGATTTCACCATTCTTTATAACTGAATCCGTCACTACATGCTGGCGAATTTCCTCTATCTCTTCATCACTGAGTTCAGGATATTTGGTCTGTATGACCTTGGGGATCATCACTTTGTTAATCACTTCCGGATCAATAAATTCTCCCGGCAATGCTTGAAGCAGCGTGTTATCTTGTAGAATAGCTGCTTTGAGATCATTTAGATCTGATTCGACGATCTCCTTTACTCTTTGCGAGCTGGGCTCCTTAAAACCACGAATTTTGATGGTTCCCTCTTCGTATTCCTCGTTATCAAATCGCCGGGTTTTGAATTTGAAATTAGGGGCAAGTACCTGCTCCATCAACAACGAGGCGGTAATAGCCTTGAGCATATTATTCACAGAGAGTTTTACCTGATCGTCTGCTGCATCCGGCTGGGCAATCAGGTTGGTAAACTGGGCATGGGTTTTATTATCACTATCCCGGGTGGCCCGTCCAATAATTTGAATAATTTCAGTTAGTGAACCACGATACCCGACGGTGAGTGCATGTTCGCAAAACGGCCAGTCAAAGCCCTCTTTTGCCATACCCAAAGCAATGATCAGGTCCATATCATCAACATTTTTCATCTGGTGCAGATAGGCAACAATCTTGTTTCGATCTTTTGGGTTATCATTAACCAGATCAGCTACCTTGATAGTTTTGTTACCTTTATGAGATTTTACAAAAATCACTCCGGTATCACTATCCTGATGGGTCACTGTGCCAATGATATCGAGGATGGTATCCACCTCCTTATGCTTGTCCTTAGTGGATTCACCGGCATTTACATTGGGGATATGCAGAATGGTCTTTTTGTTAATGTCAAGTACCTCATCAATAGCCAGCAGAATATTATTAAATACTGATTCCTCCACCGCATCAAAGGCAAAGCGCAAGGTGGCATGGGTACAGATCAAAATGGTTTCACCAAAATCGTTGAGAAAGTTTTTAAACGCAGTAACCTTGCTGGACTCACCACCCGGTGTGCAAAGGTTGTATCCAGGGTTGAAATCCCAGTCGGCAAAAAAACCATATCGGGTGAGATCAGTACGATCAAAGGATCCACCAATAGAGCGTTCCGGAGCCGCGACAATAATTTTTTTGATCTCCTGATTGAAAAGTTTATCCAGTCCCAGAAACATCAAGGCACGGGACTTGCCGGAGGCAGGCGGGGCTTTCAGCAAAAGGTATTGTGCCTCTCTGGCTTCAAAAGCGCGAGCCTGCATCTCACGCATCCCCATGTGATTAGTGGAAATGCTTTGACCGGTCTGGGCATAACGTACATTAACTATATCCGGCATATCTTTTTCTCAAATCGTCTAAAATGTCTAAAAAAATGTCTAAAAATGTCTAATTATTTACCTTTAGACATTTGCCATGTTTTGCCTATTATATTGATAACACCTGCTTTTTTAAGAGTCTGAAGATAGTTTTTGATTTTATTTTTTTTCTGTTGTTCGTCTAAAACACCAGAAAGTTTGTCTAAAAGTATTTTTTCAAAATCTGCTCTTTTCCCTTCAGAAAATTCACGCAGATAATCTACAATAATTTTTTTACAATAGTTATCATCAATACCTTTCAAATGCATATAATCAGCTTTTTGACCAGTTTTTCGAGCCACCTGGGATGAAATGTAAAAATTAGGTTTTCTGCCTTCAATGAGTCTGTTTTTTCTAAGCTTTTTGATTTCCGTATCTTCTAACGGTTTATGTTTTTGTACTTTATCCAGCAGTATAATATCATTCAGACTCAATTTTGGTATTTGTGCTAATTTTTTTGCATAATTCATGTCCAGCACTTTGCCGGTAATCACCACTTTGACTTGATTGTTGGTTAATGTATACTCAGGCAGAGGGAAAAACTTTTTCTTTTGAATGGTAAACATTTTTTTGATACCACTGCCGATGGTGTCAATCATATTAAGATTTACCATGGCATTCGATAAAAAACTATTGCGATACTGCGACTCCGGTGCATCTGCAGTGATGACGTTTTCAATAGTCTGGGGAATAAATGAGCCCATATTAACAAAGATCAGCAGGCTGTCTTCGTTTTCAATAACATTAATCTTGCCTCCCAGAGTATAATCCTGATGGGCAATACAATTATTTAACGCTTCCCTGATGATATAAGGATCGTAGCTGTCAACCTCATCGGGGAACAGTGACCCGTCGGGAAGATAGCGGTATTTTAAGTTTCTTATTTTTTTATAAACTTCTTCAATGCTTAACAGAAAAGGACAACTAAAATGTGCATAGTCTTTTTCAATATTATCCCTGTCCTTCAAAATCCAGGAGATTTTGGCCACACCCGGATGAATGAAATGTTCTGACTCTGGCCTGCCGAGTAATAAAATGGCTGTCCGGGTGATTTTACCCTTAATACAGAGCTTGGCTTTATTTAAAAAAGTTATATCATCCCATTGTTCAACTTCTTCAACAAGCCCCGGGTTTTTAACGCCATACAATTTTCTGGCTTTTAAAATGGCCTGTTCAGATAAGTCGGTGATGGCGGCATGTTTACAAGTTTCAATGCTCCAATCATTCTCGATACCCTGCTTTCTTATTCGTTCCAATTCTTCCAGGCTTAAGGCGTTGAGCTGTTCACCCTCTCTGCCGTAGTAATGCCCTGCCCAGGCCACAGGGATGCCCTTTGGTGCCGGGGGGATTTGAAACAAAATCACCCTGCCTTGCCCGGTATTTATTTCATGAATTTCTTTGAATGTAATTCTATGGGTTGTTTTATTGGCAATCTCAGCCTTTAAACTCTGCAGTTTGGCAGTATCAGTTCTAAAGCGCGTACCAACAATTTTTTTGTCCTTGTCTTTAATACCGAACACCAGCCAGGCATCGTCTTTACCCAATAAATTAGCCTCATTGGATAAAGCGCTGAAATATTTTCCTAATTTGTTAAAATTGTAGGTGGTTTTGGCTTCTTTAAATTCCAGGAGTTCATTTTCCGAGGCATGTGAGCGCAAATAGTCTAAAGTAGTTTTAATATCCATTACTTTGGCTCCTCCTCTTTAATCATTTTTTCATAAAGCTTGAACAGATACTCCAGCCGCTCTTCGTCGCTTTTAAATGGACGTGAACGATAGCACTTTTCCACGGCTATGTCCATTTCATGATGGGCCAGACGAAGGCCCCCGGGCATCTTATCCGGATCATAAAGTTGTGCCATGGTTTTTTCAGGGTGTTGTTCCCGTTCGTCCAGCACTTTGAAAACATGATCTTCAAGGATTTTTTTTTGTGCATTGGTGATCTCCGGGAAAGGGAAGGTGTTGTAGCATAGTGCTGAGGAATAGCGGTAATCAGTTTTAAGACGGCCAGCTACAGTGCGTACCCAGGTCATGTGCATGCGGGAGGAAATGATGGCGAAGATGTAGGGTGGTGGGTCGTAGATAGCTTGTGCAGAATTTGGGATAATAGTGCCACCTTCAAGAAAACCAATTGGTATGTAATCTCGTCTTTCAGAAGAGTGACTTGGAATAATTATCGAATTTTTTGATCCATACCGAGCTTCAGCAAATCTGTGCGGAATGTCAGCTTTTTCCCGAGTCGCTTTTTTCTTGCTATTCAATCGAAATTGCCGGACTTTTTCTATTCTTACGTCAATCTCTCCAATAGATTGAGCTTGTTCCAATTCATCATTTTCTATCCATAAACAGTATCGCTGTTTGTCATTGATAAATTCGGTTGAACCTATAAATTTTTTGATAAAATGCTTTGCTTTTGGGGTTTTTGCTATCAACTCACTACATTCATGTTTAGTAAGCGACAGATGACCCCCATCCGCAGGCTTATTACCATAATTCATAACTGGCACTATTGCGAGGGGTATTCTTCTTTTTTTCACAACCAAATTTTTACTGTTTGAAAGATATGGATTAATGTTTTTCACTGTATGATTAATCCCACCCTTGAACAAAACTTTTGGTTCCCCTGATGGGTTCCTTATACCCACAACGACACAGGTTACCCCTGCATTGCCCTTTGCATTATTTGTCCATTTGAACGATTGATGGGCAAAGCCAATCTCTAAAGTCATTGCGAAAATGTGTGGCCAGAACAAAGCCACCTGTTCTCCTTGATTTATAGAATTCGTAGAGACAAAAGCTAATTGGGCATTAGTATACTGAATATATTTTGATCCAATCAAAAACCAACAGGCGATGTAATCTAAATTTTTGTATCCCTTGATGCCATCAAAGACCACAGCCATATCAATTTTTTGTTCTTTCGATTGCATGCTGGAACCCAAATATGGAGGATTCCCCAAAATATAGATTTCGACTCCTTCATCTTTTGGACACACTTTTTCCCAATCCAGCCGTGTCGCATTGCCGCAGACGATAAACCCGCCGTCCTGCAACGGCAACGTAGGACGTGTCTCTCCAAAGACCTCTTTGAAGGCAAGGTTCATCTGATGTTCTGCCAGCCACAGTGAAAGTTTGGCGGTTTCATGGGCAAAGTCATCAAGCTCGATGCCATAAAACTGGGTGAGCTTGATATTGCTGAAAAATCGGAATGTCAGCTGTTTACCATACAGCCGTTTGAAAATTTCAATCTCCAGTTTGCAAAGCTCTTTGTAGGCAATAATCAAAAAATTGCCGGACCCGCAGGCCGGGTCAAAAATGCGCAGATGACAAAGTCGATCCAATAATTTTATCAGTTTTTTTTTATTATTTTTTGCCCGGTCCAATTCAGCGTAAAGATCATTAAGAAACAGTGGTTCAATGACCTTCATAATGTTGACAACTGAGGTATAATGCATTCCCATGCTGCTGCGACGGTCGTTATGTACCACGGCCTGAATCATGGAACCGAAAATGTCCGGGTTGATGGCTTTCCAGTTAAGTGCGCCACACTCGATAATAATTTTTCTTGATCTTGTACTGAAGATTGGGACAGGATGGTCATTAGCAAACAGTCCCCCATTAACATAGGGAAAATCCTGCAGAAACTGTGGACAGTCAAACCGTTCTCGCAGGTTGAGCACCTTGAAAAGCTTTTGCAGATAGGCCTGCAGATCGCTGCCATCTTGATCGGTATGGGATGCCAGCGCATTGGTGAACTGATCATCAGCAAAGATACCGGTATCTTCAGCAAAAAAGCAGAACAGCAAACGGGAGAGAAAGGTATTTAACAAGTGTCTGCTATTCGTCTCACTCTCAGCAGGGTTGTCTTCCAGAATTAGATCATACAGTCGCCCCATACGTTCCGCAGCCTTGATGTCCGCCGGATTTTCACTCTGGAACTGTGATTTTTCCATTCCCGCCCAGGGCAGGAAGAAATCATAGTGTTTTGCTAAGCTCACAATAGGAATATCAAGTGTATCTTTAGTCCTGGTATCAACCGATAGCAAAGTTTGAAAATCGGTAACAATAATGAAGCGGGGATGGTGCTTGATAATACCAGGGTCATTTTTCAGTTTGTCAATTAAGTCATGCAGGTCACTATCAGTTTCATTTTTGAAAAATAGCTTTTTTTTCCAAAGAATTTCATCTGAAATTTTTGAAAGATTATAGTCACCTTTTTTTAATCGAGTGATGGAGGATTTTGGCTGATTATATGCAAGCAACAAGTCATAGATGAACGATTTTTCATCAAGGTCCGTTACAAGCGATTGGATAGTATCTTCTATTTTTTCAATATTCATAGATGGGCTAATAACACATCATAATTTTTTAAGCGGTTTTAGCAAATGCCTGTGGAGTCATATTAATACCCTCCAGAATCAATTAAGTTAATCTTTAGATCAGTGCCAATGTTATCCTTTCCGTCCATTCGTATCAATATTAAAATAATGTGTAAAGAAATATCAAAAGTATCAGAATATTGGCAGTAAAATTTACAGCGCTTCTGTTACCAGAGGATGTTTTTTTAATACAATATCAGGACGTCCGGTTAGGCTGGCATAGATGATTCTTCCCATGAAAATAGGATCCCCGCCGGCAGTTACAGGTATCTGGTCTTTTGTTTTCAGTTCGACTTTCTGACAGCTGGTTCCGGAAGCCAAGGCCCTTTCTCTTACAATTCCAATCAGTTTTTTCCTGGCAAAACGATCTGCATCGTCAAAGTCTTTAAACTGACGGGTTCCGGCAATTCCTTCCACAATAAATCCGCCTTGATCCCCGGGTATGATTCTTAATTGTTTTTTTATGACCACATTACTGGTAATGGCACCTATGGCATTGGCCACATCGGCGTCATCCGGCAGGATGGCCCTGGCACCCAGGGGTTTGACTGCTTTGGGGAGAAAATACTTAATGGGAGCACCAATACCGATGACAGGCCGTTTAAAGTTTATGGAGACTTCATAGTGAGGATTTTTTTTGGTCAGCAGATTATGAATCAGAACTTTACATACCGGGCAGGTGTTCAGGGCTTCGGGATCTACCTCGTCATCCAGCTGGCGTTTTAAAAGCTCAAGGGTTAACAGGTTAACCCCCATATCCAGGAGATGTCGGGTCAATTCGGGCATTTCTTTTTTTGCCAGAAAGGAAAACATCTCACAGTATTTTCTGGCAATATGTCTGTCCCACTTAGTAAACTGTCCTGTGATATGCAAAAGGTCGGTCAATGTGAGTCCGCACCGCTGCAGGATAAAATTTTCTTCAAGGCGCTGCAGAGGCAGGCTGCTGTCGGAATAGACATTGGTTTTTTGAACCAGTTCATCAATAGAATGCGGTCTTGTTTTCAGCAGGGAAATAATCTGTTTTTCCAGGGGAGTCAATTCAAGTTGTTTTACGGAACCTGTCACAGCAAGAATCTGCATCTTTCTGGTGGAGGTGGCATGATGCTGCAGGTTCTGGTTTAAGAATTTTAATGCATCTTTGGTCCCGGGAACCATTTGCCCCAGCCATGCAATGGGGGCCACTCTTTTAGGACCGATGAAAAATTCACCTTTTTCAAATTCGATCAGGCTGTCCCCGCCAAGACCGGCTGTTCTAATTTCAAGGGCTTTAACATGGGTTCTGTGCCCACCTACATTTGATCCCTGCTCGTTCAGCTTTACCAGGCTGTTGGTCAGAGCAGCCGTATCGGTTGTTGTTCCTCCCATGTCCACGACCAGCGCATCTTTAATACCGGTCAGATGTTTGGCCCCGGCAACGCTGGCAGCCGGTCCCGAAAGAATCGTTTCAACCGGTCGTTGTTTGGCCATGTCTGAACTCATCAAAGTTCCATCCCCTTTTACCACGACGATAGGTGCATGAATACCACGGGCTGCCATGACTTTTTCAAGATCCAGCAGCAAACCGGCCAGCCGCGGAATAATCCTTGCATTGAGCATGGCGGTGATTGCCCGGGTCTGAAAATTCAAAGTGTCAGACAATTCATGACCGCAGGTTACAAAGCAACCGGTTTGTTGATGGATAATTTTTTTGACCTGAATTTCATGTTCAGGATTGATGGACCCTGCATAGCCGGATACGGCAAAGGCGGTCACCCCATAGTTTTCAACCATTTGTAAAGCTTTCTGTCTTACTTCATCCAGATCAATGGCAAGGAGTTGCCTGCCCGTGATTTCAAGCTGTCCTTTAATAACAGACTTTGGGTGGTGGGATATATCTTTATCAACACCAAGACCATATGGCGGCATGAGAATCATTCCGACCTTCTGACCTTCGTTTTCAACAATAGCGTTGGTTGCAAGGGTTGTGGATAAAGAAACCAGTTCAATCCCATGCAATTTTTCCTGATCCAGCTTTTTTAAAGCAGAATTGATTCCTATGGTGAAATCCCATTTTGTGGTCAAAGACTTTGCTTTACAAAGCGTTTTCTTTTTTTCAAGGTCATAAATCACCGCATCGGTGTATGTGCCGCCAGCATCAATACCCAAACCGATTTTTATATAAGAATCAATATGAATTTTCTGATCCTCGATTTCTATTCCGGAAGCGGTATTATTTACCTTTGCATCAAGATCCAGGATGGGATTGGCAGACAATGTGGATTGTATGGCGTCAAACCCTATCACATGTTCCGGCGGCACAAAGAGAATATCAGATGTTGAATGGTCGGCTGTGATCATTTTTTCGATCAATCCCTGGCCGCCTTTTATTTTTTCATAGTCCCAGTTGTATTCTCTGGCCATGTCTTTAGCGAATTTTTCATACCTGGGAGATGTTTTTGCACCGGTTTCAATAAAAGCCGCTCTTTGATAGTTTTTCTGCCATGAATTTAAGAAATCAAAGGTCTGTTGAGCCGCATCTTTGCCGTGTTTTTCAACAAGGTCATTAAATTCCAGTTTTTTTTCACCAAAATAGGCCCATTGCTTTTTCTGGGACATGGGCTCGGTTTTTTCTTCACACCATCCTGCTGAAAGATAATAGGTTCCCGGAAATTTTTTAAATTCATTTTTATATGCCTGATCTCCTCCTAAAAAGAGAGCAACACAGTCATGAACCTTGGGAATGAACAAAGGCACGGAGCGGGATTGAATCCCAATAGTTCCCTTAGCACAGATACCGTATCCTATGATAATACGGTCACATAAACCTTTTGCCGAGACTTCATCAATAGCTGCCTGAAGTTTTTCCTTGAGCAGTTTCGGATTATTGTGAAGCCCTGCTTCCAGAAATTTATAGTCTATATCAATCCCCAGCCTTTTGGCATTGTGTTTCATATCAATAGCCAGAACGGCGCAGGCAATGGCATAAGTTTTTTGTTTCAATGGTTTACCCCGGTTTAAAGAATATTTTATTTCTCATAAAATACGCCCATTTGGTCGTGTGTCAATAAGCATGAACCGAAAAATCAGGAGAAATAATTTAAAGAATAAGTTCATTTTTTAAAAAAAACGGCAGCTTGCAAGGTAAGCCTTCACAACATTTTTCCTTTCTTGCTTTTTTTAGACAGTTTTTCTATATTTTTTTGAAATCATCAGGATAATTGGTACTGTCATAAAAATGATAGAAATGGAAGAATAAGGCTGAACCAGCCGTTTCAAGGGATTTGCAGCAATATTTTATCTTATTTCAAAAATGTGTCCCCGCGTTCGTAATCTCCTTCATTGAAACGGCTGTAGCGCAACGGATTGTCTTTATTGTCAATTTTTCCCATAACAATATCTGCTACTCTTTTGCCCGCTTCCGGCGCCATCATGACACCACACCAGTAACCGCAGTTTAGATGAAAGCCCTCTATTTCATCGCTGGGGCCGATGACGGGCTTATCATCAGGAGTGTATACGTACATTCCTGCTGATACATCAATGTCATCAGCTTTTAAATCATCGGCAATGGTTTCAAAAAACGGATTTAGACGGGATGCCCGGTAAATGGATTCGGCTGCAAAATCCCAGTCTGTGGGCAGTTCATCTGCTGGCGGGCTTTCCGGTTCATCCGGATCCACCCATGCGCAGAGTACGCCGCCGGCTTCCGGCCGCCAATAGCTGTGGTTCTTAAGATCCACGGTAAAAGGCGCATCCAGAGGCACCAGGGGATGACTGGTTCTGATATAGGCTTTTTGCCGCCTCACCGTTGTTAACGGCATATCAAGTCCGGCCATTTTGCCGATGATCCCGGCATAGGGGCCTGCACAGTTGACCACAAGCCGTGTGCTGATCAGGCCCTTGTCTGTTTCTACGGTACAGATTCCCTGTCTGTCTTTCTGGATGCCGGTGACAATTGTTTTCATGAAAAATTCAACATTTTTTGCACCTTTTGCAAAGCCGTATGTGGTTTCATGGGTGGAAATCCATCCATCCCTGTTGTTGAATGTGGCTGCCAGAGCATTGGACGAAAGAAAGGAAAAGCGATCGTGAAGATCATCTCCCTTGATTAGTTCAGATCCGGGTATTCCAAGGGTCTGATAAGTTTGGATGGCTTTTTCAAGCTCCGGCACCTGAGTTTCGTCATCCGTGACAAACAGATAGCCTTTCTGGCGGAGATGAATGTCAATATCAGATAACTCTACCACGTCCTTGAAATTTTCAAACATTTCCACACTGGGAAGGGCAATGTCGGCCATGGATTTTTCCGTGAACTGGGTGCGAAAACACTCGGCACTGACAGCTGTGGTAAGGCTTGACAGGCCGTCCCGTTTTTCAATCAGGATAACTTTCATACCGGTTTTGGACAGCCAGAAAGCCGTAGCCGTCCCCACGATGCCGCCGCCGATGACAACTGCATCTGCGGTTTTTATGTTAAAAGTCAGGGGAATCATTATTTTACTCATTATCGTTTTCCTTTATATGCTTAAATCATATTACTCAGACCAACACGGTCAAGCGTTTTTTGTGTCGGGATGCCATTTTTATCCCATCCCCGCGCACTATAATAGGCATCTAAAAGTTCATCCAACTCTTCGAGGGTGATACAATATCCCTTGTTGGGCCCGCTTGGGGTTGGTTCTTCATAAAACCGAGCCGGTGGATAGTCTGATTTTCGGCCAAAATTTTTTATTTCTCTTGCCGAAATCATCCGTGTCAGGTTCCATACTTTTTCAGATACTTTAAGCAGATCGTCCCAGGTTATTTTTTTTCCGGTGATAATAGAATAGAGTTCAGCATAATTTTCAACTTCAAACCCCAGCTCCATCATCTGGAGGCGGCAGCACCCAAGCATGTCAAAGGCCGGGCGGGTATGCTGGGAATCAATGACAAATTTTGCTGAATCCACACCGGATACAACGGCTTTGGGCCTTTTATCACCGGAAGTCCCGGCAGAAATCAGGTCATGTACATTGGTGGCGGCACCCACCACATCATGGCCCAAAACCCAGGCGCGGTTATGGTGAGCCCCTATATCTGCCGTCATATAGGCCAGCATCATGGAAGGCGCATTCCGGCATTCATATCCGGTCCATTCCAGGCCCTTGACATGAATGGCAAATTTTTCAGAGTTATTTCCGATTTTTTCAGAAGCAGTTTTAACCCCCTGGGCCAGCAGATCACCCAAGGTATTCTGCCTTAAACTCATCAAATTTAACAGGTAAACAATGGAGTCAAGATCACCGAATTCAATAACCTTTTTTCCAATTTCATCTGCTGAAATCAGGCCCTTTTCAAAGCATTCAATGGTAAAAGCCGCAACAGAAGCTCCTGAGATGGTATCAATACCCAGCTCATCACACAGATAATTGGCATACGCCACCTCTTCAACGGTTTTGAGCATGCAGCTGCCGCCAAACAGGGCGATAGTTTCAAATTCAGGACCTTCCATGTAAGCAGAGCCCAAATCAGTTTTAGTGTGACCGTATTTCCCACAGGGAGTGGGACAGCAATAACATCCTTTGTCTGTTATTTTCAGCCGTTCCAACACTTTTTTTCCATTAATCAGGTGGCTGTGGTCAATATGGGATGTTTGAAAATTCTTTGCGGGAAAGGCACCGACTTCATTGACCCAGTCGGTAATACCGGCGGTCCCTTCCGGGGTCCACCCCTTAAATCCCGGCTTTTGAGAAACTTTTTTAAAGGCCTCTTTCCCTTTGGCATAGGCTTTTTCAACATCAAATACCGGGATGCTGCCCGTTCCTTTAACAGCAATAGCCTTGATATTTTTTGATCCCAGGACAGCGCCGATACCGGTTCGCCCGGCCTGACGTCCGAAATCGTGGGAAATGCAGGCAAATTTCACGAGCTTTTCTCCGGCAGGGCCGATGGTCAGTATCTGGAAGTCTTCTCCCAAATCTTTTTTCATCATCTCTTCGCAGGATAGAGAGCCTTGTCCCCAATAGGCTTTGGCTGGCCTGATTTCAATCTTATCATCTTCGATAAAAAGATAACTTGGGGCTGCGGCCTTTCCAGTGATTACAGCCATATCATAACCGGCATATTTTAAAGCCGGTCCAAAATGCCCTCCCATGTTTGAATCTGCATATCCGCCGGTAGCCGGAGACTTTGATCCAAAATGGGTTTTGCCGCTGGCCGGAAGAAAATGGCCGGATAAAGGGCCTGTGGCAATAATAAAAAGATTGTTCTCTCCAAAGGGATCGGTATCCGGGGGCAGCTCTTCGTACAGGGTTTTTGCCACAAACCCCCTGCCGCCAATGAACTCTTCACACATTTTCTTAGACAGCGGTTCTTTTAAAAATTTTTCGCCATTAAGCTCAATCCGTAGAATTTTTCCTGCATAGCCATCCATTATTTACCCTCCGCTATATTTTTTTCTTTAGATATTATAATTGCCTCTCTCGGGCAGACGGCTGCACATTCCCCGCAAAGAACACATTTGGCCGGCATGTCATCTTCGCCTTTAATAATCATGACCGATTGGGGGCATGCTTCCACACATTCGTGGCAGGCAATGCATTCCTCCTCATTGATTCGGTAGATCCCATCTTTAAGCTCAATAGCTTCCACCGGGCAGACTTCGGCGCATATGCCGCATTGATCACAAAAATGGATTTGATAGTGTCCAGGTGATGGAAACAGTCCTTCAATCCTCAACAATGCCCTGGATGACGTGACTTGATTGAAATTTACTATGCTGCAGGCCAGTTTGCAGACACCACAGCCCGAGCAATTTTCATGATTAAATATTAATTTCATTTTAATTTTATCCTTTTATTTCATGTTTTTTGCTATATCCATGAGGCCTGCATTTTATCAAGCTCTTTGATTATTTCCTTTGGAAGCTGTCTTGGTTTATGCTCCATTTTTTTCAAAGTTAGAGCCTGTAGACGGTCTTCAAATTTTTTGCCACCCGCTTTCTCCCACTTATCATAAATAGACCGATCAAAAAGTTCTGAGTATTTTATCTGCCTGAAATGATCCATGGTATGTTTCTCCGTGAGATAGTGACCCCCCGGTCCCACCTTGTCAATCACATCAACGGCCAGGGTTTCCCTTGTAACCGGGATACCGTTCATAAAATGATGGACCGAGTCTACAATATCATGGGCCAAAACCATAAATTCAGGTGAGACCAGGCTGCCATGATCCATCCAGCTTGAACAGTCGTGAATCAGGCCTGAACCGACAGCGGCAGATGAAAGGCATTGAAATGCCACTTCAGCACCTGCCTGGGCATCACAGAATTTTGAATCGGTGGCTCCGGCGGTCCCAAAAAAAGGCAGTTGATAGTATTGAGCCATCTGTGCCATGGCGCCTGTCATGAGGCTGAGTTCAGTGGCACCATATGAAAAAATGGTTGTTTTCATATCCATTATGGTTGTAAATGCTCCATAAATAAAGGAGGCGCCCGGATTTACGAGCTGGTGGAGAACCAGGCCGCTTAGGGATTCTGAACTTCCCTGCACAATGGTTCCGGCAAAGGTGGCCGGTGCTGATCCGCATGCCTGGGGTGCGGGAAAATTGATCAAAGGAATATTGTTTTCAGCACAGAAAATTACCTTATCCACAGCAGGATCATAATAAAGCAGGGGGGAAATGGGTTCGGAATAATGGACAAGGCACGGGGCTTTGTCAAAATTCTCTTTGCCGCCGCACAGCAGAAGTCCCATTTCATAAATATCTTTCACACTGTTGGTGTCCTTGCAGCAGAATACAAGCGGTTTCGCACAATTTTGCAATGTATTTCTCACCACCACACGATCAGCAATATCAGGGGGGACATCATCTGCCATACCAATAATCATGCACCAGTCAAAACGATCAAGGCCATCACATAAAGCGGCTGTTGCCTTAATATGGTCACTGGTAAACCTCATTCTTTTGTGGGTTTTGGGGTCCATATAATCGATGCAGTCAAGACTGGGGCCAAAATAGGAATTGTCCTTTTCAAGGAAAACCGTGCGTTCCCCTTTCTGGTTACCAAGAACCAGCCTGTGACTTGCTTTGGCAATGGCATCTTCCACCATCCATGAAGGGATTCTGACCCTGTTATTCTCTACTTTTGCCCCGGCCCCGTCAAGTATTTCAAGTCCCCTGGGATGTGTCATTTTAATGCCTGTCCGTTCTAAAACTTCCAATGTTGCAGCATGAATCCGGCTCACCTGCTCATCGTTAATAACGCGTAAACTCGGCTTAAAATATAGATCTTCTGTTGTTATACCCATTGTTTCCTCCAATAATTCACAGGTTTAAATTTTTAAAACGTTTCGGCAGTACCGGATACTTGCAGTCCCAATAACATGTTTGCCTCCCGTTTTAGTTAAGCGTTACGAATAGAGTTTATATACGCATCAAGGTCTTTTCGGACAGCATCGTCCATATCAGGTTCCTTATAGTTTTTAAGAATTTCTTTGTATCTGGCATTGGCCCGCTGTTCCATGGTAAGACTTCCCTTGCTTTCCCAACTGGTAAAATTATCCCGTTCCTCCATGATCGGGGCATAAAGTTCTTGTTTAAAATGTTTGAATGTATGTATATTGGTTAAATATTCTCCTCCCGGACCGACTTTTTTTATGACATCTACAGCCAGCTTTTCAGCCGTAATTTCTTCACCGCGTTTTATTCGTTTGCACATTCCGCATATTTCAGTGTCAATGATGAATTTTTCATAAGATGCCGTAATATACCCTTCAAGGATACCGGCTGAGTGAAGGACAAAATTAATACCGCTCATGGTGGCCATCATCATGCTCATCATGGATTCATAAGCAGCCTGGGAATCAATAGTTTTTGAATCGGTTAATGCACCACCACCCCGGACCGGGAGATTGTAGAACCGTCCCATCTGGGCTGTGGCCGCTGTATTGACTGCCATTTCCGGTGCCCCAATACTCAAGGTGCCGTACCGCATGGCCGTGACTGATGAGGACCCTGCAAACACGACAGGTGTTCCTTCCCGGACAAGCTGGCTCAGTGTGATACCGGCAAGGATTTCAGCATTCTGGACTACAAGGGTTCCTTCCATGGTGACCGGAGCTGTGGCGCCTGCAATGGCAAGAGATGAAATCAGCTGAGGCATGCCTGCTTTTGCATATTCCATTATGGCCCCGCACATCTTATCATCAAATCCCAATGGCGTTAGTGAGGTTAAAATACTGACAAAGGGTGGTTTTTCAGCCATTTGTTCACGGCTTCCAAATACCATGGACGTCATCTCAATCGTTTCCCGGGCGTCCTCGGCACTGGTTCCGGCTCCCATAAACGGTTTGTCGGAATGAATCATGGCTGAATAAATTCTTTCTGCATTCCGATTGGCAACAGGGATATCGTTAGGTTCTGTCATCATGCCGCCGGTGATATCAATATAGGGACTTTCATATGCCAGCTTTGCAAAATTGCTGAAATCTTCAAGGGTTCCCTGCCTCCGACCCTTATCCATATCATTGACAAACGGTGCACCATAACAAGGCATAAAGGCGATATGATCATCTCCGATCACAACATCTTTTTCCGGATTTCTGGCATAAAGTGTAAATTGGGACGGGGCTTTTTTGATCTGTTCTTCAACCAGCTCTTTTGGGAAGAACACCCTCTGTCCATCAATTTTACAGCCTGCTCTGGCAAAAAGATCCCTTGCAGGTTTATAAGTGAACACAAGGCCAGCCGTTTCCATTACCGAAAGAGTGGCTTCATGAATTTGCTCTATCTGGTTTGTTGAAAAATATTTGTAAAATTCCATGAAATCCTTCCCTTTGTCTTTTAGTCGTCATTGCATAAAGTATCAATTGTTTCCACAAAATTTGCATGATCCATGCCATCTGTTTTTCAAGAGATATTAAGCAGTAATATGTTCTTTTATTTTAAAGGGTTAATAGTATTGTTTTATTATTCTTAAATAAAGTTGCGGCTGAATTAAACTGAAAAAATAAAAATTTTTTTATTTTTCTTGTCTTCCTGTTTAAAAACAGGCAATTAATAGGAATCTCTGGGTGTAAAAGTGATAAATAAATTATAAAAATATTTTGATATAGGGGCCGGATAAGATAACCGGGTAATAAAATGGATAACCTAAAGGTCACACGTAACCTAAAGGTCACACGTAAGCTTAATCTCGAGGATATTGATATTTACAGGGTTTTAGCATCCATGCATGAAGGTGTGGTCATTTCGGATATTATCGGGAAAGTCAGGTTTTTTAATGAAACCCAGGCAAAAATTGACGATGTTGATCCAAAAGATGCGATCGGGAAGAAAATTACAGATATTTACCAGCTTACCGATGATACCAGTCCTACCATGCGGTGTTTGAAAAGCGGCAAGCCAATAATCAATGAAACAATGTTGTACAGGACACACCTGGGCAAAGTGGCTAATATTATCAATAATGTCTATCCTTTGTATAAATCAGGAAAATTGATTGGCGCCATTAATTTTTCAAAGAATTACCAGATTTTAGAAAAAATAATTATTCAGGATCATAAGTCCCCTCAAAAAAGGAAAACCAAAAACAGCGCACGATTTTATTTTTCCGATATCATCGGATCAGACCCGGATATACGCAATGCAGTGCGGATTGCCAAGATGTCGTCAAATTCACCATCCTCTATAATGATTTATGGAGAGACCGGAACCGGTAAAGAATTGTTTGCCCAGTCTATCCACAACCACAGTTCAAGAAAAGGCAAACCCTTTATTCCGATAAACTGTGCAGCGATTCCGGAAAATCTTTTGGAAGGTATCCTTTTCGGAACTTCAAAAGGGGCTTTTACCGGTGCCATCAATAAAAGTGGCCTTTTTGAGCTGGCCAATGGGGGCGCCATTTTTTTAGATGAGCTGGATTCCATGCCGTTGACACTTCAGGCCAAGCTTTTGCGTGTTATTCAGGAGAAGAAGGTCAGAAAGCTGGGGTCTTTAAAAGAAATCGATCTGGATGTAAAAATACTCAGTTCAGTGGGGCGCCCGCCTTTGGAGATTATCCAGAAGGGCGCATTAAGAATGGATCTGTTTTACAGGATGGGTGTAGTTTTCATTATGCTGCCGCCTTTAAGGGAGAGGAAAAACGAATTAAGAAAATTGATCCGGCATTTTATCACAAAATATAACCAGACATTAAATGTACAGGTGTCAAATGTTTCCAAAAATGTGTTTGACTGGTTCAATAATTATAATTGGCCTGGAAATGTCCGGGAACTGGAACATATTATCGAAACCTCAATGAATATGGTAGCCGGGGTCAAAACCATAGGGCAAGAGCATCTGCCGTCTCATGTTTTTTCTTTTGCAAAAAAACAGGCACCTGGTATCTTAAAACAAGATCAGCACAGGATAGCTTCAAACCTGGTTGAGAATCAGGCTGCAAATGAAAAGCAGATGATCTGTAATGCCCTGAAAAAAAATCTTGGTAATGCTGCAAAAGCGGCAAGAAGCCTTGGGATTTCACCTCAATCCTTTCATTACAAGCTTAAAAAGTATCAGGTCAGGCGACGGGGTTATCTTCCGTAAAATAGTAGAAGGTAAAAATTATCAATTTTCAGTTAGATACGATGCAGATGAAAAATCATTAAAAAAGTGTAAAAAAAATTTACAGTAAAATTAATAAAAGTTGATATAGTTTGGATGTTATTCCAAACTATATCAAAATTTTTATTTATTATATTTTGATAAATTCTTAAAAAAATCACCATGTTATTGTTGTTTGCCTTTATAAAATACGCTAAAGTTTCAATTTGTTTCAAAATTCATTTTCCAGGTTGGTATGTTAAGTGCATCTAAATAAAAAAATAAAGAACTGTTTGATAAAGGATTCAATAAAAGGAGATCTTAAAACAATGAAAACCAATGCAAGAGCAGTCATTATCGGTGGTGGTGC
>NZ_JAIOSW010000355.1 GCF_021107415.1 Desulfobacula sp.
AGACAATCATAATGGGTAAGAATTGTTTTTTTATTCAACTTCGGCTGCCTGTCAAAAGGAAAGGTTTCAATAACAAAGGGTTCCGGGATCTTTGCAAGACTTATCCTTCGTTTTCTGGCATTTTCCTGCTTGGTTTTGTACTCTTGCTCAACCACATACTTTAAAAGCCGGACAGATGAGAAACTGCCCTTTTTAGCAATGTCGGTATAATGGTCCCAGTTGGCAAGTAACCCTCTCAATCCAAGATATTTAAGCATTTTTTCAAACTCTTCATCCATTGCTATTCCTTATCTTTGTAACCTGAAGGTCACTCGTAGATTGATAGATCCACCTCATCAGCAAATCGGCCTTCAAGATACGCTGATCTGTTTGTGAACTCTCCATCGATTTCAGGTAGTGGCATTTCATAAACTGACTGTCTTAAAAGCAGCCGGATAATATTTTCAATGGTATCCATACTTTTTATTCTGTATTTCAATGCACGTTTCAGGGCTTGAACAAACACAGACAAAGCAGTTTTTTTGTGCAGGGTGTATAATTGACGAACAAATCTA
Source organism: Desulfobacula sp. (assembly GCF_021107415.1). Next base: position 555 of record NZ_JAIOSW010000355.1, read on the forward strand.
TGTCGGGTTTTACCCTTCATTGTAAGGACAAAAGTAAGATAGGCATCCACTTCAGGAGCTGTAGAGCGTAAAATCTTTTCCTCGCCTGCCGTGGGTCTTTTCCGGTTGTTTGGCTGGTATTTTGGCTTGGGTTCTCCTTTGGGACTGATTTTATCATTTTTGATGCCGTCCGGCGGCAATGGATATTCTGCCAGTTTCTTTCTATTATGATAGATCTCCATATGATCACAGAATTGCAGGATTTTTACATCAAACCTTGTTTTTCCCGGCACCCAGTAATAGTTCGCATCAACAGCGGCATATCCGTACTGATCCGTTCCTCTTTCATGGACAATATAAGGAGGCGTGATATAGGCAGGCAGCTTTTTAAGAAAAGATTGTTCATACTCAAATGCCTTGGCCGGGATCAGTTTGGTTTTGCTTACCGGCCGGTTGGGCATTCTAATGGTTGCCCAGTCAAATGCTTGTTGGTTCATGTCTTCCAGGGTTTCAAAGTTACGGCCTGGAAAAAAATTGGTTTCTACTGTATAAAAGCTGCGTTCATTACCGGCTTTTCTGTTGGCATGACCAACTTCATGACAGATAAATTCAAATCCATATTGTTTGGCAAACTGCTTCATTTCAGGGGCAATAACAGCATTTTTGCCGGTTCCCCGAAGGCGGGCAAGATTGGTGTTATCAATAATACAGACCGGAGCAGCATATCCCCAGAAGGTCAGCGCTTCATGAATAAAGCACTTCATGGCAAATCGGTTAAATGAACGATAAAATTTTAGATACCGCATCTTTGAGTATCTCATGTAGATAACACTGCCAACGACCTTGACCCGGTTTGTTCCAATTTTTATGGTGTAGGGGCTTGTATCATGCTGCATTTCTGCTCCTGGTTCATCAGGTCTCTGGTCACAACGCTGGTTTTTCGATTGCCCAAGATTCAGTTCACGTATATTGCGTGTCAATGTAGAATACCCGATTGAAATTCCTTTTTCTTCAATAAGAATCTCATGGATTCTCTGGACATAACCATCACATTTTACATGAAGCTTCCTGAGAAGTTCAGGGTCAACATTTATTTTGTCCTGCCTTATTGTCTCTGGAAGCTGACCCTTCTGGTCAATAATATTACCGACAGTATTGGTGCTGACCTTAAGTTTGCGGGATATTTCTCGGACACCCATGCCTTCATTATGAAGAAGAAAAATTGCTTTACGCTTGTTCACATCGATCATATAGATTCCTTACAGCAACTGTAAAATTATCCATAATATCGATGATCCCTTGAACCAAAAGACTTGCCTGAACCTGGAAGATATCACTGCCAAGGCGGTCATCTCGGATTCTACAGGTGATTTTTTGCATATATCGTTGCACAGACTCAAGATCCCTGAGCATCCTTTGTTCTGTATTTGTACACTCTGTTGTCCGACTTGATATTTTCTTTAACTGATTCAGGCCCCAGGTGATATGGCCTTCTTTGATCTGTTGATGTAAATTACCAGACCCTTTGAAGAAACCATTAGCCAAAAGTTCAATGTCACGGATACTCAATCCTTTGCCGGCAACCAATTTTACAAATTCATCAATCTCATTTTTTCTAATTGAGTTCATACGTATGAACTTTCGCAGTGTGTACATAAATGAATAAACTGGAAAATCTCCGTTAAATACCCGTTTTGCCACGTACTCACTCATTTCTCCAAGAATACCGCTCCGCATGCTCACCCAAGCCTTACTTTTCTGAAGAAGGTCGGCAATATCTCCATGGATCATGCCATGCACCTTTTTAAGCTCATCAATCATTTTAGCCTGTTCCAGGATCGTAAGCGGGCGGGCGATTGAAGTCCTGATAAGTTTAATAATGCCAAGGGGTTCATCACTTCCAAAGGAACTATAGGGAACCATACCGATCTTGAGCTTTTTTGCACACC
>NZ_JAIOSW010000243.1 GCF_021107415.1 Desulfobacula sp.
AAAATGCCTCTTTAGCGCTGCTTGAGCCTATTATGGAAGTAGAGGTGTTTGTTCCGGATACTTACATGGGGGATGCCATATCCGATTTGAATGCAAGGGGAGGGAAGATCGAATCCATCAATCCGAAAGCGGGTATCCAGATTGTAAAATCCGTGGTCCCTCTGGCTAAGATGTTTGGGTATTCCACAGCACTTCGATCCGCCAGCCAGGGAAGGGGGACCTTTTCCATGCAGTTTTCTCGTTTTGATAAAGTCTGATAATGAATGGTTAGTTTTGAGTTTTTAGTTTTGAATTCAAAACTAAAAACTCAAAATTTAAAACTAATTTAGTCTTCGTAAATAGCATCCCCGGGGAATTGTTTTTTAATGTCTGCTGCTGTTACATCATACATCCCTGCACCGGTAATATATTCCGTGTCGCCATATTTAACCAATTCGACATAGGAAATTTTAGGGGAGGTTCCCTTTTCCCCAGGTTTTGGCCATGCATAGGGCACCCATCCGGAACCATGTTCTTCGGCAATTTCGTTAAAAGCTACAAAAAAGAGTACTCCGTTGACATCCTGAAGGTTAGATAAGTTCTTCCCCTCCAGAGAGGGTTTTATGGGATGCATGACCATTACTGTATCAAGATTGTGCACCCATATATAACCTGCACCATTGCCGAATCTGAATTCTCCCTTAGGGTCTCTGAGGGTATCAAAGGCTTTTTCACCGTTTTGTTCAATCAGTTTTGCAGCGGCAATAACTTTGTCCTTGCAGAGCTGGGCGGTAAGTTCCCCGGCAAATCCGTTGAATGCAAAGCAAGAAACAATGATAAGACCAAGAATGACAGTTAACGATTTTTTGAGCATGATTTTCTCCTTTTTAGGTTGTTAGGTTGTTATGGATTCATCGACAGCAAATCATTAAAGCTTAAACTGGCTGACAAGTTCCTGCAGGTCATTGGCAAGTTTTTTAAGCTCGCCACTGTTTGTACTGACAAGATCACAATCCTTTAATACTTCATTGCTGCTGGTATTTACCTCCCCGATATCCTGGGCAATTTCACTGGACACGCTGGAGCTTTGGGCAACGTTTTCATTCACCTCCTGCAATCCCTGTGAGGCCTGTCCCATATTTTCAGAAATTTCTTTTGTGGTAGCCGACTGTTCTTCAACGGCTGCTGCAATTGTTCCCACAATTTCATTAACATTTTCAATGATTTTTGCAACCGCTTCAATTTCCCGGACCGTATCGGATGTGGAATTCTGGATACCTTCAATGCGCGTTTTAATGTCATTGGTTGCTTCTGCTGTCTGAAGAGCCAATTGCTTTATTTCTGATGCGACAACAGCAAAGCCTTTGCCGGCTTCACCGGCTCTTGCTGCTTCAATGGTGGCATTTAATGCCAGAAGATTGGTCTGTTCGGATATTTCGGAAATCACCTCTGTTACCTTACTGATTTCTTTTGCTGCTTTTCCCAGCTCATTAACCCTTTGAGTGGCGCTTGCCGTTTTTTCTACCGCCTCCTGGGATATGGCATTGCCGGTTTCAGAGTTTTTGGCAATTTCATTAATGGAAGAGTTGATCTCATCTGATGCAATGGACACTGTATTGATGTTAGTGGCCGCTTCTTCGGATGTTGCGGCCACAGAATCCATATTGGCGCTCATCTCTTCTGCTGCTGCGGCCACTGATTCGGATTTTGCCGTCATGTTTTGGGCACCTTCGGACATGGAAGAGGCAAGGCCGGTTAAATCCGAAGAAGATTTTGTCAGTTGTGCTGAAAAATCCGTGATCCGGCTGATAATTTTTCTTAAATTATCCGTCATGGCATTGGTGTCCTTTGCAAGGCCGCCAAGCTCATCACTGGACGAAACATTCACTTTATTTTTCAGATCTCCTGCGGCAATCAATTTTGTAGCATCTGCAAGGGCTGTAATACTTGCCGTCATATATCGGCTCATGAACATTCCCAATCCTATAGCGATCAAAACAGCGGCAAGGGTCAGGACAATAAGAAAAACAGTGCCGCTTTTTTTAGATGATTCAGAGTTTTTCAAGGCAAATGACATTTCTTTTTCAGCATTCTTAACAAGGTGTTCAAGCCCTTTATTAATTTTAATGCCAGACTGGGTCAAGGTATTAAGTTTTTCTGTTTTGATGGCATCAAGGTTCTGGTATATCGGTTCGACATAGTTATAAATTCTCCCAAGATATTGAGAGATACGTGAAAATGATCCGCGACTCCTGTCAAGTTGTTTTGTTTTCCCTTTTGCGTCCTCCTCCTTGTTTATTTTTACAGCAAAGCCCATCAATTTTTTATGATATTTATCTAGCTTTTGGATGAGTTTATTCAAGCCATCATCTTCGACTTTATAGGTGTGTATCCAGGTTCCCAGCATTCCTTTTGCAGGATCTGTGTTTTTCTTGAACGGCATTACTGCAATGACGATATCTTCAAGTGATTTAAGCCAGTCGGTATGACTTTTTTGCAGTATTAGAAGATATGAAAGAAGGTCATGGTTTTTACCCTGTGCTGTGACTGAGTAGCTCACGTATTCATTATGGGCTTTTATCAAGTCTGTATACTCTTTTTTTATAACAGCACTTTCCTTTTTTACATTATCAATTATTTTAAGCATCTCTTTGGAACTTTGCGGGACAATAATACTTAATTTGAGTGCCTTATAGACCTTGTATGATTTGCTTTTTGTAAATTTATCAGAAGATGTCCCATGTTCAAGCATTGAAATCCACATGTCAAACTCATCAAGTTTTGCTGTAAGCTTTTTTTCCTGTTGAGCAAGGCCTGAGGTAGAGTGGATATATTTATCAATGGCTTTTTCTATCTCAAGAACAGCAAGGTCGGCTTGCATCACGGAATACTGGATGGGGACTTTTTCTTTGGCAACTGTATCCGCAGATCTTGATACGTTGTTGAGAACCATTATCCCGACGATTCCTGATAATAATACCAAAAATGCAAGGAGTAAAAAACTGGAGGTAAGTTTTTTCCCGATAGTAAGCTTCATTCAACCTCTCCTCGATTAATAAATTTGTTTGAGTTAAGTAGATATTTTAGCAGATAAAAAAATATAATCAATGAATTTTTATTTGATATAAATCAGCTAAGGAAACTATCGTATGTTATTATTATTTTTAGTGTCACTTGCGGATTGTTTTTTTAATCGATCTAACAGCTCTTTTGTTTTTTTAATTTTAATTTCGTCCTTTAATTGATCCAATGCTTTGTTTAAATGAACAATGGCGGTTTTTTTATTATTGATTTCAGAATAATAGATCCCCAGATAATAATGGGAAAGGTCTTGTTTTTTTTCAAGCGACATAATTTTTGCCAGGTTAAAGTATGCTTTTGGATATAGGAACGGTGCCTTGTTTATGACGGTATTGAAACGCTTTTTTGCCTTTGAAAGGCTTCTTAACTCAAGGTGTGCGTTTGCCTGGTGAAATATAGCCATCAGCCCCATAACCGGGTCCATCTCAATTCCATTAAGGACATTGAGCGCTTTTTCAGGTTCACCATTGAGCAGATATATTCTACCCATTTCAAGAAGTATCATTGGATCAAAAATGTTAATGGAAAGCGCTTTTTTCAGGTGTGATATGGCTTTTTTCCCCATGAATTTTCTGGCATAAATAAGACCCATTCCATAATGGATAGCAGCAGCGTCAGCAGCGATAGCGTTTGAAGGATTGTTATTAAGTTCGATGGTTAATTGATGAAATGCAGGTTCAATCTCAGCGTAAAGTCCTAAAAGTCTGTATTTTACCATATCAAACCGGAAATCTTCATCACATTTTGCCTTGTTTGCCGAAGGGATATAGCCTGAAAGAATTGTTTCAACATGGGCAATTCGCTGGCTGGTTCCGGGATGGGTCTTAACATAATCCGGGATTCCTTCCACACCCCGATAGTCTGACGCCCTTATTTTCATCAGACCGGACAGGAGCCCTTCCGGTGCAAAACAGCTTTTTTTTAAAAACATAATTCCTTTTTCATCAGCTTCTGTTTCATTTTCCCTTGTAAAAGCAAGCATGGCAGTCTGGCCAATGGCCATTGAGCCGGTGATGACGGTTACTCCGGCATCACCACCTGATTTGCTGCCGATGATGGCACCTGCCAGCATCCCTGCCAGGCTTCCAATGCCGATAAGTTTTGAACGATCAATGGATTCGGATACATGACGGCTTGCGGCATGGGCAATTTCATGCCCAATGATTCCTGCCAGTTCATCAATGGAATCAAGGGCTGTAATCAACCCCCGATAGGCAAAGATATTGGCGGCCGGACTTGCAAAGGCATTAAAAACATCATCATCCACAATGTAAAATGAATAGTCAAAGGGCTGGGGCGGCAGAAAAGAGAGGATATGATTGCCGACCCGGGTAACCATATGATTGGCAATTGGGTCCTTCAACAGCATTTGCCGTTCCTGTATCATTTTCATGAATTTTTTAGCGATTTTTTTTTCTTCCGGGATGGATATGGCAAAACTGCTGTTCAAGGAAAATGAAAAGAAAAAGAGCAGGCTGATAAAGATAAAAAAATGTTTGAATAGTTTCATAAAAATACCTTTTTTTATCTTTCGCCTCGTTTATAGGGTTCTGCCAGCATGGCAGGGGCATTTAATTTTCTTGGATCTTTTAAACTGATCAACAATAGAATAAAGAGTGTTGCGACATAAGGGAGCATGGCCAGAAAGCTGGGTGAAATTCCCAGGGGTTGCAGTAAATACTGCACGACAAAAAAGCCGCCAAACAGGAATGCCGCCCATATGGCACGTCTGGGGTTCCAAAGGGCAAAGATGGTCAGAGCGATGGCAATCCATCCCCTTCCTGCCGTCATTCCCTCGATCCATGATTTTGAATATGAGATGGAAAGATGAGCGCCTGCAAGAGCTGAAAAACCGCCGCCTATGATAACACTCAAATATCTGAGTCTGGATACATTGACTCCTTGAGTTTCAGTGGCTTTTGGATTTTCTCCCGTTGACCTGATCTGTATTCCCAGGCGGGTTCTTTCAAGGAAAAACCAGGAGGTAAAAGCAAGAAATATGGCAAGGTAGAAAAATGGACCCTGGGAGAACAGGATTTTTCCAAACCAGGGGATATCCGATAAATAGGGAATAACCCAATCTTCCATTTTGATGGAAAGGGGTTTACCCACATAGGGTTTGCCAAGCATACCGGAAAGCCCTAAACCCAGCATGGTCAAGGCAAGTCCGGATACAACCTGGTTGGCCTGCAAAGTGACAGAGGCAAAGGCATGGATAATGGAAATTGCCATACCCGCGGCTATGGCGGCAAGAACGCCCAGCCAGGGGTGGCCGGTAGTCATGGTGACGATAAAGGCTACAACAGCTCCAATTGCCATTACGCCTTCAACCCCAAGGTTAAGGATACCGGATCTTTCACAAATCACTTCACCTGTTGTGGCAAGAAGTAAAGGGGTTCCTGCAACCATAGCTCTTTGAAGTGTTAAAATAATGATATCTTCCATATTTTACATCCTTATTTGGTACATCCTTATTTGTTAGAAAATTGGAGTGTAACTTTATGGTTTAAAAAATAATCACCCATAATTAAAAATATCAACAAAGTGCCGTTCACAATTCCAACTGTGGCAGCAGGCAGTCCCAGTGATATCTGTATGGCATCGCCGCCTACCAGTATCCCGGCGAAAAAGATTCCTGAAATCACCGTATAGAGTGGATTTAGTTTGGCAAGCCATGCAACGATGATGGCTGTAAATCCATACCCAGAGGAGATCGAAGCAGGATACCCAAGGTAGTGATGAATGCCGGCCACTTCACCCACACCGGCAAATCCGGCAACGCCACCGCTGATGGCCATGAGGATCAGGCCTGTCTTTAAAAAATTTATCCCGGCATATCTGGCGGCATCCGGATTTTCACCCACCACCCTTGCTTCATATCCAAAGCGCGTTTTATAAATGACCACACAAAGTACAATGGCACAGATAATGGCTAAGATTAATGTGGCATAATGGATTCTGGAACCGGGAATTAAACCTAGAATGGCAGAATCAGGAAGATTGTTTGTTCCGGGAAACCCGAACCGTGCCTTTCCTTTCCAGGGTCCTACAATCAGCATGGTTAAAAATTCAGCACAGATATAATTGAGCATCAAAGTGGATATGACTTCGTTAATTGAGTATTTGATTTTTAAGATGGCGGGAATGATTCCCCATAATGCACCGCCGAGGAAACCTGCCAGAAAAATTAAGGGAACGATAATATATGACGGCAATGCCTCACCAAATGAGATTCCCACCCAGGTAGCGAAAATCGCACCCATTAACATCTGGCCTTCCGCACCAATGTTCCAGAATTTTGCCCTGAAAGCCAGGGTCAGCCCTGTACCGATCAGGATTAAGGGAATGGCTTTGGTAATGGTTTCCTTGAACCCGTAAAGAGAGCCAAATGATCCTGAAAAGATCTCAGTAATTGCAAAGATGGGATTTGCTCCGGCAATCAGGAAAATAATACTGATCGCCATAAGCGCTGCCAAAAGGGAAAAAATATTGGTCATAAAGGATCTAAAGGTGGTGATATTATATCTGTCGGTTGTTTTGATTTTTATCATTATTTTTTTTCCATTGAATCAGATCCTTTTTGAGCCTGCCATCATCAGGCCGATATCAGAAAATCGTTTGTCGTCTGAATCAAGAATTGCCATGAACTCACCCTCAAAAATAACGGCAACCCGGTCACAAAGTTCAAATATTTCTTCAAGATCTTCAGAAAACAACAGCACTGCGCTTCCTTGTTTTCTCAGTTCCAAAAGATGGTTTCTTAAGAATTCAGTTGCCCCGACATCCAGCCCGTATGTGGGGTGCGATGCCACAAGAAGCTGTGGCTGTTCACTGACTCCCCTTCCAAGGATGAGTTTCTGAATGTTCCCGCCGGAAAGGTTTCGGGTCTGGTTATTAATGGAATGGGTGGAAACCTTAAATTTATTGATAATGGTTTTTGCATGATTCTTGATCCGTCTGTATTTCAGGAAATAGCCCTTGGAGAATTTTTTTAAGTGATGCTGTTTAAGAATCGCATTATCATATAGGAAAAGGCCTGGAGCAATTCCAAACCGGATCCTTTCTTCGGGTACATGGGAAACACCATTGTCATAAATGTGCCTGGCAGATTTGTTGGTGATGTCCTTGCCATTTACTTTTACTTTCCCGGACGAGATGGGTCTGATACCGGTAATGGCTTCTGCAAGCTCGCGTTGCCCATTGCCGGAAACCCCTGCAATACCGAAAATTTCATTTTTAAAAAGTTCAAATGAGATATTTTTAAGAGCCAAAAGACCTTTGTCTCCAGGGACATTGATATTTTCGACAGATAGTGTTTTTTTGCCCTTGCTCAGTTTTTCCTTGAGTGTATTAAAGACAATATCCCTGCCCACCATCATCCTGGCAAGGGATTTTTTATCCGTATCTTTTGTGTTGGAACTTCCCACTATTTTTCCTTTTTGAAGCACAATGACCCTGTCACAGATTTCCATGATTTCATCAAGTTTGTGGGAAATGAAAATGATCATGTGGCCTTTGGCCTTCAATTGTCTCAGTATGGAAATCAAGTCTTTGATTTCCTGGGGAGTCAGAACGGAAGTGGGTTCATCAAGAATAAGAAGGTCGGCACCATTTAAAAGTGCTTTAATAATTTCCACCCGCTGCTGTTCTCCGGCTGAAAGCTGCCATATTTTTTTATCAGGATCAATGTGGAAATCAAATTTTTTAGAGAATTGTTCAACTTTTTTTCTGATTTTTATTTTGGGAAAGAAAAACGGCGTATTTTTATAGCTCAGTGCAATATTTTCAATGACAGAATGATTTTGTACAAGCATGAAGTGCTGATGAACCATTCCAATACCGGATCTAATGGATTCGACAGGATTATTAATCCGAACGTTTTTACCGTTGATCTTGATTTGGCCGGAATCGGGCTGGTAAAGTCCATACAAAATATTCATCAATGTGGTTTTTCCGGCTCCGTTTTCACCCAAAAGCCCTACAATTTCACCGGATTCAACTGAGAGATTAATATTCTGGTTGGCATGGATACCGTGAAATAATTTTGAGATTGCTTTCATTTCAAGGCGGTCTATTTTTTCCATAATGTCCCTAAAATAAAATCGGATAAAAATTGGGTAGAAAAAAGCCGGGATGTGCTTTCCCGGCTTTTTTCTAATTTTTCTTTTGATTATTGAGGGATACTTCCTTCAACATTATCCACATAATACATAATGCCAAGAAGATCGCCTTTTGATGCTTTTTCTCCGGCCTTGATTTTCAGGTTCCCTTTATTATCACTGATGGGACCGGTAAACGGATCAAATACATCAACCCCCTGCTTCATCTGTTCATATCGTTTTACAACGAGATCGTAAGCAGAAATTTTACCAAATTCCTTTGTATCAAGCATTGCATCCTTTAATGCTTTTACAAACTTTGGATTAATTATATCTGTTGCATTGCCGCCAAGAATGGCGGCTTTTTCTTTGGCAAGCCACCAGATATCTTCATTGGTCCATGTTTTATTATAAATGCTTTCAAGAATCTGGGCATACATGCCGCCCCAGTCCATGAGCTGTCCTGAAACAACAGAATCAACTCCATAAGGCTGCATGGCGGAATAATGGCTGAATGTATAAATCTGTTTGCCTTTTTCCGCATGGCTCTGGCCGACTTCAATTACCGCAGGCGTATCTTCGGTAAAGGCAAGGGCATCACAGCCTTCTGCAATCAACGCCTGGGCAGCCTCTTTTGCCTTATCCGGTCCATACCAGGCATAAATCCATTTTACATGGAGTTTGGCATTGGGGTTTGCGGCTTTGATACCCAGGGCATAAGCATCAATATGACGAACCAGTTCGGGAATAGGAAAAGCTGCTACATAACCGATTTTATTTGTCTTGGTTAAGGCGCCTGCCATAATGCCGTTCAGGTAGTACATCTGGTAAAGATCACCAAAATATGTTCCCACATTATCCGAGCGTTTAAATCCTGAACAATGCATAAAAAGTTTGTCGGGATATCGAGTTCCCGCTGCAACGGTGTCTTCCATGTATCCAAAACTTGTGGTGAAAACCACATCGCATTTTTGCTGCTGGACAAGCCGGTCAATGATTCTTGCACTGTCTGCTTCTCCAACAGATTCTACAATGATGGTTTCAAGCCAGGGAAATTTTTTTTCTGCATATTGTCGCCCCTGGTCATGGGCATGGGACCATCCATAATCGCCAACAGGACCCACATAAATAAAACCGGCCTTAAGCTTTTTGTCGCCGGCAAAGGCAGTTATAGAAAACCCAATTAAAAATATAGAACTTATTAATATCAATAGCATCCATTTTTTCATTCCTATCTTCTCCTTTTTTTAAAGTTGATTAAAATTTTATGGATAATACGATAATTAAATGTTTACAGTCAACAATTAGATTTTAGAAAAACAATGCTCTTTTTAAAAAAGGAAGATTTATTTTATGATATAGCTATAAAGTAGCATTTTTCTATCGACATAACTTTTAAAATATGTTTGAATAGGTTCTTATTTAAAATAACCATGCTTTAAATGTTACGGGGGAAATAATGAGTAATATAAAAGATAATTTAAGCAAGTCATCTATCTTTAACGGGCTTGAAGATGATGATACGAACAGGCTTGAATCAAGTATAAGGAGCCAGTTATGAGTATTGATTCCCATATTCTCAAACCCCTCGATTTTTTTGTAGATTTTAAGCAACATGAGTTGGAAACGTATGCAGCAGCGCTTAAATCCA
>NZ_JAIOSW010000079.1 GCF_021107415.1 Desulfobacula sp.
CCGCAACAATCGGTGTTGCTTTTTCCGCCAACCTGCTGACGCTTTACCTTTTTTATGAAATTTTATCTTTGGCTACATATCCCCTGGTTGCCCATCATCAGGATAAAAAGTCAAAAATTTCCGGTCGAAGATACTTAATCTTTATTTTGGGCACATCAATTGGTCTTGTCCTGCCCGCCATGATCTATTGCTATCATGTAACCGGAACCCTGGAATTCTCCACTGCCGGTATTTTTACAGACCAATTGTCTAAACCTGCAGCCACAGTATTGCTCTTAATGTTTGTTTTCGGGTTTGCCAAGGCCGGTATCATGCCGTTTCACACATGGCTTCCGGCTGCAATGGTCGCGCCGACCCCGGTCAGCGCACTTTTGCATGCAGTAGCAGTTGTAAAGGTTGGCGTTTTTTCCATTGTCAGGGTGATGACAGGTATTTTCGGTGTTGATCTTTTGGCAAATTTTAACCTGGGCGTTGTGGTCATGACCATTGCTTCGGTCACCATTCTTCTGGCCTCATGTATTGCGCTTTCCCAGGATGAATTAAAAAGACGGCTTGCCTATTCCACCATCAGCCAGTTGTCCTATATTATTTTTGGCGTGGCACTCTTGTCACCCCAGGGACTTTTGGGCGGGGTCATACACATTGCCATGCACGCCTTTGGAAAGATTACCCTGTTTTTCTGTGCCGGGGCTATCTATGTGGCAACGGGCAAGAAATATATCAGTCAGATGAGCGGTCTGGGCAAAAAAATGCCCTTTACATTTGCGGCTTTTTTTATTGGTTCATTAGGGGTTATCGGGCTTCCGCCGTCCGGGGGGTTTTACAGCAAATGGAATTTAATTTTAGGAACACTTGAAGCTCAGCAGACCATTTTCATGCTTGTCCTGCTGGTGTCATCATTTCTTAATGCATTCTATTTTTTACCCATTGTATATAAAGGATTTTTCGGGAAAAGTGAAGAAGAGAATGAGAACATCCCGATAAAAGTAAAGGAAGCAAATCTTTGCCTTCTTATTCCTTTGATGATAACGGCAATCATTTCAATTGTTTTATTCTTTTATCCAACGGTTTTTGTCAATTTGGTAAAAGTTGGTTTGGGTATTTGATTTAAAAAATTTTTAAAGGTTAGAGCCATGATGAGCAAAGATGAAAATAAAAATGACGATTGGGAGATACTGGGGCATGAGCCTGTGCCGGGATATAAAACAGCTCTTTATCTGGCGGTTTTGTTTGCTGTAATTTATTTAATATTTGCCTTTTCAATGGGTGGCAGTGGCGGTCATTAACCCATATGAATCGGCTGTCCTAAGGGAAAAATTGATTTTACACAAGGATATAATAATGAAAAAAGAACTTACTTTCTTTGATAATCCAAAAAACGTAAAAAAACTATTGATTACTTTTTATTGTTCTCTGGTCATTTTATTGATTTCAGAATTTTTTATTCATCCCCATCCGGCATTCTTTTTTGAGCATATTAAAGGGTTTTCTGCAGTTTACGGCTTTTTTTCATGTGTTCTGCTTATTTTTCTGGCCAAAATTCTAAGATTAATCGTGATGAAAAAAGAGAATTACTATGACAAGTAACCTGATTCCTCCTGCAATAATATTTATTTTAGCTGCAATTCTGATTCCTTTTTTAAAAGGAAGGACCAAGTCCATATACATGCTGTTAATCCCTGTGGCAGCCTTTTATGTCCTGGTAAATATTCCCCAGGGAAATATCTGGACATATGAATTCTGGGGTTACAATCTGATTCTAGGGAGAATTGACAAACTTTCAATGGTCTTTGGTTATATTTTTACCATTATGGCTTTTCTTGGTATTTTGTTTGCCCTGAAAGTAAAAGATGATCTTCAACATGTTGCCGGCATTGTTTATGCCGGCTCAACTTTAGGGGTTGTTCTGGCAGGAGACTTTTTGTCCCTCTATCTTTTTTGGGAAGTCATGGCGGTCAGCTCCACATTTCTAATTATAGCATCCAGAACCAAAGCATCACGGGAAGCAGGATTCAGGTATATCCTGGTTCATTTGATTGGTGGTCTTTTTCTTTTGGCCGGGATTGTTCTTTATATCCAGAAAACAGGAACCATTGCCTTTGATTATATAGGGCTTAACGGAATTGAATCATACCTTATTTTTATTGGTATTGCCCTGAATGCTGCGGCCATTCCTCTTCACGCCTGGCTGCCTGATGCATACCCCCATGGAACCCCGACCAGTACGGTTTTTTTAAGTGCCTTTACAACAAAATCAGCAGTATACCTTTTAATCAGGACGTTTCCCGGTGCTGAACTGCTTATCTGGATCGGGGCATTTATGGTATTTGTACCCATATTCTTTGCAGTGCTTGAAAATGATATTAGAAGGGTATTGGCCTATAGTCTTTTAAATCAGATTGGCTTTATGCTCGTGGGTATTGGTATCGGCTCTCAACTGGCCCTAAATGGTGCAGTTGCCCATGCCTTCTGCCATATCCTTTATAAAGGCCTGCTTTTTATGGCTGCAGGATCAGTCCTGCAGATGACAGGTAAGATCAAGTGTACTGAGATCGGGGGACTTTATAAAACAATGCCGTTAACTTGTCTTTTCTGTATTGTCGGAGCAGCATCCATATCTGCATTTCCCTTATTCTCAGGCTTTGTTTCCAAATCCATGGTCGTCACCGCAACTGTCAATGAAAAAATGATTTTTGTCTATTTGATATTACAATTTGCCTCTGCCGGTGTGTTTCATCATGCCGGTATTAAAGTTCCTTTTTTTACTTTTTTTGGCCATGATTCAGGCATCAGAGCCAAAGATCCTTCATGGAATATGACATTGGCAATGGCTATTGCAGCATTCGCCTGTATTTTTATAGGGGTTTTTCCTCAACCATTATATAATCTTCTGCCCTTTGCTGTTGATTATATCCCTTATACGGGTGCCCATGTTGTCGGCCAGCTCCAGCTTTTAATGTTTGGCGCTCTGGCGTTTGCCCTTTTGATTCTTTCCGGATATTATCCACCGGAAATAAAATCTATTAACCTTGATGTTGACTGGTTCTATCGCAAGCTTGGCCGTGGAGGATACATCGTTCTGGATAAGGGATTAAATACAATAAACCAGGTCTCTGAAAGTTATTTAATGGGATTTATCAAAGGCCTTGTATCCTTTTTTAAAAATACAGCAGCAAATTTTGCCTTGTTTGTGGTGGTGAATATATGGCTGCTTCAGGGCTACCGGGATAAGCGGCTGGAAATAAAAAAGAATCAGCTTTATAATGATATTATTGCAGGAAGCCTGCCAATTGGTATTGGTGCAGCCATCGGCATATCTTTTGTTCTTTTGGTGTATATTTTAGCTTAAAATTTATTTTAATTTAGTATTGAGGCTTTTAAATGGTAAAAATAGAAGATTTAAAACGTATTAATCTGTTAAAAGATTTTCCTGATCATTTGTTTGAATTTCTTGCCAGAGAGGCCCAGTTGAGTATCTTTGGCACAGACACACAATTAATAAGTGTCAAGGAAGAGGTGGATACGTTTTATATGCTGATAATGGGACAGGTGGCCATTAAAATTGAACTGACACCTGAGATTGATGTTATTCTCGATAATCTTCAGTCCGGATCTTCTTTTGGCTCTTCCGCCCTTATTGAAGGATCAAGGGCAAGCTACACTGCCATCTGTCAGGAACCCAGCGAAGTAATTACCCTTTCAGGTGAACGGATGAAACAGCTTTTTAAGGAAAATCATGAACTGGCCTACCATATGATGTTTGGGGTTGCAAAACAGTATAAAAAGCATCTGGATACCCGTGCACAGATGATCATGAAAACTTTGGATGAACATCCTGAATTTAAAGAAAATATTAATGACATTGAAAACCTCACTCTTGTAATATAAAAGAAAAAATCAACGTTACTTTAGATAGGACCCATAACAATGGTTGAAAAAGACGACTTAAAAAAAATATCTTTCCTTAAAGATTTACCTGAATCCATACTTGAAAAAGTTCGTGCCATAGCACGACTTGAAATTTTTGATGGAGAAAGCATTCTTTTTCGGCAAGACCAGGAACAAACTCTTTTATATATGCTGGTTTCCGGAAAAGTATTTTTAAACAGCAGATCTGCTTCCGGAAAGTCTTTGACTCTGGATGAAGTATCTGCCGGGAGAACATTTGGGGTCTGCGCTTTAATGGGTGAATCCTCCAGTACATTTACTGCAATCTGTGCTGAAACAAGCTCAATTATTACTGTTTCAGGTGAGCAGATGCGTCAATTGTTTGAAAAAGATTTCGAAACCGGGCACACCTTAATGCTGAAAGTGGTGGAAATTTTTAAATCAAGAATAGAAATGCATACGCGACAATTTTTACATTCTCTGGCTATGAATCCTGAGATTATTTAATTATTTTTTCCAGAACTCAGGAACGAATAAGATAATAACCGTATAAATTTCCAACCTGCCCAACAGCATGCACCAGGCAAGCAGCCATTTTCCCATGGCAGGAAGAAGGGCAAAATTTTCAGTGGGTCCTACGGTTCCGAACCCGGGGCCGATATTTCCGATACAGGCTGCAACCGCACCCAAAGCTGTCATCATATCAACCCCCATACCGGCAAGAAGAATACTTGAAACAATAAAAAGACCGATATAAAGCGCCAAAAACCCCATGATGCTTTGAAGTACCTCATCCGGAATAATAGTCTTATTTATTTTTATGTGACGGATACTTCTCGGGTGTATGATCTTAAATAATTCCCTGTAACAAAATTTAAAACAAACAATGATCCTGGCGCATTTCATTCCACCGCCTGTTGATCCTGCAGAAGCACCGATAAACATGCAGACAAACAAAATTACCTGGCTTAAGCCCGGGAATTTTTCATAATCAGCTGTTGCAAATCCGGTTGTTGTCAGAATTGAGGCCACCTGAAAACTTGCAAACCTGAAGGCGTCTTTAACGGAATTGTAAACCGAACCATAGGTGTCCCATGCAACCAGGAGGGTTAATATAAGGGTTAATCCAAGAAAAAACCGGCATTCAGTGTCTTTGGGTCATCACAGATGAGCCGGTTGTTGTAAAACCTGAAACAGATTCAAAAAATGCATCGGTGAAACTAGTGAATTCAGGGCCAAAATAAAAGGGCAGGGCACCAAAAAGGCTAATGGCTGTCCAGGCCAGAGCGACGGTGGCCATTCCTTCTTTCTGATTGATATAATTATCGTCGCCCTGTTTTTTTGATAAAATGATAAGGATGAGTCCTGCCACCATAGTCATACCGATGGAGTGAATAAAGCTGTCCTGGGCAAGATCATGATAATGAATACTGACAAGCAAAGGGACAACCATGGAAAGCCCTAAAAAAAACAAAAGAATACCAATAATATTTGCAATGAACTGCCAGCGCATTAAAAGAAATCCAATTTAACGGTCAAAAGTTTTTCAAGTTTTTTTATGGCATGTTTGACCGCGAACAGAATGATTCTATCCCCTGGCTTGACAACACTGTCCCCTGTAGGAATCATGATATGCCCGTCCCTGATGATGCAGACAAGGATTGCGCCTTTGGGAAAGGAAAGTTTTTTTAAGGGCTTGTCAGTAATATCGGATGTTTCAAGGGCAATGGCTTCAATAAATTCTCCTTTCTCACCAAAGATTGAAATATCAGACAGTATCTTTCCTTTCCTGATATCCTGTAAAATTGAGCTGACAGCCGATAGTCTTGAACTGACAACTTGTTCAATGCCAATGGTGGCAAGCAGGGGGAAATAACTTGATTTTCCTATCCTGGTGATCGTATTGTAAACCCCTATATTTTTTGCCAGCAGGGAAACAAGGATATTGGTTTCATCATCACCGGTGACAGAAATAACGATGTCACTCTGGCCAACATTTTCTTCATAAAATAGTTTTTGATCAGACCCGTCACCATGAAGAACAATAGTTTTATCCATTTGTTCAGACAGGTAATAACAGCGGTCAATATCAGATTCAATGATTTTTGTCTTGATCGAGTCCTTTTCAAGTGTTTTAGCCAGCCGTTCACCGATTCGTCCGCCGCCAATAATCAAGGCTCTTTGGATGGGCACAATTTTTTTGCCGAAAAGCTTGAGTGTTTTTTCAAGTTTATGGGTTTCACTGACAAAATAGATTAAATCCTTAGCTTCAACCTTATCGCTTCCCCTTGGGACAATCACTTCATTATTCCTGATAATGGCGGCAATTAAAGGCCGGTCCTCACCAAATTTGGATGGAAGATCAATAAGGCTCATTCCAGCCACGGGAGAATATCTGTCAAGCCGGATAGCTACATATTTTACCTGACCGTCGGCAAAATTTCCTACATCAACCGCTCCTGGTACTTCCATCAGTTTTTTGATGGTATTTACTACTTCGAAATCAGGATTAATCACCGTATCAATATGAGGATTCTCTTTTTTCAATCGGTCATGATAGGGTTCGAAATCAGAATTTCTGATCCGGGCAAGTTTTTTGGTTGTGGGCGAAATCAGGTCGGTTATCAAACAGGCCACAAGATTTATTTCATCGCTGTCTGTCACTGCTAAAAGGATATCAGTTTCTTTAATACCGGCATTAATAAGAACCTTGGGGTTGCTGCCGGATGCTGTGATGACCTGTATGTCAAGGTTTTCGGAAAGGCGTTTCACGGCATCCTGATCCTTGTCAATGACAACGACTTGTTTATTTTCAGAAGCAAGTCGGCCGGCAATGTTATATCCGACTTCATCGGCACCCACAATAATAATTTTCAAATTTTATCTCCTGTTCGTTGATAAAAATCTGGAAGATAACTTACTAAATCAAAAAAAGACTGTCAATAATATGGGTTGATTCCCAGGGAGGTTTTAGGGTAAAGAAGAGTTGGGATTTTAGGGCATTGTTTGAATTAAAATTAAGGATTGATTTACCCTCATATTAGATTTGGATACCGATGAATTACAAAACTATTGCAAATGTCCTGGGAAAATTATTGATTGTTACCGGCAGTTTTGTGGTGTTTCCATTGATCTGTTCTCTTTATTACAAAGAAGATGACCTGTATGCCCTTGCCATTACAGGACTCATCACTATTGGTCTGGGATATCCTTTGTGGCGGTACTTTCGCAATTATCAGGATTTAAACATAAAAGACGGCTTTTTTATTGCTTTTTTTGGATGGATTTTGATTTCTGCGGTTTCCAGCCTGCCTTTTATGATCCATGGCTCAATCCCCTCTTTCACCGACGCCTTTTTCGAGATGATGTCCGGCTATACTACTACCGGGGCAACCATACTGACGGATATCGAAGTGGTTCCGCATGGATTATTATTCTGGCGCAGCCAATCCCATTTACTGGGTGGAATGGGTTTTTTAACATTGACCATCATATTTTTACCCCATGGAATGGGGGGGGTGCGTATATTCCGGGCTGAGTCGAGTCCCGGTCAAGTCATTACCAGGGAAAAGTTCATCGCCCGTAACCGGGATACAATGATCTGGCTATGGGGAATCTATATAATCTTGAATATATTGGAAACACTTTTATTGTGTCTGGGCGGCATGTCGATTTTTGATTCTTTGTGTCATTCCTTCGGAACAGTGTCAACATCGGGCTACTCGCCGTGGAATGCCAGCATCGGCCATTACAACAATGCCTACTTTGACTGGATTATTATAATTTTCATGTTTCTGGGCGGTATGACGTTTATGCTTTTCTACCACATGGCGCAGGGGAACTGGCGGATAGTAAGAATCAACACTGAATTACGCTGGTATGTGGGGTTCATGTTCTTTTTTTGCGCAATGGTATCATGGATTTTGTGGAAAGAAAATACATACGGCCTTATGGATTCCATCCGGTATGCAACCTTTCAGGTTACCTCTATCTTGACAACCACTGGATTCACAACGGCTGATTATGAGCAATGGCCCCAGGCAGCGCAGATGTTTCTCTATGTGGTGTGCTTTATCGGCGCCTGCGCCGGATCCACCACCAGCGGGATCAAAATTGTTCATTATATCCTGATATGCAAATTCGGAGTCGCAGTCATCAAGCACATCTTTTTTAGTCCCATGTCTGTGGTATCGATCCGTTTGAATCAGCGTCCGGTAGAGCCTCAGATAATCAATATAGCGGTCTTTTATTTTATTGTTAACATTTTCCTGATTCTGGGCGGGGGATGCTTCATGACACTTTCGGATCAAATGGACTATACCACTGCCATGAGTTCAGTCATCGCAACCCTGATGAATATCGGTCCGGGATTCGGCGGGGTGGGTCCGTCCCAAAATTATGCCTTTATTTCAGATACGGGCAAATGGTTTTTATCCTGGAATATGCTGGTAGGCAGGCTGGAAATGTTTTCAGCTCTGGTTATATTCTATCCGTCTTTCTGGAAAAAATAGACAGTGTCTGATAAATCAGGCCAGGAATAATCTCTGGACATCTTTCAAGTGCTGTGACATACAGACCACGATTGCCCGCTGATTGCTTTGAATGTGGGTGTCCCCGACGGCAATCCGCCATACACCCTCACTATGGATGCTCCCTATCATTATTTTCCCATTATAATAAGAATCAAGTTTGGAAAGGGGTTTCCGGGTAATCGGAGAATTTGGGGCGGCAACGATTTCTACCATTTCAGCATCAAAACCATGCAGATGTGCCACGGAAAGCAGCTCACCCCTGCGAATGAATTTCAGGATCTTATTGCCGGCCAGTATTTTTTTATTCAAAGCAAGATCCGATCCCATTGTTGCCGCCAATACCACATAATCTTCTTTGTTAACCAGAGCAATACATTTTCTCTGTTTTTGGGTGTTTTGTGACGTCATCAAGTGTTTGGCCAGGACACAGGTCATGATATTGGTTTCATTTTCACCGGTGGCGGTAATAAAGGTATCCATTTCCAACAGCCCTGCTGAAACCAGCACATCTGAATCCGATCCGTCACCGTGTAACACTTCTGCATTCTTCAGAGCAAAGGAGAGTTCCTGGGCCACGGATTCATCTTTTTCGATCAGTCTGATCTGGACTATTTTGCCTAACAGCTCAGCCAGGCGGCATCCAACCAGTCCACCTCCGACGATCATCACCCGGTGACGTTTTTGCTGCTCAACACCTGTCAGGCCCATCAAACTGGTCAGGTTTTTGTTTCTGGCCATAAAAAAGACTTGATCCTGTGGCAATAGTTCATCCTCACCACTGGGGATCAGCGTGGTAATCCCCCGTGCAATCGCAACTACCCGAAATGGAAATTCATTATATTCTATAGAGATATCTTTCAGTTTTCTGTAAGCCAGCGGCGATTCCTCATGAATACGGGTGGCCATGGCCTGTATTTGCCCCTTGGCTACATCAATGATATCGTTTCCGGCCCGAAGCTTAATCAGCCTGAAAATTTCCTGTGCAACCAGCTCTTCCGGGTGGATTATCAGATCGATTTTAAGATCCTCGGCATTCAGAAAAGAATTTTTATTCCCAAACTCCCTGGAACGCACCCGGGCTATCTTGCGTGGAATGCCAAAGCGGTCGCCTATCTGACAGCTCATCATATTCACAGCATCATTATTGGTAACCGAGATGAGATAATCCATTTTTTTGGCATCAGCCTCCCGCCAGCAATGGATGCTCATGGCATTGCCATGAATCAGGCGGGCATCTATGTTTCCATCGGCATGGCGAAGCAATTCACTATCCTGCTCAATGGCGGTGATGGCATAACCTTCATGAACAAGGCGTTTGGCCAGGTAATAACCCACACCCCCCAACCCCAGAATTAAAATATTAGTCGATTTTGCCGGTTTATTTCCATTCATATATCAAATGTTCCTGTTATTATTCATCAATAAGCAAATACTAAATACCCTTATTTTTGTCAACTTCATCTATGTGCAAAAGTTGTAAAAAAAGTGCTGATTATAGTTGACGACAGATATTTCAGGGTATATTTAGCAAGAGCGAATTTAATTATTTTGAGATAAAAATAAATTCGTAAATTGTACTATTTTATGATACTATTTTTAATAGTAAGACCATATTAAAATATGCTCACAGAATGAACAATAGGGTTTATTCTGTGAGATAAACAATGATGTTTAAACTTGGATTGAAACAATCCAAAATTTATTTTAACAGGAGACAGAAAATGGGTAAAATAATGGATATTGTTGGTGCAAGAGATCCGTTTGAAAAAGAATTCCATCAGGCAGTAACAGAAGTGGTTGAATCAGTAAAACCGGTTCTGGATAAGAATCCTGACTACAGGCATGCCGGTATTATGGAGAGGATCATCGAACCGGAACGTGTGATTATGTTCAGGATTCCCTGGGTGGATGACCAGGGTATAGTCCGGGTCAATCGCGGATTCAGAATTCAAATGAACTCTGCCATCGGACCTTATAAGGGTGGTCTTCGTTTCCATCCTTCCGTAAACCTTTCCATTTTAAAATTTCTTGCCTTTGAACAGGTATTTAAAAATGCATTGACTACTCTTCCCATGGGTGGCGGAAAAGGCGGATCAGATTTTGATCCCAAAGGCAAATCAGATAATGAAGTCATGAAATTTTGTCAGAGCTTTATGGGCGAACTTTTTCGCTATATAGGCCCTAATACGGACGTTCCTGCTGGGGATATCGGTGTCGGAGCAAGAGAGATCGGATATCTTTTTGGTATGTATAAAAAATTGAGGAATGAATTTTCAGGTATTCTGACCGGGAAAAGCCTTAATTGGGGTGGAAGTCTGATCAGACCGGAAGCCACCGGGTATGGTGCGGTCTTTTTTGCCCAGGAAATGCTGGCCACCCGGAAAGAAAGTCTTAAAGGCAAAGCCTGCCTGGTTTCAGGTTCAGGTAACGTGGCCCAATATACTACTGAAAAATTGAACCATCTGGGAGCAAAAGTTGTCACACTTTCTGATTCTTCCGGATATATTTATGATGAAAAAGGGATAGATGAAGCCAAGCTTCATCATATAATGTATTTGAAAAATGTAAAACGCGGCAGGATTAAGGAGTATGCAGAAAAATACCCTGAAGCGGTATATACTGCTCTTGATGCGGGATCTGACCATAATCCGCTTTGGAATCATAAGGCAGACTGTGCTTTTCCAAGTGCAACCCAAAATGAAATTAATGCAAAAGATGCCCAAAATTTGCTAAATAACGGCGTCTATGCTATCAGTGAAGGGGCAAATATGCCGACCATGCCGGAAGGTATTGAAATTTTTCTTGATAATAATATTCTCTATGCACCGGGCAAGGCAGCCAATGCCGGCGGTGTTTCCGTTTCCGGGCTTGAAATGTCCCAAAATTCAATGAGAATCAAATGGTCCCGTGAAGAAGTGGAAGCCAAGCTCAAAGGTATCATGCACAGTATTCATTCAGCCTGTCTGTCTGCTTCAGAAGAATATGGAACCCCTGGCAACTATGTTAATGGTGCCAATATTGCTGGATTTGTTAAAGTTGCAGATTCAATGATGGATCAGGGTGTGGTTTAGCTTTCCCCTGATTTTTTAGCAGGATAAAACAAAAAGGCCGGTTAGTTTTTTCAACTGGCCTTTTTTTTTGTGATAAAAAAAAGAATCAGGATCTGTAGCAACTGAGTATCTTTAAACAACAACTCTTTTGGATATTCACCGATATTTAAAGCCTGTTTCAAAGTTTTTTTCATCTGGCCAATAAGCTGTGATTAAGAAAATTTTCACCAAATTCGGTACTATAGATTCCCGACATCCCAAAAAAAATGTTGTCTACCAAAACAAAGGCAGAGCCAAATGACCCTGCCTTTGTTATTGTGTATAATGTTTTGTCGTCTATTTTTTAAATCTTCTTCTGATTCCCACCAGGCCCAGCAATCCTGAACCCAGCAGCCAGACAGCACCGGGAATAGGGACAACAGCTGCTATTCCACCACTGACAAGGTCAATTTTGAGGCTATCGTAAAAATTAGAATCAAGGTAAAGATAACCATTATTACAAAAGCTTGTATTGTCTCCCCCAACCCTGGTCCTGAGATCAAAGTCTATTCGGAAGGTGCTTCCGATATCGTTGTCAGCGAAGTCATAATTAAATATAAAAGTATCTGAATAAGATTGGTAACCTTCAGAATTTAACTCGACATCTAAGCCATTGCCATTTCCCCATGTACCATCGAAAGCGGAAAACGAGAACTCGGTATGATAATCGGCATATGCAACATTATAAGCGGTAACCTCCAAATAACCACTATAAGAAAAAGTAATACTGGCCTGCCCAGCTGCATTGACTACAAATTGCTGCGATGACTCTGATTGTGACTCATATCCAGCATTATTGGTGGAGTTCCAATTGCCGTATGCCCGAGAGCCTAAATCCCAGCCATCAGCCCTTGCCACGGCAAAACCGCCATCAAGACCTGATACATAGGCATCTGTTTCCCCTTCATCAAATATATTGCCCCCATACTCCCAACGTGCCGCAGAACAATGCGACCAATACGGCGGCTCTGCAAATGCAGCCTGGGCTATATTTGCTATCAAAACAAAAGATAAAATCATCATTGAACAGAAAAGTTGCTTCTTCATTATATCTGCCTTCTTTTATGATAGTAAGCGGATCAATCGAGTTTGATCCCTTTGGTTTGTAAGCAGTATAAACTTCCCTTGGGCCTCAAACTTTTGTTCCACTCCTTCTTCTCCTCATTAATACAAGCCCGATCAGGCCGGAGCCTAAGAGGTATGCTGCACCGGGGATGGGAATGGGAGCGCCCACAGCTTCTATGCCGCCGGTGACACTGACCAATTTCAGACTGTTGAAGAAATCGGCAGAGATATCCAGAAAGCCGTATGTGGCTCCTTCTTCGCCAAACCACACCCCTTCTGCCTCATAGAAGGTATCAAGCCAGACCCTGAGGAAAAAGTCCTCACCGGTGATCAATTCATCTGCTGCATAGGTAATGGTAAAGCTGTCATCATAGTTCCAGGTGCCAAAGCCATCAGAATCATATTTTTCAAAATATTCAGAATGCTTATTTCCCATCCAAATATTTTCGTTATCATAGTGATCGACCCCCAGTGAAGCCATAAACCAATACCAACCTTCAACATTGTCGCTGCCGTCAGCTGACAGTATGCCGTCGTAGGAGAAGGTCACGCTGGAAGCAATGCTACCGTCGAGGACACGGAATTGCTGTTTAAATTCGGCAGAAGCATAAGGCCGGTATATACCCATGGCTTGACTCTCATAGTCAAACCAGAGGTTGGACCTGGCGCCCAGTTCCCAGCCATTGACCCGTGATTCGGCCAGCCAGCTATCATGATCTCCTCCGCCCGAAACCACGGCGTGGTCATAGTCCGGCCCGCCATCGTCATTTGTGCCATCAGAGGCATAACTATAGATTTCATAACTAGCAGCCTGTGCTGCTGTTCCATAACCAAAACAAAGGCATGTGACAGCAATGACCGCTAACAATAGATAAAAACGTTTCATTTTGTTACTCCTTGATATGTGAATAGTTTTGCGTTAAATTTTTCATGGAGAATTATGAAGTTCTCCATGCTTTGATTTCCTTATTTCCTATAATTGTTATTATCTGTCCTCCTTTAAATAAAATTGTTATATTTTTATACTGCTTTTATAGCCGGATGCATCCTTTTAAATTACCATGACTTGCTCTCCCAGCAATTTTTTATTTTTATAAATACCTGACTTTTATCTTATTTGGAAGCAATTTTTATACCAGACTCAAGGATTCGGATTCCTCCCTGTCCCTTGGGTATAAGGGGTTGAAGAGGAATTTTTTATAGGAAAAAAATGTAATAAAAGTATGTAATTTTTTTCCTATAAGTATGTAAAATTTTTCACACCTGTGAAAGTCGCAGGATTTGGGAAAAGAAGTTTTATATTGAATACTCACCACTGACTGAGAGATTCCATTTGGGGTAGGGTCAGGACAGGATAGCAAAGAGATTGGGCCTGGTTCGAACATCGCTCCACTGACATTTGTCGAAAATGCCAGTATTGGCAAATTCGACAAATATTGATTTATCCAATAGGAAAAAGCATATAAAGATTTTGAGGTTAAAAGTTCTACAATTGAACATTTTCACCAAATTCGGTACAATAGATTTCCGGCATCCCAAAAAAAATGTTGTCTATAGGAAGAGATGCTGTATATTAATTTTATACAATATTATATTGGAGAAACGTAATGTATAATGAATTTACTGCAATCATAGAAAAAGATGATGACTGGTTTGTTGCTTACTGTGCTGAACTCCCTGGTGCAAATGGACAGGGAAAAACAAAAGAAGAATGTCTTAAAAGCCTTTCTGAAGCAATCGTATTAATTTTAGAGGATAGACGTCAAGACTCCTTTAGAGCGATTCCCTCCAATGCCTTTTCCGAAATGGTTGCAATTGGGTGAAACGGAATAAACTTATTAAACACCTTAGGCACTACGTGCCCGGTTGATAGGAACATAACGGTTCTTCTGCAAGATAATTACCCGTTGCTTCATATGCACGGGCGCGGCATCCGCCACAAACTCTTTTGTACTCACAAATACCGCATTTGCCTTCAAGGTTATTAAAATTTCTGAGTTTATTAAAAACTTGAGAATTTTCCCAGACATCTTTGAAGGTTTGTTGGGTAATATTACCACATTCCACATCAAGGAAACCGCATGTTTGAACCCTTCCTACGTGGGAAATAAAACAAAACCCCGTTCCGGCAAGACACCCTCTTGTGACAGCATCTAAGCCATGGGTTTCAAAACTTATTTTTTTACCATCTTCTTTAGCCCGCTGGCGTAATATTCTGTAATAGTGCGGCGCACAGGTCGCCTTAAGCTGTAAGCTTGTTTTATCTCTTTGATCATAGAACCAGTTTAAGGTTTCTTCGTACTCTTTTGCATTGATTTCACTGTCCACAATATATTTTCCCCGCCCTGTGGGAACAAGGAGAAAAATATGATGGGCCACTGCCCCTAAATTTTCTGCCAAGTCTAATATTTTCGGTATTTGATCCAGATTTGTTTTTGTTATGGTGGTGTTGATCTGGAATTCAATACCGGCTTGTCTGGCAATGTTGATACCTTGAATGGAATTGTTAAAGGCATTTTTAAGTCCTCGAAAATCATCATGGGTTTCAGGCGTTGAACCGTCAAGACTGACACTGATTCTTTTTATGCCGGAAGTTTTCATTTTTTTAGCACTTTCTTGGGTGATCAAAGTCCCGTTAGGTGCCATGACCATGCGAAGACCTAATTTTGTTCCAAAGGCGGCAATATCAAAAATATCATCCCTTAAAAGCGGCTCTCCACCGGTGAGGATAATAATGGGATCACCAACCTCTTTGATCTGTTCCAATAATTTAAACGACGCTTTTGTATCAAGTTCATTGTCATAGGGATGATCTTCTGCCACAGCCCTGCAGTGTTTGCAGGCAAGGTTGCACCGGCGGGTGGTTTCCCAGGCAACCAGTCTAAGGGTATTGGCCTTTGGGGCATGACCCTGTCCATGAGGATGATTCATTATTTATTTAACTCCCTTGCAACTTCAATTGCGGAATATGTCAGGATTAAGTCAGCACCGGCTCTTTTAATGGATAAAAGCGTCTCCATGATAATTTCATTTGCATTGACCCAGCCCATTATTTCTCCGGCTTTCATAATTGAATATTCTCCACTGACATTGTAGGCAGCAATGGGAAGATCTATTTCTTCTTTTAATCGATAGATAATATCCAGGTAGGCAAGAGCCGGCTTTACCATAATAATGTCCGCACCTTCCTCAACATCCATGATGGCTTCCCTGATGGCCTCATTGGAATTGGCAGGGTCCATCTGATAGGTTTTTCTGTCACCAAATTGCGGTGCAGACTCTGCTGCCTGCCTGAACGGGCCGTAAAATGCCGAACTGTATTTGACAGCATAAGACATCACAGGAATGTGAGAAAAATCTTCCTCATCAAGCGTCTGTCGTATTTCACCGACTCTTCCGTCCATCATATCGGACGGCGCTACCATATCGGCACCGGCCCTGGCATGTGAAAGCGCAGTTTTAGCCAGAAGGTCAAGGGAGGCATCATTATCAATAATTCCGTTCTCAACAACTCCGCAATGTCCATGATCCATATACCCGCAAAGACATACGTCTGTAATGACTATAATATCAGGGACCTTTTCTTTCACTTCCTGAATGGCTTTTTGAACAATAGAGTCCGAGGCATAAGCCCTTGTTGCCAAAGGATCTTTCTTGTCAGGAATACCGAATAAAATGATGGCAGGAATACCGGTATCCCGGGCTTCTTTCGCTTTTTTGACAATATGGTCACAGGAGAGTTGAAAATGACCCGGCATGGATTCAATGGGTTTTTTTATGGAATTTCCCTCTATGGCAAATAAAGGAAGAATAAAATCATCACAGGAAAGTTTTGTTTCCCTTATCATTCTTCTAAAATTTTTACTGGCTCTTAATCTTCGCCCACGAGAATCGGGAAAAAGCATTATGACTCCTCCTTTTTGATCTCGTCATCTGTCAGGTAACAAGCCGGATCACTGTCCCAGGGATCACCGGCAACAGATTCCGCACGAGCCCTGAAGTTACCACCACAGATATCAAGCCATCTGCACTGGGCACATCTGCCCTTAACATGTTTTTTCTTTTCTTTGAGTTTCATTAAGAATTCATTGTCAACATTTGTCCATATTTTAGAAAAAGGCATGTCTTTGATGTTGCCAAGACTCTTTTCCCTCCAGAATTGGTCCGGGTAGACTTCGCCATCCCAGGAAATACATCCAATGCCTCGACCTGAATTGTTACCTTCATTCATTTCAAGGAGTTCAAGAACCTCAGCGGCTCTCTGGGGGTCCTCATCCAAAAGCCTTTGGTAAAGATAAGGGCCGTCGGCATGATTATCCACTGTGAGAACCTCTTTTGGCAAGTTCCGGTCATGGAGGTCTTTTGGCCTGTCCATGATAAGATCAAGAACTTTGCGGGTCTCCTCATGGGAGAGGTCTTCCTTGGCAATTTCAGAACCCCTGCCTGAATATACCAGGTGATAAAAACAGGCTCTGGGAATATTCTTTTCTTCAAGAAGGTCAAAAATACCCGGGATGTCTTTTACATTCCTTTTGTTGATGGTAAACCTTAACCCTACTTTGATGCCGGCTTCCTGACAGTTTTTAATGGCTGCCATGGCCTTTTTATAGGAGCCTTTAACCCCTCTGAATTTATCATGGGTCTCTTCCAAGCCATCAAGGCTGATACCCACATAAGAAAGCCCGATTTCTTTGAATATTTTGGCTTTTTCTTTGGTGATAAGGGTACCATTGGTGGAAATAACCGCTCTCATCCCCTTGCTGACGGCATATTTGGCATACTCAACAAGCCTTGGATGCACAGTGGGTTCCCCACCTGAAAAGAGAAGAACCGGTACACCAAATTGGGCCAGGTCATCAATCATGGCAATGCTTTGTTCATGGGCCAGTTCATTGTCATAGGAAATGTCTTCTGATCTGGCATAGCAATGAACACATTTAAGATTGCACCGTCTTGTCATATTCCATACAACCACAGGTGTTTTATCTTTAGAAAACTGCAAAAGATGAGAGGGCATTTGCCCTGAGTGTCTTGAGTATCTTAAAGCATCTGATGGTTCTACGGTCGCACAATAAAGCTTTGAAATTCCAATCATATTATTTCTTTCCTGATAAGGTCGTTAAGATAGGTCTCCGTGTCTGTTAACGCATTTTTGGACAGAAAAAATCTGGTTTTACCTGTTTTTTCACGGATAAGGTTAAATCCATCATAGTAGCTGTTATAAATTTTTGACAGTATTTCTTCATTTGTTGCATTATGGGTGATAAATTGTTCAATCAGAAAATCAATGGCATCTTCTTCAAAAACAATGTTCAAATTATAGCTTTTTGATATTTCAACTTCAATTTCTTTGATTGAATCATGGAATTTTTTTATTTTTTTCACAGCGTCTTCAACTTCCATGACATTCTTACAAAAATAAAGCGCCACCATATCGCATCGGATTTGTGAAAGAGTCAGTCCATGGCGCAGGGAAAATATTTTCCAATTGTCTTTTATATAGTTTGAAATATAATTTTTATGATCAAGAAAGGCTTTTTCATAAAGATTATCCCATTTTAAAGAATTTTGTTTTGATAAAATATCTTCAAGATGACCTTTTGGATCTTCCAGGACTTCTTTTGTCACAGTAAATTTTAAAAAATCATGTGACGGAAGTTTTTCTTCAAAATTAAGCAGAGCGTCTTCAATCACACTGACAAGACCCCGGGCGCCCGTGTTTTCTTTATACGCCCTTTTTGCAAGAACTTTTAATGCATCATCTGTAAAAATAATTTTTATGCCATAGGCGTTAAAGTCGAGGCGTTTGCTCAAAATTACCGGATTGTTGGGCATCTTTAAAATTGAGTACAGGTCTTCCTGGCTAAGGGTCTCAAGAATACATCGGATAGGAAGCCTTCCAATGAATTCAGATTCAAAGCCAAATTCCACCAGGTCCTGGGCTTTAGTTAATTTTAACAGGTCATTATCTTTTTTGGATTTTACAAGCGTTGAACCAAATCCGATATTCTGTTTTGATAACCGTCTTTTAATGACATTTGAAAGCTCTGAGAATGCACCACTCACAATGAAAAGGATATTGGCTGTATTTACAGTCCGTTTGGCCCTTTTACCGGTTCTTTGATAGGATTCTAGTTCCTGCATCATGGATACAGGGTCATGGGGAACTTTTAAGTCGACATCGGTTTCTTCCATGGGTTTTAAAAGAGCCCTCTGAACACCGGTCCTTGATACCTGGGCACCCATTACATTGGGACTTGCTGCAATTTTATCAATTTCATCAATGTAGACAATACCGCATTGGGCAAGTTCAATATCATCATTGGCTTCTTTCACCAGATCCCGGATTAAATCTTCTACATCGCCTCCAACATAACCGGTTTCGGAAAATTTTGTGGCATCTGCCTTTACAAATGGAACTCCGATTTTTTTTGCAATGAGTTTAATCAGATATGTCTTTCCAATTCCAGTAGGGCCAAACATTAAAATGTTGGATTTAATATTACCCGTGATTTTTGACATGCCTTCATCCGTGGTTTGAGAATATCTGATCCGGTTAAAGTGGGTGCATATCTTTGTTGATAGAATTGATTTTGCTTTTGTCTGTTGCACCACATACTGATCAAGATAAGCTATAAGTTCCCTGGGTTTGATATTAAAATTGATAGGGTTTTTTTTGCCTTTTGGGGCAGACTTGCCTGAGATTGATTCTTGCCGGGGAAGAATAGAAGGGGTTATAATTTTAACGTTGCCGCCAAATTTTTTATTTAGAAATTCACCCAGTTCTTTTTCAATTTTTTTGGATCTTGGGAGATACTGTTTTTTTTATCATTCATAATAGCTTAATATAAACAAGGTCAGAAAAAATTCAAGGCTGATCAGGTTTCTTAAGTGTTTTTTCTTTATAAAGTTCACAGGGTTTTCCAGAGGATTGGAATACAACAACACTTGGCAGCTGTTTGGTTTTAAACCCCATGGCTTTACAGCCATTGGGATGTTGTGGGTCCCATGTTACATAGAAGAAGGTACACTTAAAACAATTTCTTCTATAGTTTTTGGACATTTATCACCATACCCTGATAAAATTAAACTCGATAAAACAAAAAAAGCCACGAACAATTGTTGCCCGTGGCTTGTATATTTTGTGGTGCCGAAGGGGAGATTTGAACTCCCACGGGTCGCCCCACACGCCCCTCAAGCGTGCGTGTCTACCTATTCCACCACTTCGGCACATTAGAATTATGAATTTTTAATTATGAGTTTTGAGTTTGGGGGAAAATTCAAAACTAAGAACTAAAAACTCAAAATTTACTCGGTCGTTTGCTCAGCAGGTAGATTGTCCTTCATCACAGATGTGTCTGACCGATGACCCGATGTGTAAGCCAAAGTAAGAGATGTAATCATGAAAATAATGGCAACACCTGTTGTGATTTTAGTCAATATGGTTGCAGGACCTGTAGCACCAAAAAGTGTCTGGCCTGCTCCGCCACCAAGAGAAACTCCCATCTCTGCACCTTTTCCACTTTGAAGTAGAACAATCAGAATCAATAAGATGCAAGCTGAAACATGTAATGCGACTATTAAATTTGTCATATTTGTTAACTATTATATTTTATAATATTAATAAATTTATTGGCATCAAGGCTGGCTCCACCAACAAGAGCTCCGTCAACATCCTCAATACCCATCAGGTCTCTTGCATTCTCAGGATTGACTGAGCCACCATACAATATTCGTGTCTGGTTGGAAAAGTCCTTTGAAAACAATTTTTCAAGCAAAGAACGCAGATACTGATGAACCTGGCTTACCTGATCAACACTGGCTGTTTTCCCTGTACCGATCGCCCATACAGGTTCATAAGCAAGAACTAAATGTGCAAGTTCTTCAAGACCAAAGCCTTTTAACCCATCTGACACCTGTTTGTCAAGTATGGAAAAGGTTTTTTCTTCCTCTCTCTGGGTTTCTGATTCTCCAATACATAAAACAGGTTTTAATCCAACCTCAATGGCAGCCTTGATTTTTTTACAGACAGAGGTGTCGGTTTCTCCAAAATATAATCTTCTTTCAGAATGCCCAATGAGGACATATTCAACGCCGGCAGCTTTGAGCATATCCGCCGATATTTCACCGGTATAGGCGCCTTGTTTTTCAAAATAGAGATTTTGTGCCCCGATTTTTACATTGGTGTCTTCAATAGATGCTGCAACCAGGGGTAAAGAAAGAAAGGTCGGTGCTATCATGACTTCGACATCTTGGACATCTGAACAAAGTTGTGCCAGATCTTTGGCAGTTTCAACTGCCTGCCGACCGGTTTTGTACATTTTCCAGTTACCTGCGATTAAAGGGACTCTGCTCATTTTATGCCTCCAATTATAGGGATTTGCCGACCATGACAGCCAGATCAATCATCCTGTGGGAATAACCTGCTTCATTGTCATACCATGAATAGATTTTTACCATATTGCCGTTAATAACATCCGTACACCCTGCATCAACAATTGAAGAAAGCGGATTTGAGTTGAAATCAATGGAAACCAGAGGGATATCACAAAATCCTAATATATCCTTAAG
>NZ_JAIOSW010000473.1 GCF_021107415.1 Desulfobacula sp.
CATAAGAATAGCAAAGGATTTTGCTCCAGGTATTTTGCGATTACGCCAGGCATAAATCCCTATGACCGCCATAATCATTGCCGATGTAAGGAAAAGCCATATATAAGGAGTATAATGAAAATTCATATTTTCACCATTTAATTTTTAACCGGATTTCATTTGTTTATTCTGCCTTCTGTGTACCCAAATACCATCTCATTGATTTTTTAGACGCAAAAGACAGCAAAACAATTCGATACCGGTTTGAAAGCTCAATATAACTTCTCATAAATTTTATCCTAATTTTATATCCTTATATTCTAATATTCAAATGCTTATTGGTCAAGAAATACCTTTCAGAAACCAATTCTCGGTGAATCATATTCATAAAAAGAATTGAATTTTCTAATATTATGAACAAGATTACTTGTCGAGATTGAAGCTGAATCTTACCGAGGAGGTTGCAATCCATGCCCTGCCGGGTTAAAACCCAGTTGCTTTTTTCTTTCTCATACAATTGCCCTGCTTGAGCTTTTCCCTGCTTGACTTTCTTTGTTCCGCGCACTATTTTTATTAAAAAATAATATAAAACTATGAAGACAACAAATATGAAACCAGAGATAATTACCATTGTAGGAAAATCCAACTCCGGAAAGACCACGCTTCTTGAAAAGCTGATTGTCCTTTTGACGGACAGGGGATACAAAATAGGATCAGTGAAGCATGCCCATGACGGGTTTGAAATGGACAAAGAAGGCAAAGACAGCTGGCGTCACAGAAAAGCAGGTGCCAAGGCCACTCTTGTTATTACTCAAGATAATATCGCAATAATTAAAGATGATAAGACAAGCTATCTTGAAAAGATGAGATCTTATCTTTTTGATATGGATATTATTTTAGCAGAAGGCTTTAAAAAACAAAATCTGCCTAAAATAGAAATTTTCAGGACCCAAAGTGTGCATAAACAACCGCTTTGTATGGAGGATGAAAATTTGATCGCATTTGTTACGAATTCAGACTATAAACCGGATGTGCCTGTGTTTGGGCTTGAAGATATCAGTCAGATAGCCGATTTTATTGAATCAAATTTTCTAAAAAGCTAACAGCGTGCAAAAAAAAATATGAGACAAAACAAAAAAAGGCTGGCATATGGCTGTGTTATTGTTATCATTTTTTTTCATTCCTTTTGTCTCGCTAATCAGGATCAACCTAAAGATTATCATTGTGTTACCCAATTTGAAAATGGGACTATAAACTGGAGTACCGGAAATATTTCAGCGATTGGCAAGGCGTCTCCTGAAGAGAACACAAAAACCTCCCATGAATCCGTTCTTGGAGCTGCAAGAGCTGATGCAAACCGGGGGATTATAGAAATTTTAAAACGAATTAAAATTAATAATACTTTGAGTGTGGATGACTATGCATCTAAAAATGATATTATTTTGGCGGGTATGGAGAAAACAGCAAGGGATGCAATCATTTCAAAATTATATTATACCTCTGCACTTTCTGTGGAAATAATGATTAAAACCAGTATGTTTGGTGGTTTTTTGCAATTGGTATTACCTGAAGAAATTCGTCAGATACCAAAAATCAGCCCTGAAATACGTAAAAAAAATATTCAAATAATAGGAGAGACTCTCTACACGGGTTTGATCATTGATACAAGAGGGCTTGGTGTTGAACCCGTACTGAATCCTCTGATTGTCAGCGAACAGGGCCATGACATATATTCTTCTGTTTTTATCAGCAGAGAGTTTGCGGTTCAAAAGGGTGTCTGCAAGTATCTTTGCAGTATGGATCAGGCATTAAAGGATAAAAGAATTGGCAATCGTCCCATGATTTTCAAGGGACTTCGTAAAGAAAGAAAACCCGATACCGCCATTGTTATCAGAATGTCGGATTACCTTTTGTTGGAAAAAATAACAGAGCGTCATACCTTTCTAAAAGAATGCAGGATTATTATTGTGAAGGATGATCAATAAGGGCATTATCAATTAATCTTGTTTTCCCCAGTTTCACGGCTATTGCCAGCAAGACCTGATTTTCTATCTGATCTATATCCTCAAGGGTTTTGGGATTGCAAAAGGAAACATACTCTATATTTGTTTCAGGAAACGTACCAATAAACGTTTCAATCTGATTTTTAATGACCACAGGATTTTTTTCTCCCCTGGCAATCAATTTTTTGGCCAGATTCAATGACTTGGAAAGACTTAAGGCGGACACCCTTTGAGTGTTGGAAAGATAGGCATTCCTGGAACTCATTGCAAGACCGTCTTTCTCCCTGATGATATCTCCCGCCACAATTTTGATATCAAAATCCAGGTCCAGTATCAGTTGTCGAATAATTTGAAGCTGCTGATAATCTTTTTGCCCAAATATGGCGATATCAGGCATAACAATATTAAATAATTTGGTGACGACGATTGCAACACCTGCAAAATGAACCGGTCTGAATTTTCCGCATAAAAATTTTGGAAGATATTGAAGTTTAATTTCAGTTTGAAAGTTTTCAGGATAAATACTTTTTTTGTCGGGCAAAAAGACTGCGGTTACACCGGCTTTTCTGGCAAGGGCAAGATCATTTTCAATATCTGAAGGATAAGCGTCCAAATCCTCATTGGGCCCAAATTGAGTCGGGTTTACAAAGATGCTGATCACAAGCTCATCACATAAGGGTTTTCCTTTTTCCATCAGGGAAATATGTCCCTGGTGTAAATATCCCATAGTAGGAACAAAGCATATGGTTTTTGATCCTTTTTTCTTGTTTCTTGACCATTCCTGCATCTCAGATTTTGTTTTTAATATGTCCATTACTTTTCCAACTCCTCTTTGACGGCAATTCTCATGTCTAATATAAATTTTATATTGGACCTATTTGAGATCATAAAAGTTGACTTATAAATGTTTTAAAGATAATGAAGATTGTACTATATCGGTCAGAAAACGCAATATAATTAAAGGATTTGCTATGAAATCATACGTCCCGACTAGAGAGGATGCATTCAAGTTATTAAAAAAATATAATAAAAAGGAAGGGTTAATTCGCCATGCCCTTGCTGTTGAAGCTGTGATGGGCCATTTTGCCCGCCGTTTCAATGAAGATGAAGAAAAATGGCGGGTCATTGGATTGGTACATGACCTTGATTATGAGATGTTTCCTGAAGCACATTGCCACAAGTGCGTTGAATTGTTCAAAGAACACAATTGGCCTGAAGACTATATCCGGGCGGTCATCAGCCATGGCTTTGGAATTTGTACGGATGTGAAACCTGAAACCAATCTTGAAAAAACACTTTATGCCATTGATGAACTTACCGGCCTTGTGGCAAGTTCTGCTCTGGTCAGACCGTCAAAAAGCATCCTTGATATCAAGGCAAAATCCGTGAAAAAGAAATTTAAGGATAAAAGTTTTGCCGCAGGGGTTGACAGGAAGGTGATCCAGCAGGGTGCTGAATTTCTTGATATGGATCTTTCCGAACTCATCACCGAGGTAATCTTAGGGATGCGGTCCGCAGCAGAAAAAATCGGTTTAAAAGGAAATTTATAAAATAATGCCGGAACGTCTTTTATTTCCGCAGGGATGCAACAAGTCGATTGGGTTTCTCAAAATACTCAAAAACATCCAGTATATTGTGCACAATAAGATCGGATACAAGCAGGGTTTTTGATGCCAGACCCTCTTTTTGAAGAACCGCTATCCCTAATACAGACTCTTTTAAGATCAGCTCGTCATTAGACCCGTTTCCAACACAAAGGGTTTTTTGGAGCCCAAATTCTTTTAGATATTCAAGTTTGCATTCTGCCGGATTTTTTTCAGAAGGAGATTATATTTTAAGTTGTATTCAATATTTCAATAAGATTTGCGAATCATATATAAATTATCAATTTGTTAAATACCTTTTTTTTTAATATTTGAATTATATAAATGATTGATTACTTTATCTGACTTATGGCTGAATAATTTAAGGAGAACAAAAGGCACCACTGCCCCGAAAAACAAAGGTAATTTTACATATTAAGATACAAAAAAGGAAAAAAATGAAAGAGATAGACGTAAGGGGACTTGCATGTCCGGCCCCGGTATTGCAGACAAAAAATGCAATAGAAGAGGAAAACTTAAACAGCATTAAAGTCCTTGTAGATAACGAAGCGGCCAGGCAGAATGTAAGCCGTTTCCTTGAATCCCAGGATTTTGAAGTCTCAGTAAAGGAGAAGAAAGGAAATTTTTATGTCACAGGCAGGCGTGAAGGTGGAGTTGCTCCCGAAGGCATAGTAGCTGAAAAACAAAGTGACGAAAAAAAGAAAATTATGGTCATGCTGGTCACAGATCGCATGGGCTTTGGTGATGATGAGCTTGGTTTAAAACTCATGATCAGCTATATAAAGACGCTAAAAGAGATGGGACCTGATCTATGGCGGCTGGTCTTTGTGAACAACGGTGTTAAACTCACGGTTGATGGTTCGGATGTATTATCGATTTTAAAAGAATATGAAGAGGACGGGCTTTGTATCCTGGTTTGCGGGACGTGCCTGACCCATTTTGACCTTCTTGATCAAAAGCAGGTGGGCGAGACAACGAATATGCTTGATATTGTTACGGCCATGCAATTGGCGGATAAGGTGATCACTATTTAGTGCCCGACCAAAAAGAAAGGATCATGGTCAATTAAAAAACAAGGTCATCCAAGACTATCTATATTGAGCCAGCTGACAATATTTATCCCTGCCTGAATATAATTCTTTCTGCCGCCATATATTAAATAATTTTCGACATTTATATTACTGATCTTTGATAAATACCTTAAATTTTTAAAAAAAGAAGTTGAAATCGTTTTTCCGGATTTTACTTCAATTGCAGTTATTTTCATACCAGCATCTAAAATAAAGTC
>NZ_JAIOSW010000206.1 GCF_021107415.1 Desulfobacula sp.
ACGGGCGCGCTATCATCCGGCTTTCAGCAAAGGACATTAAAAACAAGGCGCTGGCTGATTGCTGATTGCTGACTGATGGCAGTATCTTCTTTGATGGACAGGTTTAAATCCAAAAGCCGTTCATCAATTTTCATTGCCACACAGTTTCTGGCAAATCCGTCTGAAATACTTTTGGCAATATCCATGCCGCTGGGATTGTTTTCAAAGCTCTTTATAGTATTGTCCGGAAATGTTATGTTAATCATCTTGTTTTCCATTGTGTTTGTTGTCGGTTAAATATAAAATATGGATTTTAGAAGAAGTAATGTAAACAATCAAGGGAAAAAAATTGAATTACAAGTTTATTGAATCAGATGTAGAACTGAAAAACGTCTGTGATGATTTTTTAAAAGAAAAAATAATCGGTGTGGACCTGGAAGCGGATTCCATGCATTGTTTTAAGGAGAAAATTTGTCTGATCCAGGTTGCCACGGCAAAAGAAGCATTTTTAATTGATCCGTTTGAAATTAAAGAGGTCGCCCCATTTTTACGGGTGCTTGAAGACAGGGATGTGATGAAAGTGTTTCATGGGGCTGATTTTGATATCAGAAGCCTTGACAGGGATTATCAGGCACAGGTGAAGAATCTTTTTGACACGGAAATTGCCTGCCGGTTTTTAGGCATCAAAGAACGGGGGCTTGCCGCCCTGTTAAAAAGAAATTTTAATGTGGATGCAGATAAAAAATATCAAAAATCAGACTGGGGAAAACGTCCGTTTAAACAGGGGATGATTGAATATTCAGTAGGGGATGTGGCATATCTTACAAAACTGCATGATATTATCCAAGGGCGGCTTGTGGAAAAAAAGCGGCTTTCCTGGGCCAAAGAAGAGTTTGAAATACAAGAACAGGTCCGGTATGAAAACAATCATGCTTTGCCATTGTTTTTAAAATTTAAAGGCGCCGGTAAAATGGATAATAGGAGCCTTGCCGTTCTTGAAAATTTATTGCAGGTTCGGTTAAAGATAGCACAAAAAAAGGACCAACCTTTATTTAAAATTATATCAAACCCATCTTTAATGACCATGGCCTACGAGAAACCTGTGACAATTGATCAGATGTTGAGCATAAGGGCAATAAGCAAAAAACAGGCAGATATGTATGGAAAGATTTGCGTGGAAGCCATTACCAAGGCAATTAGTCTTGATCATAAAGCATTACCTTCTTATCCAAAGACCAGAAGACCGAAAAAAAATGTTATAGTTCAGGAAAGAATCATACGGCTGAAAAAGATGAGGGAAAAATTGAGTGCCGCAATAGGGATTGAGCCGGGATTTTTATTAAATAATGCAGTGATTGGTTCCATTGCTTTTAAAAATCCTGCAACATCCGAAGACCTCTTAAAAATTGAACATGTGAGACATTGGCAGGTGGAGGCCATTGGAAATGATATCCTTTCAATCCTTGGATATTGCAAATCATGATGGAGAAGAATATGGAACTTGAATTTATCAAAATGGAAGGGCTTGGCAATGATTTTATTATCTTAGATGACCGGGATGGAAAAATAGAACAAAATGAAAATTATCCTGCATTGGCAAAAAGGCTTTGCTCAAGGCATTTTGGTATAGGGGCGGATGGCATTATCCTGATTCTTGAATCCAAGGACCATGATATTAAATTTCGGATATATAATTCCGATGGCTCCCAGGCCCAGATGTGCGGCAACGGCATGCGGTGTTTTGCCAAATACTTGTATGAAAACAAGATGGTTTTAAAAAAGACGATAAGGGTGGATACAAAGGCTGGTACCGTCATCCCTGAGGTGGTCCCCGAAGTGATATCTGGTAATAAGGAACAGGTTCAGTCGGTAAGGGTGGATATGGGAGAACCTGTTCTTTTGTGCAGGGATATTCCATTTGAAAGCCGAAACGAGAAAGCAATTGAAGAACGTTTGATGGCTGGGAATAAAGAGTATCGCATTACTGCCGTATCCATGGGAAACCCCCATGCGGTTATTTTTGTTGATGATGTGGAAAAAGTTGATATTAAAAAAATTGGCCCATCAATTGAAACCCATGCAAGGTTCCCGGAAAAGACCAATGTTGAGTTTATTGAAGTGGTGAACAAAAGTGAATTAAAAATGAAGGTGTGGGAAAGGGGATCCGGGATTACACTGGCCTGTGGAACCGGTGCCTGTGCCGCTCTTGTTGCCGCCCATCTCACGGGCAGGGCATCAGACAAAGCCATTGTCCACCTTGATGGCGGAGACCTTGACATTTACTGGGATAAAGAGACAAACCATATTTTTAAGACAGGTCCTGCCACCCTGGTGTTTGAAGGGCGGATCAGGATTTGATTAAAAAATTTAATTTTTAGAAGTCCTATAAAAAAAAAGAGAAATATATGTATAAATATCTTTTCGGCCCTGTTCCATCCAGACGGCTCGGCATGTCACTCGGAGTTGACTTGGTTCCTCATAAGATATGCTCTTTAAATTGTATTTATTGCGAATGCGGACGAACAACAAATTTAACAATACAGAGAAAAGAGTATATTCCTTATGATGATGTTGTTGAGGAATTAAAAATTTATATGAAAAACAATCCTGCTCCTGATTATATCACTTTTTCCGGTGCCGGAGAACCAACCTTGAATTCTAGAATAGGCGATGTATTAAATTTTATTAAAATAAATTGGCCTGATATTCCGGTAGCTTTATTAACCAATGGAAGTTT
Organism: Desulfobacula sp.; assembly: GCF_021107415.1. The sequence goes on from NZ_JAIOSW010000206.1 coordinate 2,717, forward strand.
ATTCAACCACGAACAAGTCAGAAAACAGATTTTAAAAGCCAATTTGGTTTTACCTTCCTTGGATGCAGCTTCAGATTTAACTTTTCATAAGATTGACAGGCCTTTTCATAAAATTAATATTGAAGATTATATTCAGGGACTTATTGATTTCAGGAAAGAGTATAAAGGTAAAATCTGGCTCGAAATTCTAATTCTGCCAACGATAAATGATAGTATTAAAGAGTTACAATTGCTAAAAGATGCAATTATTAAAATAAATCCCGATAAAGTGCAGCTAAATACTTTAGACAGACCGGGAACTGTCAATAATTTAAGACCGGCAAATAAAGCTGAATTGCAGCAAATTGTTAATTTCTGGGATTTTACTAATGCTGAAATAATAGCATCAGTACCCGAACGTAAAGACATGAAATCATACCGTGAAGATACTGAAAACGCTATTTTAGAAACAATTTCCCGAAGACCGTGCACCCTGAATGATCTTAGTAAAATACTCGGGATACATATTAACGAAGTAAATAAATATCTTGGCGTGCTTGAAGACGATGGGAAAATTGAAACAAACAGACAGGAAAGAGGGGTATTTTATCAAAGCAAACATAAATAAAAAGTGAAAATTCAATTATATCAAGAAGATATGATTGAAAGTGTACTTTCGGTAGGGCTGCGTGATTTTATCCTGGTAAATATAATAAACATATTCCTGCCTATTCCGATAATATCTTTTTAAGATATGTTTGAACAAAATCAACCAATTTATTTATTTCATTTTCAGAAATCTGTTTAACGGTATCAATTTTTTTTTCTAGTCCCAGATCATTTTCCCCAATAGCTTTTTCAATATAAAAAGTTCCAACTTCACCATCAGTGAGAATATGACCGCAGCCGCCCACAGTGCCTAAAAATTCATGTTTATAAAAAATCGGGACGGCAAATTTAGCAAAACCTGCATCGCATTCATCAACAAGAGGTTGCTTTGTTTCTGCTGTTTCTTTAGTAAAATATTGATTTGCTACTGCACATATAGCAGCAATCCCCTCAGGGTAAGACTTGATTGTCGGGCAAACTTCATTTGCCCATGATACGTAGGAAGTTATACGATTTCCTTGATTGTCATACACACACGCATTCATTCCGGAACGATCATATAATTCTTTTTCAAAGGCTTCCCATTTTTCTATAGAAATTATATCTGTAAGATTCATTCAATTTTTCCTTATTTTATATTTAATAGTCATATCAAATTTTATAATAAATTGTTCTGTTTTCAACAACGGGATCATAATGGTTTTTTTTAAAATTTACAAACTCATTATTCGTTAAAAATAATTTAATCCAAAATTTTGGGGGTATATCCTTTGGGCAGATGAGCTGTTCCAAGAACACACGGCAGTCCTGTTTCTTTATGAATCTGTTCAGCAATCTTGCCAAAATTATCACAAAAGCCGCCCTTTGAGTCATCCCATCCATTGTCTGTTTTTTTTGCAAAAGAACATGTAACAAAATGAATTGCATGGGCACCTTTTGATTTAAGAATTTTAGCAAGTTCTGCTACTTTATCCCCTGGGCAACGACATGTAAATACGCCCGTAAGCGTACAGTCATCATATTTGTCAAACCCCTGCTTTGTCTTTGCAAGAGCAGTAAAACAACCAGTTAATGGACACTGGTTCTCATTTTTTTCACAACGAATAATTGCAATATTTGTCATTTTTTTTCTTCTGAATAATTATTAAGATTTTAATATAACTGAACCCGATAGTTTTTTCAAATTACAATATCAGCGATTCAGATGCCAGGTATGCCACAGTATCAACTTGTATCCCCAGTTCATAATGATCAGAAAGTTCCCCAAGCTGCCTGTGGCAGGATAGACAGGCTGTGGTAAGGTTGGACAGGCCCGTTGCCTTCATCTGGTTTACCTTTGTTTTTCCGGTAATCATTCTTTTCATGGTAGTGGTGCTGTCCTGCAACATACCACCGCCACCACCACAGCAGATACTGTCTTCCCTGTTAGGGGTCAGTTCCACAACACCTTCACAGATCATTTCCAATAATTGCCTTGGAGCATCATATCCCCCTGATTTTCTGCCAATATTGCAGGGATCATGATAGGCAATTTTATAAGGGTGCACGCCCGGATCAAATTTTAACACGCCCTTCCGGGCATATCGAAGAATGAGTTCCGGCATGCTGACTACTTCAAATCCGGGCTTTCTTCCAATGATATCTTCCAAAAGGTATTTTAGTGTATGATATCCATGGCCGCACTCTGATAGCACAAGGGTTTCAATGCCAAGTTCTTCTGTCGGCTCAACCACCATCAGGGCAATTTTTTTTGTAATATCATCCTTACCCACAAAGTAGGCCCAGTTGGTCACATCGGTATGACGGTAAGACAGGGTCCAGGTCTCTTTTGTGGCATAAAAGAGCTTGGCCATGGCAGTTAAATGCAGCAGGCTGGTGGCAAGCTCCCTTGGGTTGGGGAGATAAAGAAATTTTGTCCCTTTAATATCATGGGGAATTTCAGCTTTTGGATCATTCACTTCATCAACAAAGTCTTCACTGAGCCATTCAACGGTTTCCACAAACTCATCTCTGGTCAGGGCGTTAACATCTCCCAGTTCGATACGGTTTTTAATTCCTATTTTAATGTCATTTGAGATTTTGTCATCGGCAATGGCAAGGCTTCTGGCTTTCCTTACAACCTTGTCCATGGAGATCCCCATGGGGCATCCTTGTGTGCACCGATTGCAGATCAGGCAATCCCAGAGCATGTTGCTGTTCACAAGCTGTTCATCAAGCCCAAGGGCGGCCATGCGGATTATCTGACGGGGCAAGGGCCCGCCTTCCCCATCAAACCAGGTACATCTTGAGTTGCAGGCTCCACAGGTCAGGCATTCGGAAATATTGTCCCCCAGCGCAAACTGGTTCAGCATTTTATACAGAACAGAGTCTTTATTTATTGTTGCATTATCCATATTTATTTTCCTTTATTTTTACACTTTGGAAATAATGCGTTCAAATTTTTTGGTTTCATTGGCGGCTATGGGTTCCCACACAACTTTTGAGGGTTCCATCCCCGGAATACTTAACACTTGTCTCACGCTTGCATCGGCAATATTGCCGCCTTCAAGGGATCGGCAGTTTTCTTCGTGGCAACCGCTGATCATCACTTTTGAAGCTCCATTTAAAAGGGTTTTAAGAATCACGTCACTGCTGATTCTACAGGCACAGGGAATGGGTATCAGGGTGATATTGTCCGGCAGCGTAAGACTGTCTGCTGCAAGGGCGGCAGAGCGTTCACAGGCCAGAATGACCATTTTGTTTTTTTCAACTTTCCGGGAAATCTGATCATTGGTCAGCGCTTTTGATTCAATGGCATATGCCGGGCAGTTGGACACACAAAGGTGGCATGAAAAACAGGAATCCGGTACAATTTCGGGCCTGTTTTTTTCATTCATAATAATGGCCGAGTGCGGGCAGATCCTGATACAGGTCAGGCACTGGGCACATAGTTTTTGATTAATTTCAACCCCTGTATCAATTTGGGGCAAATCAAAGGATTCAGTTGAAAAGACAGATAAAATATCTTTGATTTCATTGTTCAGATCATCCGGGTCGGTCTCATCATGACAGGTCCCGGTAAAAAAGATGCCTTTTCTCGGGCTTTGGGTCAGACGGTGACGGGTATTGGCAGATTGTAAAAATCCTTCCTTATCAAGGGGCTGACCCAGGAGTGCGGCAGCATTTTTAAATTCCCCGGCCGGTGTCAGGCCCGGCGGCAGGACAAGGCAGTCACAATTAAGATTCAGCTCAATGGATGGCAATGTAGCCTCTTTGAGCTTGATCAAGAATCCATTGCCTGAATCCTCAAATTTTAAATCATCATTTGTTTCAAACCTGAAAAAATCGACCCCCTGCTGCCTTGCAGTATCATAGAGACGCTGACCCAATGCACCGTGAACCAGCATTTTGTTCATGATAATGGAAATATTTTTTCCCAAAGCCTTTGCTTTGATAGAGGTTTCCAGGGCAAGACGTGCAAAAGATTTAAACTCAGGCCCAAAATAATCCAGCAGGATGACACTATTATCCGGACAGGTGTCAGGCTTTTCTTCAACCATTTGCGAGAAGGTATCAAGGCTTAAGGACGCATTTTTGAGGGTGTCCAGCCGGTTCAATGATCGTTTTGGTTCAAATGCAGCAATAATGGCCGCACAGGTCAGATATTTCTTTTCATTTCCTGATTCATAATAGAGTGAAAAGTTGCCGGCAGTGCCGCTGATGGAAATAATCCTGCGGTCCTTGGAACCACCTGTTCCCGGCCCGAACAGATAAGTGGAATATCCTTTTGAAGAAATGGCTTTGGCTGTTTTATCTGCCTGAACACCTTCTCCAAACACTGCAATATTTAATTGTTTTTTTGTATTCAACCCAAGGTCATCAATGACTTTGGCAGCCGCTACCCTGCCCTCCTGTCTGGAAGAAAGAATATCTTTGGGACCACTGGCACACCCTGCAATCACCACGTCCTTTGATATGACCGCCTGATCTGTATTAAAAAATCCCCAGGAATTGGGTTTCAGATCAAGTATGCCGCCAAGCATACCATCAGATTTTTCAAGGGCTGGAGAGGGCTGCATGCCGACAGAAAGAACGATAAGATCAAAGGCTTTGGAAACCCTGGACCGGGTTTCTTTATCTTCTGCCACAATGGTCAGCATGTTTGTCTCTGTGTCTTCAAGGATCTCGGCAGGAACTCCCTGAACCAGAGCAATATTTTTGGAAAGCGTATTAAACAGGGGTCTTATCTCTTTTCCAATGACCTGAAGATCCATGTGAAAGAGTGTTATGTCGGACTCAGGAAAGAGATAGGTAAGTTTGTTTGCATGCCGCATGGATATCTTGCAGCATACCTGGGAACAATAATCTCTGCCCTGCTCACGGTTTCGGGAACCCACACACTGGATAAAAGCAATTTTCGGGTCAGGCTTCCCATTAAAATACCCTGAAAGTGTCTCCTCCTGCAGGATGGTGTTTAATTCAGCCGTTGTGATCACATTTTTATAATCATTATAGTGAAAAGAATTTATCTGAACAGGGTTAAAGGGTGAGAACCCTGTGGCCATGATAATTTTTTCCGCATTGAACGATGCGTTATCTTCCAAAATTACCTCATACCCCTGCTTTTTCTTACTAATGGTTTTAACAATGGTATTAAGGTGTAAAATAACATTTTTCTGTTTTAGAACCTGAGCAGCCATTTCAATGCTGAGACAGGCACCGCAGTTTTCGCAATAGTCGGTTGCCATACATGCCCACATGGCGGCATGCCCGCCAAGAGAGCTTTCTTTTTCCACCAGGTGTACGACAACATCCTGATCAACAAGGGTTTGTGCTGTAGCCATCCCTGCAACGCCTCCCCCTATAACCAGAATATTTAGATTTGTTTTTTTCATATGTTCTCCAATATTTATCAATACTGGTTCTGTAAAAATTAAATGCTAAATGGGTCAAACCACAGGAGAGTCTTATCATATTACACGATTAAAAAGAAATAAATTAAACTAACTTTTCAAATCAGGGCAATCCTATGAAAATTAAAATGATAATTGAAGGGTTATTTTTTGGGAGGTTTTGTAACATAGATTAGAGAAAGCACGCCTAATATCTATTTCAAATTTTGGGTTTCATGATATTTTAAGCATAAGTTAACTTTCCTTTAGGCTTTGGAATCTCTCGACCTATCTCTTTTGCTGTTTCTATCCATTCATCTATTATGATTTCTGCATTTGAAACAGCTTCACTATTATTTTTGGCAGTGCTCGCTCAATTTCAAATTTTACTCGTCACGCATTATACCAAAACGCTCGGTAATCCATGTGAATTAAATTAGCTATATTTTTGTGCAAGCTTACGAACTTTTGTTCCTGCTTCATAAAGTCTTTTTTCTGGTAATATTTTTTTCTCAACAGCATTACAAATTGCCTCAACAACTCTTTCTATATGATCATCAGCGTCAGCAAGAAGTAAAAAATCTGATCCTGCATTCAAGGCTTTAACAGCTATTTCTTCAATGGATCGACCTCTTAAAGTGGCTTGTGCATCAAGGTCGTCACTCATAACAATACCATCGAAATCAAGTCTCTTTTTCAACATATCAATTATTTTAGGTGAAATTGATGCCGGGTTCTTTTTATCAAACGCCTCAACAATTGCAGGTCCAACCATGATCATTTCAACTTTATTTGTTATTGCGTAAGTAAAAGGAATAAATCCTTGTTTAAAAGAGGATGCTGCTTCAGTGACGACAGCTTCGGATTCTATTGCAGGGTCAAGAGCAATGTTATGGAATCCTGGGAAATGTTTTGCACACGCAGCAACACCCTCCCTTTGGATCATTTGAATAAAAGCTGAAGTTATTTTTCCAACCACTTTAGGATCGTTAGACCAAGTTCTTCCATGAAGCCAAGGATTCTGACCTGTGACCACATCAAGGATAGGAGATAAAAAGCAATTAATTCTCAAGTTTTTTGCCTCTCTGGCAATCGAAGAGGAGATGTTTTTAAAAATATCAATATCGAAATCGTCTATTTTTGACATGTCTGGGAAAGGGGGAACAAGATCGTGCAATCTACAGATACCTCCAATTTCTTGATCAACAGCAACAATCAAATCACCTGACATAGTTATAGCCTCTTTGATCAGAGTCAGAAATGTTTCAGACTTTTCAATGGTTTTACGCTCATCCGACATTTTCCTGCTAACATATTCTTCCCTCGATTCTCCTATCAAAATAGAACAGCCACCATTCTCTAAAAATCTTTTAACAGAATCACTGAGGGTCAATAATTCAAAAGCTGGTAAAATAACAGCATGCGCATTTTTTCTTCGGCTTTTTTCCATTATGTTTTCCTGAAAATATAAATATCTTTTGTAAATTCGGTCATTATACATTACATTTTCAATTCGAGAAAGAACAGATTTTATCCCTGAAGAAAGTGATAATAGTGTCTATCTACAGTCTATGTAAACCTTTAGCCCAAAGGCGTTCAATTCTTTTTCCAGTGCTTATGGTGAATTAAATTTCACTGGTATTTAAAACTGTTTACCAGACCTCATTTCCAGACAAGGCCTGGTACAAGATATAGGATTTGAGGAAAATCCCTGTGTGAAACTTTAATCATGGGCACCAAATGAAAATTTGAATACTGTAACTCTAAGACTGTATTCCAAAATATAAAAGCAATATTTTTTGAGGGAAAGTGGGATACGCCCCTTGATAAAGGCAGGCATTTTATAAATGGAAAATCATTTTTAGGAAATCATGACTGCCTTGAAATGGTCAGTCTTTTAAAAAAAAATGTGATATTTCTGGTAAATGATACAAAACGCATTAAAAAAGAAACCCGTAAAGCAGGTTTGCTTTGTATCACTTAAGTTGCAGACAGGATGGATGAGGCAATGATAAGGATAGTGATGAGAAGGGCGATGGGATCTTTTTGAGTGAATTGAAGCATCCTGTTCAGGGGAAAGAGGATAACGCCGGAGGCAAGTCCGCTGAAAAATCCAAAGACATGGGCCCAGACATCTGTATTCTCTCCCTGGCTGAACATGGCGATCAGCACGGCACCGGCAAATATGGGCATCAGATTATTGAGGCGGAACGGTTTTGCCTTCTGCGTTATCTGAAATGCCACAAGAAGGCCTGCAGCTCCCATAATTGCTGTTGAGGCCCCAATGGAAAGATGGGCGGTTTTGTATAAATGGGCATTGATAAGATTGCCTATAGTGCCTGCAAACAGCAGCATAAAAGGCCCCACGCCAAAACCTGAAAGGGTAATCACGGGTGCACCGAAAATGAGCATGCCTGCCATATTCCCCACAAGGTGCCGGGCATCTGAATGCAAAAACAGGGCTGTAACGGCTCTGTACGTCTCTCCCTGGAGGATAAAAAGGGCGGACGCACCATATTTGAGTATCATGTCTTCATGGATATGGGTGTGAAGACATAATGCATGGACAAGCCAGAGTAGTCCCATGATGGAAAAAGCAGTATATGATTTAAATGAGGATATGGGGATTTCCTGTAACTGCTGTTTGAGCCTGAAAAATTTATTTTCTTTGTAATAGGTCTCAATCATGATGAGGGCTTTTTCCATATCAGCATGATTTACAAGGATATTAAATGAATTGTTTTCCCGTTCAACATGGTTTTCAATATTTTGAGACGCTAAAATAAGGAGTATTAAATCTGCTCTTCTGGCAGAAAGATCTGTTAATAATTTTTCAAAATTTTGGCTCATGAGCTAAAGGGCCTTGATCTTTTTCGACAATGGTTTTAATACAATTAAAAAATAAG
>NZ_JAIOSW010000140.1 GCF_021107415.1 Desulfobacula sp.
AGAGGCATCGACAAGGAGAATCGCACTGTCAGCCATGGAAAGCGCTCTTTCCACTTCACCACCAAAATCCGCATGACCCGGGGTATCAATAATATTGATTTTAACCCCCTGCCAGGTCACAGAACAATTTTTTGCAGCAATGGTGATACCGCGCTCCCTTTCAAGGTCCATACTGTCCATAAGGCGTTCATCCACCTTCTGGCCTTCCCTGAAAAGCCCGCTCTTCCTGAACATTGCATCAACAAGGGTGGTTTTGCCATGGTCAACATGGGCAATGATGGCAACGTTTCTTATCCTGTCATTAATTCCTGTATTTTTTTTCATGATTCTCCTGTTAATATCCTGTCTTTGTTCACAGGCTAAGGAAAATAATCATGAAAACAAAAAACGCAACTATTACTTTGACACCCTTGTCGTGCCGTCAGCTGCGGTAATAATCCTAACCCTGTCACCGGCAGCAATCATGATATCTGCTTCCTGTACAACAACGAGGGTCTGGCCATTGTCTTTTTTTACAATAATTTCAAGGGCCGGTTTCCGGGTTATTCCTTCTTCTACCAATGTTCCTGCCGCAGCACCGGCAAGGGCACCGAGGACAACGGCAACCGTTTTGCCTGATCCGCTTCCAATCGTACTGCCCAGAACACCACCTGCCACACCACCTGCAGCAATTCCAATAGGGGTTTTGGTGCCTTCAATCGTCACTTCTTTTACCGACTCAACCGTCCCGTTTTCAACGATCTGAACCTGTCTTGCCTGATCCCGTGAATACACCTCACCGGATCTGCTTGATGCACATCCTGTCACATATGCAGCAATGATGACCACAAGAAGAATCATGACTGAGTGCGAAAAGCCCGGCAAAGTTTTTATAATTAACTTTTTAATTTCCATTATTGTTTTCCTTTTTTTTAATTTGCATAATAATCTATTATTCTACAGCACCTTTGCCCGCGCTTCAAGTATTCAATTATTATTCAATTATTAAAAATAACTTCTTCAGACATAAATTGTTTCCTGTTCTACACTTTGCTGTTACTCAGGCTACGTTTCCGGACAATTTCAATTTTCTTTTACATGCGTTGCCCCTGCTGCTGCCCTGTTCCTTTCTTGATTTTTCTGAACACCCCATATAAAGTGGGTCCCAGGTTTTAAGTATTTCTAACCTTGTAAATAATAAGTTTTGCATTATTTTTCCAAAAGACATTGTTGAGATGAACACCACAACCCAAGGAGCAGTACAATGACAACGATTATTGCAGCAATAATTTTTCTAATTGCAGTCATCGGCTTTGCCATTATGTTGAAAAATGTGAAAGCTAAGAAAACAGCACCAAAAGACAGCACATCACCGTCACCTGCTTCCCAGCCTGAGGCATCCCCTGATCTGGAGTACAAAGGCATTTTGGATTCCTTATTAAAGCTAAACCTTCTGATGAGAAAGGATATTGATCTTCCCAAAGAAATGATCAGTGAAGTTGAAGCCATTATCGATGACTTAACAGTGATCATTCCAGGTATGATGGAGCGATATCCCGGTGAAACCCTGACCTATGAAATCAAAAAAATCGGCAGGGAACATCTTTACAAGACAGTTAAGGAATACCTTGACCTGTCACTGGAAAGCCGGAAAAATCAATTGGATATATTTAAAAAAACAATTGAGAGCCTGCATGACGTCTCCAACCGATCCAGGGATATTGTAGAGAAAAACGAGACCGCAGAATTCAAGACAATGGCGAATTTTCTTGCAGGTAAATTTTCATAGAATAATAAATTTTTTATATAATGTCTCTTTAGGAGGATAACATGAATGATATGACACAGGACCTTCAAAGTGTTGCTCAACAGGCAAAAGCTCCCGTACTTGCCGAAGTCACCCAGGTGTCGGGTCAAGGGGCACTGACCCCGGTCCAGGCCCCTTCCAATCTCGAACCGATACAACCCAAACACCTGGCGGTTGAAGATATTCAAGCCACTGAGGCCGAAGCGAATGAGTTCCTTGAAAAAATAAAAGCAGATCCCTCTGACTGGCAGCTTGGCAATTTTGTTTTCGGCCTGGGCCAGGAAATCATGGCGGAAACCCAGGCACAGGTAAGCCTTTATGACCGTAAAATGGGCAATGTACTCAAAAACGTGGCTGCAGATGATTCTTCTCCTGTGGGTAAAAATATTTTGGCCATTAAAACAGAGTTGGACAAGGTGAACCCTACTATGGTGGCAAGAGCTGAGATGCCCTTTCCCAAAAAAATGCTGGGTCTGTTTACAAAGACCGTGAACCGACTGCCCAAAGGAGATGAGATCCTGAGGATTATTGCAGAGCGAAGGGAAACTGTTAATTCCACTATAGATGGTATCCGTAATCATTTAAGGAATGAAGCCGATCAGGTAGCCTTTGATGCAGCAGAGCTTTCCACCATTTGTGACAGCTTAAAAGAAATTCAGCCAAGGCTTCAGGAGCAAATTTTTCTGGGACAAATTATCTGGCAAAAACTGATGGATCACTTAGGAACCGTCCAAGACCCGAGAAACAAAGAGGCCCTGACCACGTTGACCAGCGACCTTGCCATGGCTGTGGTAGATCTTCAGACCATTGACAACTCAAATCTCCAGACGCGATTCGGCGGGGAGATGATGGTGAGAAACTCCCATCTGGTCAGACGACTGGTTCAAAGGACAGACATGATCCTTTCTACAGCCGTTAAAAACGCACTGGCAGTCCGGGTTGCCGCCGAACAGCAGATGGAAACCATGCAGCACCTGGATATGGTTCAGCAGGCCGCGGCTGAAACCATGAAAGATACGGCCACTGTCATTGGCAACGCCGCCATCAAAGGCGCAAAAATGAGCCAGAGCATGACTGTAAACATTGAGGCCCTTGAAGAGGCCTGCCAAACCTATGAACAGGCCTTTGAAACCTATGCCCTGATTTCAAAGGAAACCATTAATATTGCATCCCAGAGTTCCAATGCACTGGGGAAAATGAATGACCGGTTCCGGGCAAGGACTGATGCATTAACAGCAAGGCGTGCAGACGGTTAACTTAGGAAACATATAAGTTTGGACGTTTTAAGATTGGAGGCATTGTATGCTTGATATTGCAACACAAAAATCTTTCCAGGAAAGATTAAACGCCATAAGAACGCTTGAAAAGGATGAGCTTGTTTCCGCACAGGAAAAGGCACGGCTGAGCATAAAAAATGCGAGCATTCATTCATTTTTTGACTATCTTGGCAATACCTATTTTATAAAGAGCTTAAATAAATATGAAGAAACCTCTGATGATTTTAAAAATAAAAAAGGGTATTTTATTACAGAATTGACCTGTCTTTGCCTTGAAACCGGACAAACCACTAATTTTGAATGGGAATTTGATGATGAGCTTGAAGTTTCCATGACCCTGAAGCGGCTTTCATTCAGAAATTTAAAGGATGATGCGGGAAAACCCATTGATGAGGATGATCTGGATCAGATTGCAGATGACAAGGACGTTATCGTGATCAATGATGAAAAATTCTGGTATGAAGATGACTGGGCCTGCCTTTATTACAGAAGAGACAAGGAAGAAAAAGTCTATATGTACGAATTTGAGAATGAAAACCATACCAAATTTTTAACTATTGAGGAATGGTCGGGATCAGGCAAGGATGAATACCAGATTTATACCTCAACTCCGGTTGACCCGAACAGCATCAGTATTATCAGCAAAGGAGACCTTTAAGGATGGTTCATAAAAAAAGACATCTCCTTATGGACTTCATTGCAGGATTGGCCATTGCAGGCCTGGTTGTATTACTTTCCGGCTGCGGCGCCGGTCTTCCCAAAGAGCTGAAAAATGAAGCCAAAGCCATTCCCAACGCTGTTAAGACCGGCAAATCCCAGGTGGATAAACATTGGGACAAATATAAGAGCCTGAAAAAAAGCACTGAATTTAAGGATATTGAAAGATTTGCCTTAAAGGAAAACTGGGCTCAAAAATTTCAACTTGCCCATGATGAACTTAAAAGAGCAAAAGAATTGTATGACAAAGACTTAAAACCCCTGATCAGTAAAAACAAACCCGAACTTGTCCCCCAGGTCAAACAACAGATTACAAGGATAAAAAAGATTCTCCATGATGCTGAAGGATTGGGCCGATATCCTGTTTTACGCTTTTCAAAGATCAAGAATACCATTTACAATGCCGACAGTCTGCAATCCCGTGCAAAAAATGATGCCCAACATATCAGCCGGATTGCAAATGAAATAAAAAACGGCCCTATTGCAAAAGCAAATACTGACTTTCCTGATTTAAGTGAAAAAATCAATACCCGGTTTGCACCACTGTTAAAACTTGAAAGGCAGTCCCGGGATCACTTGAATGTCGTGGCGGCTGTTTACAGCAGGCACACAGCAGGATCAACTGCTGACTATGCGGCCTTTACAGATAGTACCGAAGCACTTGTTTCAGGCCTTGAACAGGCCAAAATCCTTGAAATAAAATTGACCCAGGAAATGACCCAGCTCTATTCCAGTTACACAAAAATCCTTAAGGATATGAAAGAAGAAAATTTTGTAACCATAAAAAGGGAATCCTGGAATGAAAACTCTGATTATAATGACCCAAGATTTGCCACCTTTCACCGCCAGGTCAGCCCTGAAGCCTATGAGGCGTTAACCGCCGACAATCTGGATACCATTGCCGCCATTCGCGCAGGGTTCACAGGATCAAAATTTTCAACCAATCTGGGCAGCCTGTGGAAAAAATTATCCATTAATCCCACAGAGCAATGGCCGGGAAGAGGGCACAATGCTGCTTCTTTCTGGGTGGAAGATTCAAAGGAAGCCTATTTCCACAAATACATGCTGGAAGAAAACGGTGAAACAAAAGAAACGGATTGGGAAAAGGTTGATGCAAGCTTTTATGATGCCAATCTTGAATTTCTTGGTATGGCAATACTTGCTAAACCCTATGGTGTGTTTGAACAGGATCGTATGACCCAGGCAGCACCCCCGGGAATGGCCTATGTGGGTAATTCGCAATATGGCGAATGGAAACAAGATAATACGGGTAATCGGTTCTGGTCCTGGTACGGTAAATATGCTCTTTTTTCTACACTCTTTAATTTACGACCATCTTATTATTCTTACAATTCCTGGAATGGATGGCGCAATAATTACCGGTACAACCGGCCGTATTTTGGTAAAACCCAAAACGGATTCCAGAAATATGGCACTTCCGGCACCTACATAAAAAAATCACCAAGATTTCAATCCACGACATTTGCAAAAAGCGGCGGTTTTAAATCTCAGACCGCCTCTGTCAGGGGTGCTGGTGCCAATCTTCGCGGTGGTGGTCCGAAAAGTAAAGGTAAATAAAACAATACTAAGGAGGAAAGAATGGATATAGCTGTAACTCTTACAGGGCTTGCTCAGGCACTTACATATGTTATCGTTGGCATCTTTTTTATCTGGCTGGTAAAAAGAGTGGATGACTGGCGCACAAAAGAGTTTGATGATGATACGCATATTGATGATGGAAATGTTGCTGTGGGTTTAAGAAGGGCCGGACTTTATTTCGGGATTGCCATTGCACTGTCAGGTGCCATGGGTGGATCTTCAAACGGTTTTTTCCTTGATGTAATCCATTTGTTAATTGACGGGTTTATTATCACCGGATTTATGTTTTCATCCCGGTTTATCAATGATTTTTTCATGCTGGGCCATATCAATAATGATGAAGAATGCGTGAAGATATTCCAACAGGATGACGGGAGTGAAGTTGTAGGCAATACTGCCGTGGGCATGGTTGAAGCAGGGATGTATATTGCCACGGGTTTCATTCTTAACGGGTCCCTTTCAGGAACCGGCGGAACCTTTTTCCAGGGGATTGCCAGTGCCATTCTTTTTTTTATCGTGGGTCAAATTACCCTGTTGATTTTTGGGCTTCTTTATGAGCTGATCACGCCCTTTAATGTAAGACATGAGATCAAAAAAAATAATCTCGCCGCCGGTATCGGGCTTGGCGGTATTCTTGTAGCTTTGGGCATTATTCTCATGTCAAGTATTTCAGGCCCGTTCACAGGATGGGCCAATGATCTTGCAGGTTTTGGTATCTATGCTTTTTTTGGAATTCTTATGCTGCTGATTTTCAGAATTGTGATCGACAGACTTTTACTGCCCACAACCGATATTGCCACGGAAGTAAAAGAAGACCGGAATGTTGCGGCATTGATTGTTGTGGTAAGTGCTATTAATGCCGTTGCAATTATCATAGCCTTCTCCATGTAAGAGATGACGAAAAAAAAATCCCAGTTCAACTTTGCATCCGTGCTGCTGTGCGCCTGCATGTTTGCAAGCGGTGCCTGCGGCATTATCCTTGAATATATCCAGGCAAGCCTTGCCTCCATGATTCTGGGTAATTCCTTTGAGCAATGGGCCATGGTCATTGGGCTCATGCTGTTCTGGATGGGATTTGGCAGCTTGATCCAGGCACAGATTTCAAAAAAATATCTTATTTACACCTTTATCGCCGTTGAGACAGGCTTGGCGCTTGCGGGAGGATTCTCCCCCACCTTAACATATATTTCTTACGGATATACGGCCCATTACAGCCTGGTACTCTATTTTTTCGTCAGTTTCATCGGGATCATGATCGGGCTTGAAATTCCCGTAATTATCAGGATCAACAATGACTTCAGCAAAGAATTATCCACCAACCTTGGAAATATCCTGAGTGCTGATTACCTTGGCAGTTTAATCGGATCATTCATTTTTGTATTTATTTTTTTAAGATTCACACCCATCACTGAAGCCGCTTTTATCACCGCCGGAGCCAATTTTTTTCTGGCTTTTATCACCTTTATTTATTTTTCCAAAAAAGGCCTGTTAAAAAAAGGACTTATTATACCCGTCATCATGGTGATGACGTTTAGTGCTGTATGTTATGGATATCTCAATAACCGTCAATGGAATATTAAGATTGAGCAGCCCTTATATGATGATCCTATAATTTTAAGCAAAACCACCCAATACCAGCATATCGCCATCACCCATTACAAACCCTTTGATGAAGTCAGGCTCTTTTTAAACGGGAACCTGCAATTCTGCAGCACGGATGAACAACGATACCATGAGCCCATGGTGCATCCTGTCATGAATCTTGTCCCCATCAAAACAAGGATTCTTATTCTCGGTGGCGGTGACGGGTGTGTCTTAAGAGAAGTCTTGAAATATAAAGAGGTAAAAGAAGTGCTTCTGGTGGATCTTGACCCTGAAATCACCCGTCTTGCCAAAACCCATCCCGTTTTAAAAAGGATTAACCAGGACGTCTTCAAAGATGCCCGTCTTGTCACCATAGCAGGCAAAGGGATTAGCCCGGGAATCAACAAAAGACTCTATATTGAAACTAATAAAAAAAAATATTCTGAAAAACAGCCTGAAACCCAAAAACTTGCCGATGTAAAAGTGATGAATGTTGATGCCGATAAATTTTTGAGCACTGTGAAAGGCTTCTGGGATGTCATCATTATTGATATGCCGGACCCGTCCACACCGGAGCTGACCAAGCTTTATGCCAAGGAATTTTATAAAAAAGTAAAGCAGCATTTGTCACAACACGGGTTAATGGTGGTTCAGGCAACATCGCCCTATCTTGCAAAGGAGAGCTTTCTTTGTATCGGAAGGACCATAGAAAGCGCAGGCCTTACCACCCTCCCGTTTCATGAGAATGTGCCCAGTTTCGGGGACTGGGGATGGTACCTGGCCTGGCATTCCAACATCAAAAGAGAAAAAATCCTGGGAAAAATCGAGCATATCAACTTTAACGTGCCGACAAGGTTCATTACACCCCAAGTGTTTAAGAGTGAGCTTGTTTTTGGTAAAAATGAACTTAAGACAGCAAATAAGCAGATTAACACCATTCTTCATCCAACTCTGCTAAGCATCTATAACCATGAATCATGGCTGCTTGAGTAAAGGGAAATGAATTTAAAATTATATCAGACATATTATCGCAGGGAGATTAAAATTGAAAAATAGAATTCGTTATGCACCTCTCAGGGACAAAATAACTGATCCGATCCAGGCGGCCGCACATATTGTTGACGGGACCAATCTGTTCATTTCCGGGTTTACCTCGGGGTATCCGAAGATGATTCCCATGGAGCTGGCCCGCCGGGCCGGGCAGGGAGAAGAATTTAAGATAAATCTGTATGCCGGTGCTTCCACCGGGGAACTTGTTGACGGGCTGTTGTCAAAGACCGGTCTGATTAATTGGCGCCGGCCTTATATGGGTGACCGGAATATGCGCATAAAGATCAACAGGGAAGAAATATTTTTTAAAGACGACCACCTTTCCCAGCTTTCCGCCCTGGTTCGTTCCGGGGATTGGGGTTCTGTGGATGTCGCTGTGGTCGAGGCTTCGGCTATTACGGAAAAGGGGCATTTGGTGCCGACCATGTCGGTTGGAAATACGCCGACATATGTAGCAAAGGCGAACAAGATAATTATTGAGATGTCGGAAAGCGAGCCCCGGGAGCTTGAGGGGATACATGATATCTTTATTCCCGAAGACCCGCCTTATCGGATGCCGATTCCCATCTATCGGACCGCTGACAGAATCGGCAAACCTTTTATTGAAATGGACCCTGATAAGGTAGTGGCAATTCTGCTCAGCAGTGAAAAGGATACCTGCGCGGTTTTCCATGACCCGGGAGAGATTCCCCTTTTAATCGGAGATTTGATTTTCGACTTTATTAAGCACGAAATCAAAAAGGACAGGCTGCCCAAAACACTGCCCTGGCAGGCCGGGGTCGGTGGCGTTGCCAACGCAGTTTTAAGTAAGTTTATGGAAGATGATTTTTTTTACAATCTGGACTTATATTCGGAAGTTATCCAGGACAGTGTTTTGGATCTGATTGATATGGGCAAAATCAGAGCTGCCTCGGCATCAGCCATGACCTTATCAGAAAAAGCCCGGGACAGATTTTTTAAAGAGATTGACCGATATAAAGAAAAGATAATTCTTCGGCCCGTGGAAATTTCCAATTCTCCGGAAGTGATTCGTCGTCTAGGGGTTCTGGCGATAAACACGGCCCTTGAAATAGATATATACGGCCACGTAAACTCCACCCATGTTATGGGTTCCCAGCTAATGAACGGCATTGGCGGTTCAGCTGACTTTGAGCGAAACGGAGCCATATCGTTTATGGTGACACCCTCCATAGCTAAAAACGGCAGCATTTCCGCTATTGTGCCTATGGTCAGTCATGTGGATCATTCCGAACATTCAGTGGATGTAATCGTTACGGAACAAGGGCTGGTGGACACAAGAAATATGACTCCCAGGCAGGTGGCCGAAGCCGTCATTAAAAAATGCGCCCACCCCGATTACCGGGATCTGTTGTGGGACTATTACAGCCGGGCGGTTCACGAAGTCGGCGGCCATGAGCCCCATTTATTAAAAGAAGCTTTTTCCTTTCACCTGAGATTCATGGAAACCGGTGAGATGAAAGATTAGATGCCTCATGTTTTAAAAAAGATTTTTTATCCGCTACTGCCCAGAAAACAAGTGTTCCAAAGGCCATGATAAGCATTCCGCATGGGAAAGACAGCCTTAAGCTCAGATAATCCATGGCAAGCCCGGCAGCCATTGAGCCGGTCAACATCCCCAGGCTGTGTGCAACCGTTATCAGGGATATGACTGATCCCATGGCTTTTTTTTTATCACCTTTAATAACAGCATATGCCGTGAGTGCCGGCATGGAAATACCGCCTCCGACTCCAAATATTGAAACAGCAATCACCAGATCAGAAAAAGAGGATGCCCAGTACGGCAGCAGCATCCCAATAGTTGAAATTATTCCCCCCAGAAAAATCATCATCCTTTTGCTTGCCCTGTCTGCAACATACCCCATTGGAAGCTGAAGAAGCCCTGACACAAATACACCCAGCATGACAAGCACTCCGGTTAATGAACTGGAAAGACCAAATTCAGTATCTGCAAATAATGGAAGGAAACACCATATCACTCCAATACAGGCTGTATAAGCATACCTGAATATAAAAATAGCAATAATGCCTTTATCTTTTAAAAGATTTGACCATGGAAGTATTCCATTTTTTCTATTTTTTATTTTTTCTTGAGATGTTGCCGGCAAACAAAAGATGCATAATAAAAGGCCAATACCTGACAGCAGGCCCATACAGATGAACGCAGCATCAAGAGACCATATGTCTTTTATCCCACCCCCCATCAAAGGCCCGAGACTCAGGCTCAAAAACATGGACAGGTTAAACAGTCCCATGGCATACCCTTCCGAGCCTTCAGGTGTTATCTCCCCCACATATGCCTGGACCACCGGCATAATCATGGCAGATGCCGCACCCTGAATAAACCTTAACAGAATCAATGTTTCTACGGTTTCAGAAAAAACAAAAGCAATGGAAATCAATGTATAGGCAAATAAGCCTGCTACAATAAAGGGCTTTCGTCCCTTTTGATCGGACAGTCTCCCGAACAAGGGCAAAAGAAAGGTTCTGGATATGGAAAATGATCCGAATATCATTCCCACATATATTCCTGTGGCACCCAGATCATTGGCATAGACAGGAAGAAGCGGCACCACAATCCCCACCCCTGTAACTGTTGTGAAAATCGCAAAAAACAGCGTCAGAAAAATGCCTTTATGATGAGTGGGGATTAAGACAAACATTCTTGGATCTGATCAATAAACCGGCTGGGTGTTGCAAACTCGCCTTTTCTGTAATTGGTATGGGTCAGGTATAAAAATCTTTCTGCCCTGGTCATTGCCACATACATCAAACGCCTTTCCTCAAAAACGGCATTATCTCCCGCATCAATAGACCGCCAATGGGGAAACAGTCGCTCTTCACAGCCCACAATAAAAACCGTATCATATTCCAGCCCTTTGGCTGAATGAATGGTGAGAAGAGAGACACCGGATGAATCAAGGTCATCCTCATCTTCCTTGTCTTCTCTGATCAAGGCTGCCTCTTCAAGGTATTCCAGAAGATCATCTTTAGCTCTTGCCGTATAAATCAATTGTTCAATGTTTTCTTTTTTTGAAATAAACTCTGCTTTTGTTTTTGTTTTTTTCTCTAAATATTCAAAATAACCTGTTCTTTCTATGACAAATTCCATGGCCCGGGCAGGAGCCATGCCGGTTATTTCATCCAGAATTTCAAAAACCCGGGAAAGATTTTCATGAATCTTTTTGCTTAACACCCGATCTTGGACCATGATTCTGGCAGCATCCTGAAGGCTTACCCCTTCTGTTCTGATGGCGGCGATCTTTTTTATCATTGATGGTCCGATGCCCCTTTTAGGCGTATTGACAATCCGTTCAAACGAAACATCATCATTGGGAAAGAATGCTGCACTCAGATAAGAATTAATATCTAGGACTTCCATTCTTTCAAAAAACCCCTGTGATCCCCTTAATTTATAAGGTATCCGGTATGATCTGAAAATTCTTTCAAAGGGAAGGGAACAAAATTTTGTCCGGTACACCACTGCCATTTTATCAAAACCGATACCCTGGTCCTGTCGGTTTAATCCCTTAATTCTTCTGGCAACCCATTCAGCTTCATGGGAATCTGACATAAAGTCATAAATTTCAACCACCCCGCCTTTTTTTTTTGGAAAAGCACTTTTTATCCATCTTATCAGGGTTATAATCAATTAAATCATTTGCCACCTGGACAATTTCATCAGCTGACCTGTAATTTTCCTCAAGCCGGAAAATTTTTGAATCTTTGTATTTTTCAGGAAATCCTAAAAAATGATTTACATTGGAACCCCTGAATCCATATACGGCCTGCCAGTCATCTCCCACACAAAAAAGATTCTGATGCTCACCTAAAAACAGGTTGGTTAAATCCTCCTGAAGGTTATTGGTATCCTGGTATTCATCCACCAGAATATAAGAAAAATATTTTTGATAGTACTCCCTGATTTCTGAGTAATCCCTTAAAAGATCCCTTGTTTTTAAAAGGATATTATCAAAATCCACACTGTTCATCTCTTTTAATCGTTCTTCATATTGAGCAAAGAGGTCTTCAATTTTGATATTGAAAAAGGCAGGTTTTAAATCAAAATATTTTCCCGGATTACCGAAATTTTTAGCCCTGGAAATAGTGGATAAAATTTTATTGGCATGCTTTTTTTCAATATTATTTTTTACACAGAGTTCTTTGGCCAGTTTTTGCTGTTGATAGACTGAAAACACCTGTATGGGTGAACCATAGCCTAATTTTTCACAATGGCGTTTTAAAATCATCAAACAGGCTGAATGATAGGTTCTTACCCATTGAAAATTTTGAAAGCCAAGACCTGTCATCTCAATGAGCCGGGATTTCATCTCGCCGGCGGCTTTGTTTGTAAATGTAATGGCAAGAATCCTCCTGGGATCATGGCCCAGATTCACAAGGTGTGAAAATTTGGCTGTCAAAGTTCTGGTCTTACCTGAACCGGCTCCCGCAACAACAAGTGCCGGGGAGCCGGTATGATTTACTGCATCCTGCTGCTGTACCGATAACTCCATAAAATTTGAACAATAAGATTTTACTATATAAGATTTAAAATCTTATTTTGTCTCCTCTATAATGGTTTTTAATACTGATTCAATTTCATTTCTTATTTCACTCAGTCTTTTTTCGCTTAAAGCTTCAAACCGAAGTACCAGAGCCGGTTGGGTATTGGATGCTCTGACAAGCCCCCATCCGTCATCATACACTGCTCTTAATCCGTCAATATCAATCACATCCTGTTTGGCCTTAAAATGTGCAACAATTTTTTCCACTACGCCAAATTTGACATCGTCCGGGCAATCCACACGAATTTCAGGCGTTGTAAAGGTTTTGGGAAGATCAGCAATGAGTTCGTCGACACCCAGGCCTGTATCTGCCATGATTTCAAGTAGGCGGCAGGTCGCATAGAGGGCATCGTCAAACCCCATAAACCGGTCCTTAAAAAACATATGCCCGCTCATTTCACCAGCCAGGGCTGCATTTTCCTCTTTCATTTTTTTCTTGATCAATGAGTGGCCTGTTCGCCACATAATGGCATTGCCGCCATGGTTTCGGATATCATCATACATGACCATGGAACATTTGACTTCCGAGATAAAGGTGGCCCCAGGGTCTCGTTGAAGGATTTCCCTGGCATAGATCACCATGAGCTGATCCCCATAGATCACCTCACCGTTTTTATCCACAACGCCGATCCTGTCAGCGTCTCCATCATATCCCACTCCCAGATCAAGGCCTTTTTCTTTCACCAGCTTTATCAGGTCGAGAAGGTTCTTTTTCTGGGTGGGATCAGCTTCATGATTGGGGAATGTTCCATCCATATCACAATAAATATCATGCACCTCACAGCCTAGGTGTTTTAATACCGGAAGGGCCGTGATTCCGCCGGTTCCATTGCCGGAATCAATCCCGATCTTAATGGGGTGTTTGATATTGATATTGTTTAAAACATATTCTTTATAAGGCGTAATGACATCTTTCCGGGTCACCTTGCCATGGCCTTGAACAAACTCTTTATTTTCAACAATAATGCGAATATCCTGTAATCCCTGGCTGTGAATGGAATCTGTGCCGCTCAGGAGTTTAAACCCGTTATATTCCGGTGGATTATGGCTTGCCGTCACCATGGCACCGCCTTCAAGGTTCAGATGCTGTATGGAAAAATACAGGACCGGTGTAGGACAGATGCCAATATCAATAACATCGCATCCCGTAGAGGTAATGCCCTGGATAAACAATTGGGAAAATTTTTCAGACGTGAGTCTGCAATCTCGTCCAACAGAGACTATTTTCTTATTTTGTTTGTTTAAAAGACTGCCATAAGCCTTGCCGATGCTGACCACATCCTTTTCTAAAATATCCTTGCCTGCAACACCTCTTATGTCATATTCTCTGAAAATCCCCGGGGCTATAATCGGATTCATAATGTCTCCTTTAGATAATTTTTGATAAAAGAACCAATGACCCTGCAAGCCAGCAATAAGGGGCAAATAGATGAAATCTGCCCGAATGAACCAAAGTCAATAGTATTTTTAAAGCAATTAAGCCGGTTATAAATGAAGCAATTGTAGCATATATTGTAATGGAATCAATGGTCAGGCCGCTATCTATCATATCTTTTACACTCAATATCTGTGCACCCAATATGGCAGGGATTGATAACAAAAAAGAAAATTTGGCTGCCGTATGTCTGTCAAGCCCCAAAAACATCCCTACCGCAATAGTGGTTCCTGACCGGGAAATACCGGGAATAACAGCAAGCCCCTGACTCACTCCGATGAAAACCGCATTTTTAATTCCGAGTCCTTTTGTTTTATTTTCACTGAAATAATAGTTTCTGGAAACCCAGAGGATTGTTCCTGTCAGAATCAACATAAATCCCACCAGAACTTCTGAGGTAAACAAAACATGCTCAAATTGTTTTAAGACAAGCCCGATGATTGCTGTTGGAACCGAGCCGATTACAATTAAACCTGCCAAATGAAGATTTTCATCTTCATTTACCAAATGCGAAATTGGTTTAAACGAAACTGCTTTTAAAAAAAATCTAAAAACAGAAGATAGCATAGCCCAAATATCAGAAGAATAGATTACCAGGACAGCCAGAAGTGTTCCCATGTGAACACTGATATCAAACGGCAGTTGGGATTGGGTAATTCCAAAAAAAATCTGCCCCAGTACAAGATGCCCTGAACTGCTTACCGGTAAAAATTCCGTAAGACCTTGTATAATGCCAAGAATGATCCCCTGATATAATTCCATATTTTTTCAATTTTCTTCTTATTTATTATGGTCACAAACAGCAATCGTATATAATTCTTAACCCTAAATTGCAAGATATTAAAAAAAGACAGCAAAAGAAAGGTTGATTTAATGCCTATTCTTTTGTAAAAGAAACAGAAGAATTTTTAATTTAGCTATCTTTAATTAAACACCACTTTAATACTAACAAATCAAAAGGAGAAAAGAACTATGAGACTTTTAACGAAAAGCTTATTAACATTTTTTGCCTTCCTTTTTTTATTTGGATGTGCAGCAAAACAGATGGCAATACCATCATTTGAAGCAAAACAATTTGATAAAAGTATGTACGCTTCAAAAGTAGATAATTTCCTGATTCTCTTTGATGCATCAAGCTCTATGTCTGGGAAATTTAATGGAACGGAAAAATTTAATATTGCACAGGCACTTGTGTATCGGATGAATGATACGATTCCTGAAATGGGTCAGACAGCTGGTTTAAGATCCTTTGGTCATTCACCTAAAGTATCAAAAAATTCAACTGAACTATTTTATGGAATGGAAAAATACTTTTCCCATAATTTAGAAAATAATTTTGAAAAAATTACCGAACCGGGTGGTCTTAGCAAGCTGCATATGGCGTTCGATGCAGCAGGAACGGATTTTGAAGGGCTTTCAGGTGACATGAATGCTGTTATTATCATCAGTGATGGACTTCAAATACCCGCGCCAGTATTAAAATCTGCAAAAGCATTAAAGGCGCTCTATGGTTCTTCCATCTGTTTTTATCCGATCCTTGTCGGCGATGCAGAGGAAGGGAAAATCGGAGGAAAAAAGCTTGCGGAAATCGGAGGATGCGGGTTTTACTCAACCGCAGACCAATTGTTAACCAGTGCCGGTATGGCAAATTTTGTTGAAAAGGTATTTCTTGACAAAAAAACTGTTTCTGCTCCTGCTCCCGCTCCCGCCCCTCCTGCTGCCCCGGTGGTAACAATGAAAAAAGACAGTGATAAAGATGGAGTTTATGATGATGAAGATCAATGCCCTAGAACTCCCCTTGGTGCGACAGTCAATTCGGTAGGATGCTGGGTGCTTGACAATGTTCTTTTTGACTTTAATAAAGATGTAATCAAACCCCAAGCCTTTCCATTATTGGATAATGTGGCTGAAATCCTTGAAAAAAATCCTATCATGAGTGTTGAACTTCAAGGTCACTGTGACAATGTCGGCACTGCCGACTATAACATGGATCTTTCCATGAGACGTGCTTATGCTGTCAAAAATTACTTGATTGGAAAGGGAATCTTAAAAAATAGAATGGGAACAGAAGGGTTTGGATTTACAAAACCTGTTGCATTAAACGGTACTGATACAGGCCGTGCATTAAACAGAAGGGTTGAGATTAACCCGTATTAATTTAAAAAATAAACATGGGAAAGAACTGAATCCTTAAGGAACTGTTTCTTTCCCAGTTAAATTTTTTTGATCAATTTTTTTTGGTCAAATTATTTTCGATTAAGTTGTTTTCGGCCACAAAGAAATTTTATTTTCTTTGTGGCCTTTTTCTTTTTTTATTTTTTAATGCTTTATTCTTTAACGCACATCTGATTTATCAGATGTATAACCTGAAGGTTACACGTAACCTGAAGGTCACGCGTATATCACCTTACCCGTATTTTTGGTGCTGTATCCACCCAGAGACATGACCCGATCCTGAAATTTCCTGGTCGTAATGGTTTCAAGTAAAACCTGAACTTTTCGGGTCTTATAAAACCGGTCCGGGATAACCAGATCATACTCTTCGGTCACAACCGGGATAAAATCAAGATCAAGGGCCTGTGCTGCCGCCTGGATACCAAGCCCTGTATCCACTCTTCCTGAAAGAACAGAAACTGCCACAGACATATGAGTGTATTCGTCGTTTTCATAGCCTTGAATATCATCAGCTGATATTCCAAGTGTCTTCAGTTTATAATCAAATAAAATTCTTGTGCCTGATCCCGGCTGACGGTTGATAAACTGCAAATCCTTGTTTTTTAAATCTTCGATGGATTGAATATTTTTGGGATTTGTCTTTGGCACAATAAGTCCCTGATCCCTCATGACAAGATTGATAAGCCAAACCTTTTGATCCGGAAGATATTTTTTAATATATGATATATTATAGCTGCCGTCTTCAGGGTCCAAAAGATGAGCACCGGCCATATGGCAAGCGCCTTTCTTAACGGCCATCAAACCGCCCATACTGCCCACATGACTTGATGAAATGCTGACATCACCGCTGACTGATTTTATCTGATCGGCAAGTAGATCCAGGGTATTATCATGAGAGCCTGTAATCACTATGGTATTTTCAATGGAAGGTAAGGGCCGTAGCAATAGTGCCTGAACTTTCTCATTTTCTAATATGCCCTCAATATTTTGAGGAATCCTGATAATGCCGTCAGCTTCAGTCAGGGTGGTGATACTTCCTGCTCCTCTGGGCAATTGGGAAGACATCAATTTTCCGTCCACTGAACCGATTTTCACCCGTAAAAATTCTTCCTGGCCAAGTTTTGAAGCAATTTTCCTTGCCGGGGAAACCGGAACCAATGTCACTTCTCTTTCGGGAAGTTTTTGCATTTTTAACAGTAAAGGTCCTGCAAATTGTTCAAAGGCAACAATGGCCGATACAGGGTATCCCGGAATGCCGAATACCGGAGTATCAAACACTTTTCCAAACATCATGGGTTTACCGGGCATCATGGTAATCCCGTGGACATAGACTTCTCCCAGGGATGAAATCACAGGTTTTGCAAAATCCTCTGACCCGGCTGAAGATCCGCCAATAATACAAATTATGTCATAATCTTGTTTTGCAGATGTTTCCACAGCCCTCTTAATATTTTCAAGATTATCCTTGAGCATGGGATGACAGTCAAATTGCGCCCCATAATCTTCACAAAGCCCGCCCAATACAGAAGAATTGGATTCCACCACATCCCCGGGTTTGAGTTGATCTATCCTGATCTCATGCCATTGCTTGAGTTCCGATCCGGTTGGGATAATCAGAACTTTAGGTTGTTTATAAACATCCACTGTAAATATTCCACCCGATAAAAGTGCCCCAAGGGAATAAGAATTAATCCTGTGCCCTCTTGGGAACAGCAATTTAGTGGCCACAATATCTTCACCCATTTTTCTGACATGCTGCCAGGGAAACACCGGTGCCTCAATTTCAACATTGTTTTCATCAATAATATTAAGATGCTCGATCATAATAACGGCATTGGTGCCTTCCGGCATGACATGACCCGTATTGAGCCAGAATGCATTTTCACCAGGACAAAGACTTATCGGAGCATCCTCACTTGCCCCAAACGTGGCCTTTGCATCCACGGCAATGCCGTCCATGGCGGCCGCATGAAAATTGGGAGAAGAGACGGCTGCTATAGCTGGTTTTACCAGGACCCTGTCTTTAGAATTCACTACATCAAGGGTTTCAATCTTTGTCACATGATTTTCAAAAAGATCAAAGAGAATCTTTTTTGCCTCTTCAATGCTTTTCATATCAAGGTATACGTTTCTTTTGGATTTCATTGATTTGATCTCTTTCGTATTTTCATTTTTGGGTCTTCACTTTTGGATTTTTTCTATAAAAGAATAATATCTACCAAACTGTCTTTTTCCAGGCCTTCAACGTGATCACCGATTTCAAGGAGTCCGTCTGCATGAATCATGGTTCTGATCAATCCTGATTTGCCCAGAACCGGTTTTGCCAGTATCCTGCCGTCCTTGTTTTCTAACAGAACCCTGACAAAGTCTCTTCGACCCTGGGCAGACGATATATTCCGTGTCAATTTTGCTGGGATCCTGATAGTCCTGTCCTGATTGCCAAGGCCTTTAAGTTGGTTTAAAAAAGGAATGACCACAATTTTGAGTACCACCATGGCAGACACTACCTGGCCGGGAAGTCCCCAGACGGGTTTATTCCCGACTTTAGCGAGAATTGTCGGTTTTCCCGGGCTTACTGACATGCCGTGGACTAAAATATTCGTATCCGGTAAAGCCGATAATACGTCCACAGTAAAATCCCTTGTGCCCACAGAGCTTCCCCCGGAAATAAGTATCATATCCGTTTCTTCAAGGGCTTTTTCAACGGCTTTTTTCAAGGCATTTGGATCATCCTTGATAATACCGTAGAGAACCGGTATGGCATGTGTTTCCCTGATAAAACCCGACAGGGTATAAGAATTAATATCCCTGATTTTACCGGGAACGACTTGTGCTTCAATGGGAACGATTTCATCCCCGGTTGAAATAATGCCAACCTTTGGTATTTTATAGGCTTCAATTTGTACAAACCCGAGTCCTGCGGCAAGACCTGCTTCCTGCGGCCGGATAAATGTCCCTTTGGATAAAACGATCTCTTTTTTTGCAAAATCTTCCGAGGCATCAATCACATGCTGTAACGGGGCCACGCTTTTATAAATTTCAACGGAAAGCTCATCAATCTGCTCCGTATGTTCCACCATGACCACACTGTCCGCCCCTTTAGGGAGCATTCCGCCGGTTGAAATCTTGACCGCCTGGCCCAACTTAAGAGTGAAATCCGGAATATCACCCATGAGAATAGTCCCTGTTATATCGAGCCAGGCAGGGCCCGATTCCGAAGCACCGAATGTGGACCGTGCCACAACTGCATACCCGTCCATGGTGGCCCGTCTGAACCCCGGCATATCTTGTTCTGCAATCAGATCCCGGGCAAGGATTCTTGAAAAAGCCTCGGATACAGGTATTTTTTCAGATTCAACAGGAGAAAATTTTCCTGTCAGGGCCATCACCTCTTCAAGACTTTTTACTTTGAAAAAATGGTTCATTGTAATGCCTCTTTAAGTCTGTCCATGGCCTCTGTTACATTTTCAAGACTGTTAAATGCACTGATTCTGATATATTGTTTACCGCACCTGCCAAATCCGGCACCCGGTGTACACACGACTGAGGCACGACTTAAAAGCAGATCAAAAAAATCCCAGGAATCCCTGTCCTTTCCATCTATCCAGATATAGGGAGAGTTTTTCCCGCCAACATAATCAAAGCCAAGGGATTCAACAGTTTTTCTGATGATGTCGGCATTATTCAAATAATAGGAAATCTGGTCCCTGACCTGGACTTTTCCTTCTTCAGAATAGACGGCTTGTGCGGCTTTTTGAACCGGATAGGAGACCCCGTTGAATTTTGTACTGTGCCGCCTGCTCCACATGGCATGAAGGGATACTTTATCTCCCTTTGAATTAAAAATCATGCAGTCTTTTGGCACCACCGTAAACGCACACCGAGTCCCTGTAAATCCGGCTGTTTTTGAAAAACTTCTGAACTCCACCGCTACCTGCCTGGCCCCTTCAATTTCATAAATCGTTTTGGGAAGCTCTTTATCCCGGATAAAGGATTCATAGGCTGCATCAAATAAAATCAATGCTTTGTTTTCTTTCGCATAATCCACCCATACCTTAAGTTCTTCTTTTGTAGCGGTGGAACCAATAGGATTGTTGGGAAAACAAAGATAGATCAGATCCACTTCTTTGTCAGGAAGCCTGGGCATAAAATTGTTTTCTTTTAAACAATCCATGTAAACAATCCCGCCATATCTGCCGTCCTCAAACTCACCGGTGCGGCCGGCCATGACATTGGTGTCCAGATATACCGGATATACCGGATCAGGAATAGCCACTGTGATGTCCTTTGCAAACAATTCCTGAAAATTACCCGTATCACATTTTGCACCGTCACTGACAAATATTTCATCCGCCGCGATATCAGCGCCTCTGTCCTGGAAATCATTTTTTACAATTTTATCTCTTAAAAAAGCATACCCCTGGTCCGGGCCATACCCCCTGAATGTGGCATCATTGGCCATTTCATCAACCCCTTCATGAAAGCCTTTGACAACCGCAGGAACAAGAGCTCTTGTGACATCACCAATCCCTAACCTTATGATTTGTGCTTCCGGGTTTTTGAGTTGATATTCATCCACTTTTCTTGCAATATCTGAAAAAAGATAAGATGCTTTTAATTTATAGTAATTATCATTTGCTCTGATCATAAAACGTCCTTTCAAACTCTATATAATATTCAAATAAAAGTCTTAAACAATAGAAAACATATATCAATTCTAAGGTCGTGCTGTTATTTTTTTTATGTATGAGGGGAGAAGTTCATATACATCTTTAGGCGCTTTTACACTTCTCCTGTTATCAACCATTTTTTCTTCTTGAATTTCAGATGCGCTCATATTAATGGGATCGGGTTTATGCTTTAAGGTATTTCCCTTTTCATCTGTAAACGGAAGCACTAAAGGCCCGCTACTTTCAAGAACATACGCCATCTGCCCGTTTCTTAAAAAAACAACACTGCCGGGCGGATAGATCCCGATACTTTTAACAAATGCATGAAGAATATACTGGAGCATATGATCTTTTTTTGCATAGGATCTGAATAATTGGGTCACCACACTGATGGGGTTTATCGCCTCTTTATAACATCTTTTGGATGTCATGGCATCATAGATATCCGCCAGCTTGCAAATTTTTGTATAAAGCGGAATCTGCGTATATTTTTTATCAATGGGATAACATCTTTCTTCTCCGTCATAAAGCGGGGCATGGTGATAGTTAACAATACTTCTGATCACAGAATTTTTAATATGATTTTTATCCAAAAGGTTAACGCCATGTTCATAAGAATGCTTTTTTACTTCATCAAATTCAGTTTCCGTCAACCGGCCTTCTTTATTTAATATTTCATCTGGAACAATAATTTTCCCCATATCATGAAGGAAAAAACCAAGGGAAATATCAATGAGTTCATCAGAATAATAACAGGTAAATGAATTTATCTGTTTTTTGTTCTTTCCATCTTTTTCAAAGGGATTAAAAATATCAGAGGTCTTGGCTTTAAGCAAATCATCAACAACCCCTGAAAAATGCGTATTAAACTGGTTTAAGACTGCTGTTCCTATGGCGCAGACATTTATGGAGTGATTATACAAATATTCATCATATGAAAATATTTCCTGGGTCAAATAGGAAAAAGGATTATCCGCAACAACCAGAAAACTGACCAGCTCGGAGACATTGGCCTGCACTTCATCATAATCAAATTCACCACCGGTATCTTTTATATCGGTTAAAACCTTTTTAATGCTCTTTTTCGCATCAGTATACTTTATGGCTGCCTGTTTCTTTATTTCTTCAATTTCCAGCAGCTTCATCTCAATCTCATTGGTGGCGATATCCGGAAAGACAGTATCACTTTTTGACGATTCAATCACAGGTTCTGCTATTGTCCGTGTATCAGGATCTTTAAAATCCACCAATCCATCCGTATTTACATTAATCAAATTGCCGTCACCATCCCATAGACCACCATTAAAAGCGGCATTGACCGGGACCGAGTTAATGCCGTTGTCTTTAATGATTTCAAGAATCTTGACTTTCTCTACAAGAACATCCTTATCCAAAAGTAAGGTACTCTTTTTATTATAGATATCCACACCAGTCTTTATTTTTCCGCCGGTTCTGACAATTTCTATCAGATTATCAATGGAAATCCTTGTATTCATCTTCAAATCCTTTCAGCTTGTCTCCCATACTGCCCGTGCAAGAGATTTAAATTCCTCCACCGTCAGTGTTTCCGCCCTTCTTTCGGCATCTATCCCGGCTAATTCCAATGCATGAACAACAAAATGTTTTTTAAACTCAAACTCGCCACCTGTCATTGAATTTTTCAATGTTTTTCTCCGCTTTGAAAAAGCCGCCTTAATCACATTAAACAATACCTTTTCCTGTTCTTGATTAAACCCTTTGGTTTCAAAAAAATTAAATCTTAAAATGGTAGAGTCCACATCTGGTTTTGGGAAAAAAGATGATGGCCCGATTTGGGCAACAAAGCATACATCTGCTGCATATTGAACCACGGCGGACAGTCTTGAATAATCTCTTCCACCCGGAGATGCAATAATTCTTTTTGCCAGTTCTTTTTGAAACATTAAAAATGCCTTTTCAATACAGCTTCTTTCTTCAACCAGTCTGAACAGAATTTGTGACGAAATATTATAAGGAAGATTTCCTATGACCACAAGCTTTTTGTCTTTGGCCATCTCTTTTAAATCAACTTTGAAAATATCCTTATTGATGATCTCTACATTTTTTATATTTTCATTATCAAGCACTTGCTCTAAAAGGGGAATCAGACGGGAATCCTTTTCAACAGCCATCACATGGGATGCTATCTGTGCGATAGGGACGGTAAGGGCACCCAGGCCGGACCCAATTTCCAACACCCGACTATCTATTGATATTCCGATTTTTTCAACAATCATTTTTGCCGTTCCTGGATTTGAAAGAAAATTTTGCCCCAGTTCTTTGCCGGCATACAAGTCTCTTTGTCTTAACAATTGTCCGGGATGTATCATGTGATAACCCTTTGTTTCTTATCTGGTTTTTCCAAACATTACTTTCTTAAACAAACCTCAACAAAATTACTACTTGACTTTGTTTACCCCTGCAAGTAGTTACTATTATATACTGCAATAAAAAATTAGATTCAATAAGCAATACAAGTCAAAGCTGTTTTTACTAGTACTATAAACTTTGTTTCTCTTTAATTTTTATACCGTTACATGTCAACAATAACCCTTTTCTTTGGGAGGCTTATCATGGTAGAAAAATCGGAATATGGGGCTAATTGGGAAGGCTTCATAAAAATGCTGTTAAACAGGCTGGAGATTCCAACAAAAGAAGACATTATTTCTTTACATGGCAGACTTGACAAGCTGGAACAATTGCTTTATCAGAAACAACCGACAGCTAAAAAAAAGAGAGCAAAACCAACCATTAGACGGAAAAGTGCTTCTTCTATTTTTCTCGCTGTGATTGCAAATCACCCTAAAGGCACAAATTTTAAAACACTTAGGGCTGCCACCGGGTTTAATGACAAAAAACTGAGAAATATCATATTCAGACTGGATAAGATAAAAAGGATCAAACGGGTAAAACGTGGCATCTACAAAAAAGCTTAACCTAAAGGTCACACATAACCATAAAGGTCACAAGTAAAAGGAAAAACAAACAAAATGGAGAACGTTGTACTTAAACAGGGCCGGGAACTTTGCGGATATATCATAAAAGAAATTACACAGCTTGAAACCATTGATTCGATAATGGTTCAACTTGAGCACATAAAAACAAAGACAAAGCACATCCATATCTTAAATAAGGATAAGGAAAATACCTTTGGTGTATTTTTCAGAACGGTTCCCACAGATTCTTCCGGTGTGGCCCATATTCTTGAGCATACAGTATTGTGCGGGTCAAAAAAATTCAATGTCCGTGATCCGTTTTTTTCCATGATCAAAAGAAGCCTGTCTACATTTATGAATGCATTTACCGCGTCTGACTGGACTATGTATCCTTTTTCCACCCAGAATCAAAAAGATTATTACAACCTGATGGATGTGTATCTTGATGCCGCCTTTTTTCCAAAAATTGATGAGCTAAGCTTTAAGCAGGAAGGCCATCGCGTGGAAATCCTTGAAAATAAAGACAAGACTGTTGAACTTGAATACAAAGGTGTTGTCTATAATGAAATGAAAGGTGCCATGTCTTCACCCGGTCAGGTGATGGGAAGATCCCTGCTTTGTGCCCTCTACCCGGATACGACCTATCGAAATAACTCAGGCGGTGAACCCTCCCAGATCCCGAAGCTCACCTGGGAAAATCTTAAAGATTTCCATACCAGGTACTATCATCCGTCTAATTCATATTTTTACACCTATGGCAATTTACCATTGGAAAAAACCCTTTCATTCATCAATGAAAAAGTACTCAATCAATTTGACCTGCTGGATATAAATTCAAAAGTCCCATCCCAACCCCGGTGGGACACTCCAAAACAAACAACCCAAGCCTATGCTTACTCTGATCAGCAAGACATATCAAAAAAATACCAGGCTTGTGTGGCCTGGCTGACCTGTGATATCAAAGATTCCTTTGAAATCCTTGTCCTCACCGTTTTGGAACAGATTCTTCTGGGTAACGCAGCTTCACCCCTGAGAAAGGCCCTGATCGAGTCAACCCTGGGATCTGCCCTTTCAGATTCAACCGGATTTGATCCGGATAACCGGGATACCCTGTTTGCCTGCGGATTAAAGGACATCTCCAAAGATTGTGTACAAAAGGTGGAAGATATTATTTTTTCAACCATTCACGAGATTGCAGACAAAGGGATTGAGCAAAGCCTCATCGACTCGGCCATCCATCAGATTGAATTTCACAGAAAAGAAATTACCAATACCCCTTACCCCTTCGGCATAAAATTACTCCTCTCCTTTGCCAGTACTGTTATCCATGATGGAGATCCGGTTTCCTGCATTAATATTGATGATGACCTGGACAAGCTAAAAGAAAACATAAAAAAAGGCGGGTTTCTTGAAAACAAGTTAAGACAATATTTCCTTGAAAATCCTCACAGGGTTCTTTTCACCCTTGAACCGGATACTGGTCTTGAACAAAAAGAGATTGAAGAGACGAAAAAGGAACTTATAACTCTTTTAAAACAAATGACAGAGCAAGACCTTGAACAGATCAAAAAAGACGCTGAAACCCTTGAAGCACTCCAGGAAAAAGAAGAAGATGTCTCGGTCCTGCCAACTCTGGATCTTGCTGACGTGCCTTCCGAAATTGAAATTATAAAACCCGATACGATTAAAAATGTCAGGTTTTCCACCTGCTATGATAAGGCCACATCCGGCATATTCTATTTTACCTGTCCCGTAGGTGCCGGTAGTATCCCACCCGATCTTTTTTCCCTTGTCCCATTTTTCTGCCAATCTTTTACCAACAGCGGCACAAAGAAAAATTCCTATGACAAAATAGCAGAACTCATGGATCTTTATACCGGAGGGGTATCTATCTCAGCATTTTCAGGATCTTATTTTTCAAAAGAAGCTGCGCCCCACTCATTTCTTGCCGTCCAGGGAAAAGCCCTGGACAGGAATGTTGAAAAACTGTTTGATTTGATAAAAGAGTTTATTGAAGACTACAGCTTCCAGGATTTTGACAGGCTGAAAAGCCTTTTGCTGCAATACCGGGCCGGAATGGAAGCCTCCATTGTTTCAACCGGTCACAGGTATGCCATCTCCCTTGCCTCCAGGCATCTTTCAAAAGCCTCGTATATTAATGAGCTCTGGCATGGTATTGCCCAGTATCAACTCATCAAAGAGATTACCGAACAATTTAATACAAGTGATAATAAAAACAAAGTCCTTGAAACCCTTTCAAAAAACTTGATCAGAATGGCTCAATCCGTGTTAAAAAAGGGAAATTTCAAACCTGCTGTAATTGGTGGTTCAGGTTCTATCATACGCGCAGACAAACTATTTAAGTCCATCCATGATGATCTTTTAAATGATTCTCAACAATCTTCTTTACCATCGGCTTTTTTTACACCGGATATATCCTTTAAAGAAGATTTGCCCTATGACGGCTGGTATACCAACACATCTGTCTCTTTTGTGGGCCAATCCTTTAAAACTGTTCGGATTACCCATGAAGACTCCCCCGGGCTTGCAGTCATCAGTAAGATCTTAAGATCACTCTTCCTTCACCGTGAAATCAGGGAAAAAGGCGGAGCCTACGGCGGGTTTGCCATTTATAACACTGAAGAGGGAATTTTTTCATTCGGATCATACAGGGATCCCCACATTGCAAGGACTCTGGATGTATATAAAAAGGCCTGTGATTTTATTATCAATGGCGACTATTCCCAAACCGATGTCAAAGAAGCTATTTTACAGGTTTGCTCAGAAATCGACAAACCTGAAACTCCCGGACCTTCCGCCATGAAGGCCTTTTACAGAGATATCACAAAACTTGACGATGACATTCGCCAACACTTCAAGGATTCATTATTACGACTTGATAAAAAAAGAATCCAAACCATTGCCAAAAAGTATTTCACCATTAAGGATGCGCAAAAAGGAACAGCCGTCATATCAAGCAAAACAAAGCTTGAAGAAGCCAACAAACAGCTTAATGCAGAAAAAAAGCAATTAAACTTGTTTAAAATTTAACCCTGCTTATAATTCAAACAATCCGGCAAGCTTTTGTTGGGCATCATCACTGATTTCACCTCTGCGGCCGGCAATATCAAGGGTGTATTGTCCCAGCATCCGGTAGAGCTTTGAAAATTGCGGCAATTTTTTATCAATGTCCAAAAGATGCCTGGAAACGATTTCATTATCTCCACGGGCCACAGGGCCTGTGAGGGCATTGGTACAGCCCCTGGCCTTGATATTGTTCAAAGTCCCCATGATGAGCGGCTCTAAAATCTCATAAGCATCTTGTTCGGACAGGTCTGCTTCTTTGAGCAGTTCCAGGGCAAAATGCTCCAGGGTCACCAGATAGTTTGATGCCACCACAGCAGATGCATGGTACACGGTCTTTGCATGGGTCGGAATAGTAAATGAATTGGCCCTTAATGCATTAACAATTTCTTTTCCAAATTCAGTGGCGTCAGCATCCCCTTCAATAGACATATTAATGCCTTTAAACGGAGATTCCTGTCCTTGTTCATAGGGAGCAAAGGCCTGCAGCGGATGAATGGAACCTGTGCTTGCACCCATTTTTTTGGCTGACCTGAGGATGTCTGAAGACAAGGCACCGGACAGGTGGTAAACAAAAGAATCACTATTAAACCCATTTTCTTTAGCTATCTTTTCACACACGGGTTCAATAATGGTATCCGGCGTTGTAATAAAGACAAGGTCACAGGTCTTTACAGCATCCACAAGATTTTCATGCACCTGCCCCATGCCTGTAAATTCAAATGCTTTTTGAGCGGAATCACGACTTTTGCTTGAAAAGGCTTTTGGAATAAACCCCTGCTTTGAAAGAAATACAGCAAGATTTATCCCCAATCTTCCACACCCGATAACACAGAACTCCAGGCTTTTCTTATTTGTATTCATATTCTTTTGAGGGAAATTCCCTGCCCCTCACTTCTTTGATGTAGTGTTCAAGGCCCTGTTTAGCAACCCCTGCAATATCTGCATATTTTTTTACAAACTTGGGCAAAAAACGATCATTGATTCCCAGCATGTCATGAAGCACAAGGATCTGCCCATCACATTCAACACCTGCACCAATACCAATGGTAGAAATTTGTAATTCTTTTGTAATCTTTGCTGCAATCGCTGAAGGGATTCCTTCCAGCACGACAGAAAAAGCACCGGCTGCCTGGACATCTCTGGCATCTTTTAAAAGCCTGTCTTCATCCCTTTGAACTTTAAACCCGCCCATTTGATGGACAGACTGAGGGGTTAAACCAATATGAGCCTGGACAGGAATACCCGCCTTTGCCAGGGTATTAATAACAGGGCAGACATCTGCTCCACCTTCAAGTTTTACCGCAGATGCCCCTGCTTCCTTTAAGAACCGTCCTGCATTTTCAAGGGCCTTATCAAGGGATCCCTGGTAGGACATAAACGGCATATCACCGATAACCATAGAGTAGGCGCAGGCTCTTGATACCATGGAGGTATGGTAAATCGATTCATCCATGGTAACCGGAAGTGTATTTTCTTTTCCCTGGACCACCATACCAAGAGAATCACCCACCAGAATAATTTCAATTCCTGCCTGATCCAGCATACTGGCAAAAGGATAGTCATATGCTGTTAGGGCAGTTATCTTTCGCCCTTCCTGCTTCATTTTAATCAGTGTTGATGTTGTTACTCTGGGTTGCATTTTCTTTTTCTCCTATAGTTTATGATTAATATTCATTACACGGATATCATTATAAAATATATTTGCAATACTAAAATAAAACCGCCCAAGTTACAAGGCTCCTTACGAGTGGCTTTGTCGCCAATCATTATACTGGCACATTCCCCAAAGTGCTTTAACCGCTCTTTCAGGGGAGGGGAAGAACACACTCTTATATTCATACCCTTGCCGCCTGTAAAGAGTTTTGCTGATTTCATCGGTTAAAAGACTTACGCCCAGAACCGGTTTTTTATATTCTTGAGTTAATTTGATCACATATTGGGTATAATCCTCTTCAAATTGCAGGATCGAATCCTTAAATAATTGTGCCTGTGCCTTGTCAATATCCGGATCTGTTTTGCATACCGATTCAATCATGCTGTTGATCAGAACCCTTTTTCCATGGATACCCAGATGAATGACCGCATCGCACCCGTCCCATTTAAGCAGCTCTTCCAAACAGGTTTTGGGAATGTGAGGATCATTTTCTCCCACAATATCAACAGGGTTTCCATGGCTCCAGAATGGCGGCAGAATCTTGTTGAGCCGCTCAATAATATCCCGGGAAAGCTTTGGCACCTCAAGTCCGTGTTCCGCGCAAAGATCTGTTGTGATCACTCCCCAGCCACCCCCAAGGGTCATGATGGCCACCCGATTTCCCTTTGGCAGGGGCAGGGATGAAAATACGGCAGACAGATCCAGAAGTTCCATGGGTTGATCCACCTGGATAATACCGGCCTGCCTGCAGACAGCATCAAATACTTTTGTATCCGATGCCATGGCCCCGGTATGGCTGGAAGCTGCCCTTTCACCCATGCTGGTCCTGCCGCCCTTTAACACCACTACAGGTTTTTTCATGGATACCCTTGCCGCACTTTTGAAAAACCTTGACCCGTCTTTTATACTCTCAATATAAAGTACCACCGTTCTTGTCAGGTTATCAACCTCAAATGCTTCCATATAATCTTCAATCGTAACCATGGCTTCATTTCCCGAGCCTGAAAACGCCCTAATACCAATATCCTGCTGCTCGGCAAAGGCCAGGATCTGGGTTCCCATATTCCCTGACTGGCATACAAGGGCGGTAGAACCTGGTATCGGGTATGCATGGGCAGCGCAACAATAAAAATCAATGTGGGGATTGCATACCCCCATGGTATTGGGTCCAAAGATCAATATCCCGGCATCATAGGCCGCTTTCACCAGTTTTTCCTCTAATTTTGCTCCTTCTTCGCCCACTTCCCTGAAACCTGAAGTGATTAACAAAATCCCTTTAACCTGTTTCTTTGTTAAATCCGGTATCAGATCAATCACTTTATTTGCCGGTATGGTCACCACCGCCAGTTCAACATCCGCTTCAATCTCCAGAACGGATTTATACACCTGCCGACCGGTAATCTTGCCCCCCTTGGGATTTACCAGATAAACCTTTCCCTTAAAATCTCTGGACAAGGTATTGGTTAACAGCATATGCCCCCATTTTCCGGGAGTGGCCGATGCCCCGATAAAGGCAATGGATTTTGGATAATAACAGGAAGCAAGGTTTTTCAAGTCAATATCATAGGCCTTGTGGTTTTCTTCTCTCATCTTTTCTAATATAATCAGGCCGTCCACGGCAACAGGGGATCCGTCAGGCTGAATAATCAGAGGGTTGATATCAATTTCTTTGATATCCGGATATGCCAGGGCCATATCCGACAGTCCTTTGAGAATCGTTTTTACAGCTTGTTTATCTACTGCTTTTTCACCCCTGAAGTCATTTAAAAGCTTTTTTGAAGATAATTGTTCAAACATATCCTCCATGTCAGCATCATTTAACGGGGCGATTTTAAAGGCAATATCTTTTAAGGCTTCGGTCAATATCCCCCCCAGGCCAAATACAATGACCGGGCCAAACTGGGGATCTTTGAACATGCCGGCAACAAATTCTCTTTTCCCTGATACCACAGGTTGTATGAGAAAAGCCTCGATATCATCTTTTGCAGAATTTTTCATTTCCTTAACAGCATCAAGCACCTGGTCCTCGCTGTTCAATCCAACACGCACAAGGCCTGATTCTGTTTTATGTAGAATATTTGCGCCAATGCCTTTTAACACCATGGGAAAACCTGTTTTTTGACAGGTATCCAGGATGCGATTCACATCTGTTTCTTTCTTTTCTTCCACAACAGGAATATGAAACAATTTAAATATTTCTTTTGCCTCATCTTCAGGCAAAAATTTTAAAGGTGATAGTAATCTTGCATTGATCAGTTTTTGAACATCTGTCAGTTTCATTTATGCTTTTGCTCCGTTGAGTACAATATTTGCAATACCGGTTGATACCTCGTTAATATCAAGTTCTTTGCCAAAAATAATTTCCCCGAGACAGGCATGCTCAATGGCCCCCAATATCACTTTTCGTAATGTAAAGGCATCAATATCCTGTTTGAGTTCCCCGTTTTTTATGCCCTTCTCAATGATCTCAAGGATGGTCCGGGAATATTTACGAACCATTTCATAGGCACAAGAATCAAAAAAATCTGAAGAATTGCGCACCTCAAGCAGGAGAATTTTTGAAAAAATCCTGTTATCCGCATAACTTTCAAGACTTGAAAAAATAATGACTTCAAGCTGTCTAATACAGGTTTTTTCATTGGCTATCCTGCTCTCAATTTTTGACTGGAACTCAAAAAAATGTTCCTTTAATACCTGGTATAAAAGCGCTTTCTTATCTTTAAAATATTTGTAAATCAGTCCTTCGGTTACTTTTGCATTCCTGGCGATTTGTGCTGTGGTAATGGAATGAAAATCTTTTTGAGCCATAAGGAGGGAAAAAGATTTCATGATTTTTATTCTGCCGGGAGGGTTGGTTTTTCTTTTGTGCTTCATAGTACCCTTTTTTAAAAATAATATTGCTTATCAAAACAGCCGGGTATCAAACTCAGTATAAAAATTGGTAAGTAACACTTACTCACAAAACTTTACGCTTGTCAAGCACATAAAAATGACCAACTGACCAATGAGGTTAAAGAAAATTGTTTTATCGATGATGGATGCCTGTTATTATGAATAAAAAATTTCAGACGAATCACGGAGAACGTGTATGAGAAACTTTTTACTAAAACTGGCTGCAGTCAGGGGTGAGATCAAAGCAGATCTGTTGGTTAAAAATGCACAGATCATCAATGTGCTGTCCGGTGAAATCCATAAAGGAAATGTTGCTGTCATTGACGGAAGGTTTATTGGGTTCGGTGATTATGAGGCAAATGAGGTCATTGATGCGGACGGCCTTTTCATGTCCCCGGGTTTTATTGACGGACATATCCATTTTGAAAGTACCATGCTTACATTACCTGAATTTTCCCGGGCAGTACTTCAAAGGGGGAGTACCGCTGTTGTTATAGATCCCCATGAAATAGCCAATGTGCTCGGATTGGATGGAATCCGTTATGTTCTGCACAGCATCAGCCAGATACCTCTGGATGTGTTTGTCATGCTCCCTTCCTGTGTACCGGCCACACCGCTTGAAACATCGGGTTCCTCAATCACACACAGGGAGCTGTATTGTATGATTCAGGAAGAATGTGTTGCCGGGATCGGTGAAATAATGAATTTCCCTGCTGTGATCAAAGGTGAGGAAGAAGTCCATCAACGCATTGCCGTCGCCAAATGGAAAAAAGTGGATGGACACGCACCCGGTGTCAATGGAAAAAGCTTAAACGCTTATGTGTTTTCCAATATTGACAGCGATCATGAATCAACTACAGCTAAAGAAGCAAAAGAGAAACTGCGCAAGGGTATGCATATTTTAATCAGGGAGGGGACTTCAGAACGCAATCTGGCAGAGTTAATCAAGATTGTTACCAAAAAAAATTCATGGCATTTTTCCTTTGCCACAGATGATAAACATCCGGATGATCTGCTGGAAGAAGGCCATATCGACCATTCACTGAGAAAAGCCATTTCATTGGGGCTGGACCCTATTACCGCATATCAGATTGCCACCATAAACACTGCAAATCATTACAGGCTTAAAAATGTTGGTGCCATAAAACCGAGATACTGGGCTGATTTTGTTCTTCTTTCCGATTATAAAAATGTAAAAATTGAATCCGTATATAAAAAAGGGATTCCGGTTTTTAAAAATAAAAAATTGATCCGGTTTCCCGGTAACATACCGCCAACAGTGAGATCTGCAATGAATCCGGATGATGTAAGCCTGGAACAATTAAAGATTCAGGCAAAAGGGGATAAAATCCGTGTTATTGATATTCTGCCTAATCAGATCGTGACGGATGAATTCATTACAAAAGCAAATATTAAAAACGGATTTGTTGAGTCGAACATTACCGATGATATCCTTAAAATTGTGGTGATAGAAAGACATAAAGCCACCGGCCGGATCGGCAAGGCTTTTGTAAGGGGATTCGGACTGAAACAGGGTGCAATCGGTTCAACCGTGGCCCATGATTCCCATAATATTGTGATTGTCGGAACCAATGATGCAGATATGTTTGCGGCTTTTCAACGGATAAAAAAATTAAAAGGCGGGCTTGTTGTGATCAACGATGGTCAATTGGTGGCCCAATTGCCGTTGCCCATTGCAGGTCTGTTATCCACAAAAAAATTTGAAAAAATCGCAGCAGATTTGAAAAATTTGAAACAAAAAGTTAAAACTCTGGGCGGAACACATGACTCGCCTTTCATGATTTTATCTTTTTTATGCCTTTCAGCCATTCCCAAATTAAAAGTAACAGATCTTGGGCTGATAGATGTGGAGAATTTCAAGGTAACTTCTTTATTTACAGACTGAACCGAAAACCATTCAGGATTGAGCCATGATAAAATTTACATTGAACCAAACACCCATCTCTTTCAAAGGCAGCAAGGAGCTGTCTCTTTTGACCTGGCTGAGGGAAGAGATGAACATCGTATCTGTAAAAAACGGATGCTCCGGCCAGGGCGCATGCGGCGCATGCCTTCTTGAAATAAACGGTAAACCCGCACTTTCATGCAGAACACCCATGAAAAAATTAGATGGTGCCGATATCGTTACCATAGAGGGGTTTGATCCTGTCCTGAAGGATACCCTGGCAAAAGCATTTGTAAAAAAAGGAGCTGTTCAATGTGGATTCTGCACCCCGGGTTTTCTTTCCCGGGCAAAAATTCTTCTGGAGCAGAATGCCTCTCCCAGCCGGGAGGAAATAAAAAAAGCCTTTAGCGCCAATCTTTGCCGGTGTACGGGTTACACCAAAATAATTGATGCGGTTATTCTTGCTGCAGAATCACTTAAGAGTAAAAAAAAGATCGAACTTTTAGAAAACGCAGGTGTGGGCCAAAGCAGGGCGAAGCATGATGCATACCTTACTGCGCTGGGCCGGCGCAACTTCATAGATGACATGAAATTTCCCGGCATGCTGTTCAGTGCCTTGAGATTCAGTAATCACCCAAGAGCAAAAGTGCTTTGTATTCATACCCGAAAAGCTGCAAAACTGCCGGGTGTGGTAAGGGTCTTTACGGCAGAAGACATTCCCGGAGAAAAAATGACCGGCGCCATCCACCAGGACTGGCCCTTGATGGTGCAGGAAGGGGAAACCACAAGATACATCGGTGATGTGCTTGCCGGTGTAGTGGCTGAAGATGAAAAGACGGCCAGAAGAGCCTGCAACCTTATTGAGGTCGAATATGAGGTCCTGGAACCGGTTACAGACCCTGTTGAAGCACTTACGGATAAAATTAAAGTCCATGAAAAAGGCAATCTGCTGGCCATCACCCAATTCAGCAGGGGCGGTAATATTGATGATGCATTTGAATCATCTGCTTTTACGGTTTCAGCCCAATACAGGACCCAGCTTGTGGAACATGCTTTTTTGGAAACTGAAGCCGCCATTGCAAAGCCCCATGGAAAAGACGGCATCCAGATCTACACCCAGAGCCAGGGAATCTATGAAGACAGACATTCCATTTCAAAACTCCTGGGGATTCCCAAGGAGCGGGT
Source organism: Desulfobacula sp. (assembly GCF_021107415.1). Next base: position 34,555 of record NZ_JAIOSW010000140.1, read on the forward strand.
GATCGCAACCCTTGTTCCCTGCGGCGGTGCATTCGGCGGCAAAGAAGACCTGACCGTCCAGGGCCATGCCGCCCTTTTTAGTTTTCACCTCAACCAAATCATAAAGTTAAGGCTTTCCAGGGAAGAGTCCATCAGAATGCATGTAAAACGCCACCCGTTTATCATGAATTATAAACTCGGGTGCGACAGAAAAGGGAAACTGACCGCTCTTTTTGCAGATATCATCGGAGATACCGGCGCCTATGCTTCCCTTGGCGGGGAAGTATTAAACCGTGCCGCCGGCCATGCAGCCGGTGGCTTTCATGTGCCCGTAGTGGATGTTATTTCAAAGGCAGTTTATACAAACAACCTTCCTTCCGGTGCCATGCGGGGGTTTGGTGTTAATCAGGTGACATTTGCAATGGAATGCATTGTGGACGAACTTTGCGGGAAAGGTGGATTTGACCCCTGGCAGTTCAGATTTGACAATGCCCTGGAAAAAGGATCAATGACGACCACCGGCCAGGTGCTGGGTGATGGTGTCGGACTTAAGGAAACCCTTCTTGCCGTAAAAGAGGAATTTTACAATGCAAAGTATGCCGGCATTGCCATTGCCATAAAAAATATCGGTTTCGGCAACGGCCTGGTGGATGAGAGCGAAGCCGTCATTGAGATCATCTCGGATAAAAAAGTGATCCTTCATCATGGGTGGACGGAAATGGGCCAGGGGGTTGATACCATAGCAAAACAGATCCTCTATGATGTGGCAGGGCTTAAAGATGTCCGGATTGATGTCGTATCCAGTACGGATTCCGAAGTGATCGGCGGGACCACAACTGCCAGCCGGGGAACCTTTTTGCTGGGAAATTCTTTGATCATGGCTGCAAACAAACTGAAAACCGAACTTGCAAAATGTGAACTCAAAGACCTTGTGGGCAAAAAATTCAAAGGAAGATGGTTTTGCGACTGGACAACCCGGCCCGGCAACAATGTTGAAAACCCCCAGACCCATTTTGCCTATGGCTATGCTGCCCAGGTTGTCATTTTGGATGAAAAAGGCTGTGTTGAAAAAGTTGTTGCCGCTCATGATGCCGGCCGGGTCATCAATCCTGCGCTTTTTGAAGGCCAGGTTCAAGGGGCTGTGATGATGGGGCTGGGGTATGCATTTACTGAAAAACTGGCGCTGGACAACGGCAGACTGGTGTCTTCCAAAATGGCAAAGCTCGGAGTCCCTAAAATCAAATCAATGCCTGAAATCATTGTCAAGGTGGTTGAGGTCAAAGATCCGGGTGGGCCCATGGGTGCCAAGGGTGTGGGAGAAATAGGACTGGTTCCCACCGCTCCTGCGGCCGTCAATGCCCTTTTCCAGTTTGATAAAAAAAGACGGTATGAACTGCCGGTGGGACAAAGGATAAAATAATGACCCTTTATATTAAAAATGCAACCTTTATTGACTGGCAGAGTTTAAGATTCACAAAAACAGATATGGCGGTGGAAAGCGGACCTTACGGGGGAATCAGACTTATCCCCTCCATTGATGCCCTTGCACCCAAAAATTTGTCAAACATCCTTGATGCAAAGGGCAGGTTTGTGACTAAATCCTTTGGATGCGGCCATCATCATATCTATTCAACACTGGCAAGGGGAATGCCTGCCCCGGCCAAAACACCCCGGAATTTTGTTGATATTTTAAGCTATATCTGGTGGAATCTGGATAAAAATCTGGACCTTGAAATGATAAAGGCAAGCGCCCTTGCATCGGCTCTTTTCTGTGCTAAAAACGGTGTCACCTTTGTCATTGATCACCATTCCTCCCCTTTTGCCGTGGAGGATTCTCTTTTTGTAATTAAAGAAGCCTTTGACACCATTGGAATTTCTCACCTGCTTTGTTATGAAATGTCCGACCGTGACGGTGAAAAAGTAAGAGATGCCGGGCTTGATGAAACCAAAAATTTTCTCAAAGCCGGCAACCAGGGGCATGTTAGTCTTCATGCATCCTTTACCGTGGGCAATGATCTTCTTGAAAAAGCAATTGCCCTTGCCAAAAAATTTACTACCGGTATCCACATCCATGTTGCAGAGGACATGGCTGATCAGGAACACTGTTTGAAACATCATGGCAAAAGAGTGATGCAGCGCCTTTTTGATGCAGGTGCCCTTGATCTTCCAGGCTCCATACTGGGGCATTGTATTCATCTTGATAATAATGAAAAAAGCCTTTTAAGAGATTCTAAGGCCTGGGTGGTTCAAAACACTGAAAGCAATCTGAACAACAATGTAGGACTGGGGAATTATTCGGCCTGCGGGTCAAATATTATGCTGGGCACGGACGGTATGCATTCAGATATGCTTAGAAGCGCCAAGGCGGCATTTTTTGTGGGACAGGGAACAGAAGGCATTGGTTTTCCTGAAATTTATAAAAGGTTTAGAAATATCCATAGATATATAAAAAAAGGCCATTACAAGGGTGACGCTGACAATAATCTTGTAATACTTGACTACAACACCCCCACCCACATGAATCAGGATAATTTTTCAGGGCACTTTTTATTCGGCATTGAATCATCCCATGTGGACAGTGTCATCTCTTCGGGCCGCCTGATCGTGAAAAACAAGAAACTTATCACAGCCAGTGAACAAGATATTCTCCAGTCTGCAAAAGAAATGGGAAACAGGCTGTGGAAAAAACTATCGTAACGGGTTTGCAGATGAAAAATAATTTAAAAAAAATACTTTTGAAAAACGGTAGGATTGTTACTCCGGATGGTATTGTTCAGGGAGATCTTCTGGTGGTCGGCGAAACCATATCTGATTTCGGCAAGACCATAATTGATGCCAATGCAGATGTTGTGGATGCCGGGGGAGGATATATTCTTCCCGGCGGTATTGACGTACACACCCATTTCAACCTTGATATCGGCATAGCAGTGGCCCAGGATGATTTTTATACCGGTACTGTGGCAGCAGCATTCGGAGGGACAACCATGATCGTTGATCATCCGGGATTCGGTCCTTCGGGGTGTTCCCTTTTCCACCAGATAGAAAAATACCATGAATATGCCAGGGGCAGGGCTGTGATTGACTATTCCTTTCATGCGGTTCTTCAGCACGTGGATGATGAAATCTTAAATGAAATCCCGACCCTTGCAGATCATGGCATTACCAGTATGAAGGCATATATGACCTATGATTACATGTTTTCAGACTCGATGCTTTTCAAGGTTCTTAAGGTTGCAAAAAAAAACAATTTGCTTGTGGCTGTTCATGCGGAAGACGATGCCCTGATCCGCTCCCTTCGGCAAAAATTCATTGACCAGGGGAAAAAACAAGCTATTTACCACGCAAAAAGCCGTCCACCCCATGCTGAAGGTCTGGCTGTAAAAAGGGTAATCAACATTGCTAAAAATGCCGGGAATGCTCCTTTGTATATTGTTCATCTTTCAACCAGGGACGGGCTTAGACATGTGTTAAACGCAAAAGAGTCCGGAATGAATGTCTTTGCTGAAACATGCCCCCAGTATCTGGTGCTTGATGAAACCCTTTACACTCTCCCCCATAAGGAAGGGCTTAAATATGTCATGAGTCCCCCCTTGAGGGAAAAAGAACACCAGGATGCCATCTGGCATGGACTTTTGGACAACACCATAGATGTTGTGGCAACAGATCACTGCCCCTTTGATTTTGAACTGAAAAAATCTCTGGCAGCAGATGATTTTTCAAAATGTCCCGGCGGATGCCCCGGGGTGGAAACAAGGGTTGGGCTGATGTTTTCAAAAGGAGTCCTGGAAAAAGGCATGAGCGTAAACGAATTTTCCAGGATTATTTCTGAAAATCCTGCGAAAATCATGGGCCTTTATCCTGAAAAAGGGATTATTGCCAAAGGATCGGATGCAGACCTGATCATCATAAACCCAGGAAAACAAGAAAAAATTTCAAAAGCCAGACTCCATGAAAATGTTGATTATTCGGCATATGAAGGCATAAAAATTGCCGGCTGGCCGAGCATGACCATGGTCAGGGGATCTGTCATTGTCAAAGACGGACAGTTCACCGGGAAACCAGGGTTTGGAAAATTTATAAGACGGAGGTGTTATGAGTGATACCTTTACCTGCCTTTCTTTGGAAAACCTGTTAACCTGGATTAAAAGAGAGGAAAAAACCGGAAAAATTTTTGGAATTCCCAGGTCTCTTTTTTTCAAGCCGTCTGATTCGGATATTTTCAGGATCAATCGTTATGGCCGGGTTTTAGAGACCCCTGTGGGTGTTGCCGCAGGTCCCCATACACAGCTCTCCCAGAATATTATCTGTGCCTGGCTTACCGGTGCCAGGTATATTGAACTTAAAACAATCCAGATACAAGATGAACTTTTTGTCACCAAACCCTGCATCAACATGGAAGATGAGGGCTATAACTGTGAATGGTCCCAGGAATTAAAACTGGAAAAATCAATGGATGAGTATATCAATGCCCTGATTGCCATTTATATCCTGAAAAAAAAACTGAACTTTGGCAGTGACGCTGATCCCGGATTTTTATTCAACATGAGCGTGGGCTACAACCTGGAAGGTATTTTAAGCCCGGGTGTCCAGAAATTCCTCGACACCATGGCGGACGCCGGCAGTTTGATTTCAGAAAAACTTGCCATTGCCCGGACTGTTTTCCCGAAAGCTGTGGATCTTGAAATCCCCCCGACTATTTCAGACAACATCACCATCTCCACCATGCACGGCTGCCCGCCCGATGAGATTGAAAAAATCGGCCGGTATTTTATTGAGCAAAAAAAACTCCATACAACCATAAAGCTGAACCCAACCCTTCTGGGTCCTGAACCATTAAGGGATATTCTGAATAAAAAGCTCGGATTTGATACGATTGTACCGGACATTGCATTTGAACATGATCTTAAATTTGATGCCGGTATAAAACTGATTAAAACCCTTTTGAAAATAGCCGAAAAATCCAAAGTTGAATTCAATATCAAGCTGACCAACACCCTGGAGACCCAAAATCGCGGCAGACTTCCTGAAAAGGAAAAAATGGTTTATATGAGTGGCAGGCCGCTTCATGTTATCAGCACCAATCTTGCGTATAAGCTGCAACAGCAGTTCAACGGCGGGCTTGATATTTCATTTTCCGCAGGTGCTGACTGCTTTAACTTAGCTGCTCTTCTTTCCTGCGGCCTGAAACCGGTTACCGTATGTTCTGATATATTAAAACCAGGGGGATACACAAGGATTGCCCAGTATCTGAAAAATACCCGGGAAGCCTTTAAAAGCAGCGGGGCCGGTTCTGTTTCAGACTATATTATGATTAAGGCAGGTAAAAAAACAAGTCAAAATGAATCCATCCTGTTTAACCTTGAACACTATGCAAAAAAAGTTCAAACTCAAGAATCATACCATAAAACAAGCTTTCCCTGGTCAACCATAAAAACCAAAAAAAAACTCACTGCATTTGACTGCATCCATGCGCCATGCCGGGAGACCTGCCCTGCGGGACAGGATGTTCCCTCTTATATGTATTACACGTCAAAAGGGTTGTTTGAAGATGCATTAAGGGTCATTCTAAAAACCAACCCCTTTCCCAGTGTACAGGGAATGGTCTGTGACCATCCCTGCACCCGGAAATGCACCAGGATTAATTATGACACCCCCTTGAGAATACGTGAAATAAAACGATACATTGCCCAAAATCACCATGAACTCCCTGATCTCAAACCGCTTAAAGACAACAAGCTTAAAGCGGCGGTCATCGGCGGAGGGCCTTCCGGGTTTTCTGCGGCATATTTCCTTAAAATGAACGGATTCTCAGTGGATGTGTTTGAAGCCAAAAAGTTTGCCGGGGGAATGGCGGCGGATGCCATTCCCAGTTTCAGGCTTGATGATATCAGCATACAAAGGGATATTGACAGGATCATCGGCCTGGGTGTGACTGTCAAGTATGGCAGGTCTGTTGATAAACAAATGTTCAACACCTTAAAACAAACCTATGATTACGTATATATCGCAGTGGGTGCAAGTATTGCCTATAAACTGGATGTGCCCGGTTCTGACGCAAAAGGCGTATTTGACCAGCTTGAATTTTTAAGTGGCCTCAGGCAGGGCAAGCCTGTTGAAACAGGCAAAAACATTGTGGTGATCGGCGGGGGCAACTCTGCCATGGACGCTTCCCGTGCAGCAAAACGCCTGGCAGGAAGAGACGGCAAAGTCACCATTCTTTACAGAAGAAGCATCAAAAAAATGCCTGCAGATATTGAGGAAATTGAAGATGCCATTCAGGAAGGCATCAAAATAGAGCAGATGGTCTCCCCTGAAAGTGTGCTTTCTGAAAACGGCCGGGTGAACAGTATCAGGTGTTACAGAATGGAACCGGGTACACCCGATTCCAGTGGCAGACCCGAGCCCGTCATCATAGACGGTTCTTTTTTTAAGATCAAGGCAGATACCGTCATCTCCGCCATTGGACAAAAAGTCCGGGTTCCCTTTTTCCCGGAACAAAAACTTGCGGTTGATCCTAAAACATACCGGACAGGGATTGAAAATGTCTATGCAGGCGGAGATGCCTTGCGCGGGGCGTCAACCCTGATCAAGGCCATTGCAGACGGCCGGAACGCGGTTCAAAATATCATCAATGATGCTTGTCTTTCAGGAACGCCCTTCCCTGAAACCGAAAACTGTGAAACTGACATTGAACTCCTTGAACAAAAAATGGCCAGGCGTGTCCAGGGATGTGAAATAAAACAAACCAGTCTTTTAAAACGGGACAGCTTTGACCTGGTAACAAAAACCCTTACCAGGGAAGCAGCCAGGGCAGAAGCATCAAGGTGCCTTTCCTGCGATACCCTGTGCAATATCTGTACAAGTGTATGCCCCAACCGTGCAAATATTTCATACTCGGTTCAACCCTTTAAAGGAGTAACATATAAAGCGATTTGTAAAAACGGAACCCCCTTTTTTAAAAAAAACGGAACTTTTGCCATTCACCAGGCCTATCAGGTTGTGAATATCGGTGATTTCTGCAATGAATGCGGGAATTGTACCACTTTCTGCCCCTCTTCGGGATCTCCATACAAGGATAAACCCAAATTTTATCTTTCAATGGATGCTTTCCTTAAAGAACCCAGCGGGTATATGATTTCAGGCAGCTCAATATTAAAAAGAGATGAGGGGAACCAGACCTCATTGACGGAACAGGAGAGTGCATATGAATATGAGAATCAATGGGTTTTTGCAACATTAGACAAGCAGACCTTTGACGTATTGGACGTTACATTTAGAACCAGGGAGGACCGGGAAGTCGATCTGACTGAAGCCAGGCAGCTCGGATTCCTGTATACATCACTTAAGGGACATCTTGGAACATAAACCAAAAGATGATACATCCCAAAATAAGAAAAAACATGGGGCAGGAGAAAACATGGGATCGGTTTTATTAAAAAACTGTTATTATATATGGCCGGGGATTGATGACGAGCCCCTTGAAAATACCGATATTCTGATTAAGGGCAACCAGATAAAAAAAATTGAAAAAAATATTATTGAAGAGGCCCAAAGGGTGATTGATTGTTCAAACCACGTGGTTCTGCCGGGGCTTGTCAATACCCATCATCATTTTTACCAGACCCTGACCCGAAACCTGCCTGCTGTCCAGAATGCCAAGCTTTTTGACTGGCTTGTCCATTTATATGATATCTGGAAACATATTGATGAAGAAGCAGTGTTCTACTCTTCTCTTCTGGCCATGGGCGAGCTGCTCAAAACCGGCTGCACTCTTTCAACCGATCATCATTACCTGTATCCCCGCGGAATTGATTGTGACATCATGGCCACCCAGTTTAAGGCAGCCCAAATCCTGGGACTTCGTTTTTCTCCCGCACGGGGGTCCATGTCCCTCAGCAAAAAAGACGGCGGGCTGCCGCCTGACAGTGTGGTTCAGGATGAAGAAACTATTTTATGGGACAGTGAACGGGTGATCCGCAAGTTTCATGACCCGGGAGAATTATCCATGAAAAAAATCATACTGGCCCCTTGCAGTCCTTTTTCCGTGACCAGAAATCTGATGAAAGAGACAGTGGCCCTTGCAAGGCGCTACAATGTAAGGCTTCACACCCATCTTGCGGAAACAGCCGATGAAAATGAGTATTGCGTCAGCGTTTACGGCCAAAGACCTCTTGCACTCATGGAGGATTGCGCCTTTATCGGGGAAGATGTCTCCTATGCCCATGGTGTTTTTTTTAATGATGATGAATTAACGCTTCTTAAAGAAACCCAAACCCATATTGCCCATTGCCCCACTTCCAATATGCGGCTTGGATCGGGAATATGCCGGGTGTCTGATATGCGTGCCAAAGGCATAAATGTAGCGTTGGGGGTTGACGGGTCAGCGTCTAACGATTCCTCGGACATGCTCGGTGAACTCAGAAACGGACTGCTTCTTGCCCGGGTAAAGTATGGTGCGTCCGCAATGAGCGTGGACGATATTCTGAAAATGGCAACACAAAATGGTGCCAAACTTTTAAATTTTGAACGGGTTGGGAAAATAAGACCGGATTATGCAGCAGACCTGGCTGTTTTTAATATCAACCGGATGGAATATGCAGGTTCCCTCTCTGATCCTGCTGCTGCTCTTATTTTTTCAGGATATAATCATGGCACCGATTATACCCTGGTCAACGGAAAAGTGGTGGTTGACCAGGGCAGGTTAACGGGTTTTAATGAAGATGCAATCAGGGATAAGGCAAATGCATTGTCCCTAAAAATAAGAAGGAGACATATCAGTCATGGCAGTGGGAAAATCGGTAAACCGTGTTGATGCGGTTGCCAAGGTAACCGGCCGGGCAGAATACACCCAGGATTTCTACAGACCCAATATGCTGGTGGCAAAATATGTCAGAAGCAGTATTGCCCATGGCCGGGTAAAAACGATTCATGTGAAAGAGACAAAAAAACTAACCGGCGTTGAAGCTGTATTAACCTATGAAGATGTTCCCCAAATAAAATTTGCCACGGCAGGCCACCCGTTTTCCATGGACCCCACACACAAGGATGTGGCAGACCGGTTGCTTTTGACCCGGAATGTCCGGTTCATGGGTGATGAAATTGCCATTGTTGTGGCCCAGAATGAAATTATCGCCAATAAGGCCATAAAATTGATCAAAGTTTCATATGAAGCATACAAGCCCCTTCTTTATCCCAAAAATATTTTAAGGGATGATGCAAGGCAGATTCATGAAGGATCTCCCAATATCGTGGGTGAACACCAGTATTCATTTGGTGGTGATGTGGATCAAGCCCTGAAAGAAGCGGATTATATAGTTGAAAGCAAATTTGAGACTGCCATGGTACACCATTGCCACATCGAAAACCATATTGCCTTTGCCTATATGGATGATCTTGACAGAATCGTGATTGTTTCCTCCACCCAGATCCCCCATATTGCCAGAAGAATTGTGGGGGAAGCCCTTGATATGCCCCTTAGCCGCGTGCGTGTAATCAAACCGTTTATAGGCGGGGGATTTGGAAACAAGCAGGATGTTATCCTTGAACCCATGGTGGCATTTCTCACCCTGAAACTTGACGGCCGGGCGGTTCAAATAAACATGTCCCGGGAAGAGTGCATGATCGGAACCCGGAACCGCCATCCCTTTTACTTTGATGTTAAAACCGGTTTTATGAAAGATGGCACCATGAAGGCAAGAAAAATGGATGCAATTTCCATAACCGGTGCCTATGCCTCCCATGGTCATGCCGTTGCCGCAGCAGGCGGCAGTAAAAAAAGTTATCTGTATCCAAGAATGGCCACCCGGTATCATGCAAAAACTTTATATGCCAACCTCCCGGTTGCTGGTGCCATGAGGGCCTATGGATCACCCCAGGTTATCTATGCCCTTGATTGCGCAACCGAAGATGCTGCCCATGCCATTGGAATGGACCCTGTTGAATTCAGGCTTAAAAATATTGTGAAACAGGGCGATGTGGACCAGATGTCAGGGAAAAAAATACTCAGCTGTGGTCTAACCCAATGTCTGCTCAAAGGCAAAGAGCTGATGAACTGGGACAAAAAAAAGAAAGAATATGAAAAGCATAAAACCGGGCCGATGCGGCGCGGTCTTGGGGTGGCATGTTTCAGCTATGCTTCGGGAACCTATCCGGTCTGTGTTGAAATTGCCAGTGTAAGACTGGTACTGAACCAGGACGGAACTATCCATGTCCAGGTGGGCGCCACTGAAATCGGGCAGGGTTCGGACACGGTTGTGGCCCAGATGGTTGCACAGACCGTTGGCATCCCCTGTGAAAAAATTTTGGTTGTCCAGGCACAGGATACGGACGTATCTCCCTTTGACACCGGCGCCTATGCATCAAGGCAGGCCTATGTCATCAGTAATGCCGTGTTCAGGGCTGCCACATCATTGAAGGAAAAAATACTGGGCCATGTTTCTTTAATGATTGGAAAACCAGATGAACCATATGATATTATCCAGGGCAATATTGTTTGTGCAGATACCGGGATCTTTGTCATGGATATGAAAACTCTGGCCCTTGACAGTTATTACCACAAGGAAAGAGGTGGCCAGCTGACGGCTGAAGTTTCCCACAAAACCACCACCAATGCCCCTGTTTTCGGATGTACATTTGTTGATATCCAGGTGGATATCCCCCTTTGCAAAATAAAAATCAACAAAATAATCAATCTCCATGATTCAGGGGTGATTCTCAATCCTGTACAGGCCGGCGGACAGGTTCACGGCGGCGTATTCATGGGAATCGGTGCAGCCCTGTCCGAACAAATACTCATTGATCCCGAATCCGGCCATATCTACAATAACAACCTGCT
>NZ_JAIOSW010000163.1 GCF_021107415.1 Desulfobacula sp.
GAGGAAGGATGTGATGTTGAGATAGCAGAAAACGGTATCAAAGGGTTGGAAATGATTGATGAAAAACATTTTGATATCATTTTGCTGGATTTAATGATGCCGGGAATGTCCGGCTTGGATGTTCTGACTGATGTGAAAGCCCATCATCCTGATACGGTGGTGATCATTATTACCGGGTATGCAACCCTTGAGCATTCTATTGAAACAATGAAAAAAGGGGCCTTTGATTTTTTATCAAAACCTTTTTCACCCACGGAATTAAGACTTGTTATCGCCAAGGCCATTGAATCTATACGAACGCTCCAGGATATTGCAACGGAAAAATCCCGAATGAGGGTCATGATCAATACCTTGAGCAATGGTGTTTTAACAACCGATAACCAGAAAAAGATTGCCCTGGCAAATCCGGCATTTTTAAAGATGATTGGCTGCAGAACGACTTCTGTTATCGGGCATAAGGTATCTGAATTTATAAAAGATTCCAGGTTGCTGGATATGATAGATCAGGCCATTCAGCAGCCAGAGGATACATTTTCAGAAATTACCGATGAGATTGCCATGCCCTTTTCAAAAGAAGACAAGGATATGATCATTGGCGTCAGGTGTATTCCGTTTCGGGACCGCCTTAACAGGAATTTAGGATCTATTACTGTTTTCAACGATATCACGGCCTTAAAAAAGATTGATCAGTTAAAATCGAATTTTGTTTCCATGGTTGCCCATGAAATCAAGAGTCCATTGAATTCTATCCTGATGCAGTAAAATGTTGTCCTGGACGGGTTGGCAGGGGATTTGACAGAAAAACAAAAAGAGATACTGCAAAGAACTTCTGATCGAATCAAATCTTTAACAAAGCTTTCAGGCGAGCTTCTGGATCTTTCCAAAATTGAATCAGGGTTGATTAATCAGGAGAGAGAAGAACTGGACCTCATTGCGCTTATAAAAGGCCAGGCTGAGTTTTATCGGGATAAGGCAGATGCAAAATCCATTCTGTTGACGGTTAAAGAGACCAAAAAAGAAATTCACATGATGGGGAACCGGATAAATATAGAAGAAGTGGTGTCTAATCTAATATCCAATGCAATCCGGTATAGCCCAAGTGGCGGACAGATAACCGTATGGGCTGATGAGAAGAGTGATTGTACAAAAATTGTGGTTTCAGATACCGGATTTGGAATCGAGAAAAAAGAATTGGAACATATTTTTAAGAGATTTTTCCGCGTGAAAAATGAAACAACAAGATATATTAACGGAACAGGTCTCGGCCTTGCCATAGTGAAAAGTATTGTTGAAGCTCACCACGGAACCATTGAAGTGGAAAGTGAAGTAGGTAAAGGCACCTGTTTTTCCATTTATTTCCCAAAATCCGAATATAAAATTTAAGCTGTTTGCAGGGAAAAATAAAGGATTCTGCAGCCCGTCACCCAGACACAGGTAACGGGCTGTTGGTATTTAATAAATATTAAACCTGATCATAGTACCTGGGATTCCAGCACATTTTATCCACAAGGGTGTTCAATCGTTCAGGATCATTATTGTGCTTAAATTTTGAGAAAGCACAATCCTTCTGGGTGATATTGGCTTTAATGGCTTCTGCGCCGACTCTTTTGGCAACTTCAAGAGAGACTTCTCTGAATTGATCCAGAGGGGGACACAGGATACCATTTGTAATATCTTCTTCACTGATAAATTCAGCAACCGCATGGGCTGCTGCGGAAAAGAAGATCGGCAGGACTTCAGTTGCACCGGATGCCACGACACCAAGCCCTACACCCGGGAAGACAAATGAATTGTTCATTTGACCGATTCTATGGTCTTTGCCATTGTGGTGGACGGGATCAAAAGGAGAACCGGTGGCCACAAGGGCTTTGCCGTCTGTCCATTCAAAGACGTCTTTGGGAATCGCTTCTGCCTTTACGGTAGGATTGCTCAATGGCAGAATAACCGGTCTGCCGGTATTCTCACCAACGGCCTCAACAATTTCTTTTGTAAAACATCCGGGCTGTCCCGAGGTGCCGATCAATACCGTCACTTTTTCATTTTTAATAATATTTAGAAGTGTATTGTCTTTCGGTGTTTTTAGCCAGGCAAGTGTTTTTGGATCTTTTGAAAATTTTATTTTGTAGGGTTCAAGGTCTCTATCAGAGGTGACAACCCCTCTTGAATCAAGAGTAAAGATTCTGGCTATGGCTTCTTTTTCGCCCATTCCCTGTTCCACAAGTTCAGTCTGAATCTGGTCTGCAACACCAACACCGCCGGCACCGGCACCGTGAACCAGATAAACCTGATCAGTCATTTTTTCTTTTTTTACTTTCATGGCGGCAAGGATTCCGGCAAGGACAACGGAACCGGTTCCCTGGATATCATCATTAAAGGAAATCACTTCATTATAATATTTATCCCGAATGGTAAAAGCTGTTTGTTTTGAAAAGTCTTCCCATTGACATAAAGCCAGGGGAAAAATCTTTTTAAAAGCAATTACAAATTTTTCGAGAAATGTGTAATATTCTTCTCCTGTGAGGCGTTTGTGCCGCCAGCCAAGATAATTTGGATCATTTAACAATTCTTCATTGTCCGTTCCCACATCAAGGGATATGGGAAGACAGTGCCAGGGGGCGATCCCTGCACCCTGGGTGTAAAGCATCAGTTTTCCAAGGCAGATGGGAAGTCCACCGGCACCCTGGTCGCCAATTCCAAGAATTCCCTGGTTGTCTGTTACAACGGCTATCCTGATATCCTGATCCGTATAGTTACGCAAAATATATTCTGCATAATCAATATTATCCGGGAAAAAATGGATACCATTTGCCCTTCGGTATATTGCAGAATATTGCTGGCAGGCAAGACCGACTGTCGGGGTATAGATAATGGGCAAAAATTTTGTAACATCGCTTGCAATGACGGCATGGGCAAGAATCACATTCCTGTCATAAAGGCTTCTGATATAAATAAATTTTTCAATTTCATTCTTTTTTTCTTCAATGACTTTAAGGCTTGTTTTGATCTGATCTTCAATGGTTTTTACCCGTGCCGGCAGAAAGCCGCTGAGTTTAAGCTTGATTCTTTCAGCAATCGTAAAAGCCGTGCCTTTGCTGATATTATTGAAGCGAAGGACGTCAGAACCTCTTAAGTTAATCTGCACTCCCAGGGTTTCTCCAAACTCTCCATACACAAACTCGTAATGATTAATTTCCATAGCTATAAAATTTCCTTATATTAGAATTTTATTAAAAGATATCTACAAAAAAAATAATGGAATGTATAGTATCATAAATTTATCAAAAAGGTAAAAGAGAAATGAATGATTTTTATTAGTTAAAAAATATTCACATTGTATGATAGTGTTCCGCTATATGAAACAAAAAGGGCAAGATTTGGAATGACTTCATCGATAAGGCGGAGCTATGCACCTTCCAAACCCTGCAAGGTATCCAGAGGACTGACCACAGCATTGATATCCTTTTCCATGACATAGGTATAAATTTCTGTAGTCTTTACATTTGCATGCCCCATCAGATCCTGTACTACTCTAATATTGACACCATCTTCCAACATATGGGTGGCAAATGAATGACGAAATGTATGGCAGGTAACATGTTTATTGATTGCAGCTTTTTTTGCAGCGGTTTTTATTGCTTTTTGCAGCCCTGATTGCTGGATGTGATGACGTTGTTTTATATCGCTTCTTGGATCAATTGAAATTTTTTTGGATGGAAACAGGTATTGCCACATGAATTCTTTTGCTGAACTTTTGTATTTATTTGCCAATCCCAAGGGGAGATATACGCTGCCATATCCTTGAGCAAGATCATTTTGGTGAAGCTCTTTGACCTTATCTACCTAGGAATGAATATCACCCAGAATAGTTTTTGGGAATTGAACAATCCTGTTTTTACCGCCTTTTGCCGCATAAATATAAATCTTGTTTATTCCAAAATCTATATCTTTGATTCTCAGGCGTAGACACTCCATGAGCCGTAATCCGCAACCGTAAAGAAGTCGTGCCATTAAAAGATTATTACCTTGCAGAAATGATAAAATTCTGACTACCTCCTGCTTGGTCATCACAACGGGCGGCTTTTTCATATTTCTGGATTTTACGGGCGCAATTTTTTCATCAATATTAATATCCAAAACTTGTTTATACAAAAAAATAATAGCATTCAATGCTTGTTTTTGTGTAGCAGCAGATACCGAACGTTTGACTGTAAGATAGCTTAAAAATTTCTCAATCTCATTTTTCCCCATTTCTTTGGGATGTTTCTTTAAATTAAAAAACTTCAAATATTGAGAAATCCATCTGCAATATGTTTCTTCGGTCCGGTATGCATAATGATGATAGCGTAAAACCTGTCGAACCTGATCCATGAGTTTTAATGATGAATCAGGCTTGAATTTTTGATTGACTTCCATGGTTCCATATTGTATTGATAAAGAAAGAAAAGTCAATAGAAAGTTTTCTATTTTTATAATAATATTATCTCAATAGAGAGAAAAACTGTCAACTGTATATAGGCAATAGATAGAAGCATTTCTATTTATTTACACTGTTAGCCTTTCGATTATCCAACTTGGAGGTAAATAATTGGCCACAGAAATTTGCAAGCAATATCTTGATGCACTTAATGAAGGTAGTTTAGAAAAAGTTTTATCGCTTTTTGATCCTAATGCAACGGTTGATTCTCCATTGTATGGAGAAATACCTGCTACAACATTTTACACCGACCTTTTCGCTGATACTAATAGGTCAGAGACTATCTTCTAAATATCTTCGATTCCATTAGCGGAAATTCCTCCGTGGCATTACATTTTCATTACATCTGGACGCTTAAAAACGGGAAAATAGTTGAATTTGAGTGTGTAGATATTTTTGAAATCACACCAGATAGAAAAAAATTTGCTAAGCTTAAAATCATCTATGATACAGCACCAGTTCGTGCTGACTTTAGCGAGAGTAAAGCTTCAAATTAAAATGGCTAACAAAACGCCGGAGCAGACCGGGGACTACTGAGCGGCTCCCAAAAATTTCGGCTTTAACATAAATTTTACCATGCAGAGTTTGCCGGCATCAAGCCCCCGGCAGCTCAACTTAACGTTTCTGCCGCAAGATTTAAACTATTAAGAAATTTTTCAAATACACCTTGGAAACTATAACACACTGTGATATAGTATAATCTATGAAGAGGTTGTCAACTAAATGGTTCAAAAAATGGGCCAAAAAGATAAAATTAAGCAACCAGAGCTTACTTGATTCTATAAATGATTTAGAAGCAGGCTTGTCAACAGTTGATTTAGGTGGACATCTATTCAAAGTACGAGTTAAGTTAAGAGTAAACACATCGGGAAAAGTTCCAGCTATAGAACGCTCATTGTTTTTAAAGCTGAAGACAGAGCAATATTTCTTTATGGATTTAAAAAAAATGAAAGAAGTAATATTAGCAAAAGCGAATTACAGTATTTTAAGATATTATCAAGTGATCTTTTAGCATTAGATTCGAACCAACTTGCTAAAGCTATATCAACAAAAGTTTTATTTCATTTGGAGGACATCGGATGAGAAAATCAATGAAAGAAGCAATTGGAACAACTGTTCAAGATATGATTAGATCGGGAATCAATTCCTCGTTCACACAAAAAGATCTTAATGCCCTCGGAATCAAAATCCCTGAAGTTGCAATTACAGCGGCACAAATAAAAGGAATTAGAGAGAAGAGACATTTAAGCCAAACAGTATTTGCTCAGTTATTAAATGTCAGTCCATCCTCGGTCAGGCAATGGGAACAAGGGAAAAGGATACCAAGTGGTTCTACTAAAGTATTGCTTGAACTACTTAATAGGTCTCCCCATATTCTTGATTATAGAATTAGTTGAAACTCCAACTGTATTAATTGGCTTTAAAATTTTTTACATGGATTCATGAACTCTCATTCTAAAAATTTTAACTATGTTGGCTACAAAAATTATATTGAATGGATACGTGAAAACAGCAGTTAACAAGCCGCTCATCGTGCCAAGATAAATCCAAAACCTTGGGACAAAGATAGAAAACGATCTTTTAAAATTGGTTGATATTACCTAGTGGGTAGCTCGTGTGTCAGCAGTATTTTTCCCTTGCAAGGCTTGCCTTGGCACTGGAATTAAGAGTAAATCCCACCAAGCCAAAGCTTAGCCGGCAGGCTTGTAATGAACTCCGAGGACAAATCCGGAAACGGGAGTCCGAAGCCGGGGGGATCAAGAATGCAGGGTCTGTATGGAAGTCTTAGCGGAACATAGTACCGATGCTGGTATATTTTTTTTTATACCAGTGAGAATGTGGGGAAGTGAAACCTTAGCGAACCCAATGCGTGAGTTGACCGGGGTGGCGGACTTTTCGGTATTCATAGGCATGAAATATAAATAGATGTTATACATATAGAACAATAAAAAGGATCGATTCTTTTTGGAGGAATAGCAAAATTAATGGATAAAATTGTATTATTGAAAAGGCTTTTAAATCCTAAAAAGATAGCCGTGATAGGGGCATCAAAGTCTAAAAATAAAGTCGGGGGTATTGTTTTCAGAAGATTATTGGATTCCCGGAGGCGGTTGTTTCCGGTAAACCCTAAAGAAATTGTTATTGAAGGGCATAAGGTCATCCCCGATATCCAGTCCTTGCCAAAAGACATTGATCTTGCCATCATCACCATTTCTGCAACCGCTGCAGTAAAGGCTGTGGAAATGTGCATTGAAAAAGGGATTCCAAACTATATCATTGTTGCCGGCGGGTTTGGCGAGGTGGGCTCCAAGGGCAGGGAGCTTGAAGAAAAATTAACAAACCTGGCAAGAGAAAAAAATGTCAATATCCTTGGCCCCAATTCATTGGGGATATTTTTGCCGGATGAAAATATTGATACTATCTTTGTTGAACATGGGGACAGATCCCTTGACAGAAAAGGCAAGATTGCCTGTATTGTTCAAAGTGGCTCGGTGGGTGTTGAAGCCCTCGGGTATGCATCCAATACCGGCTATGGCATGCGTGCTTTTGTGGGTTTAGGGAACAAGTGTGACCTTGATGAAATTGATTTTCTTCAATATTTTGCCCAGGATGAAAAGACAAATTGTTTGGGATTTTATCTTGAAAATATTGAGAGGGGCAGACAATTTTTAACGGCTGCCAAAGAGGTGGCCAGGGAAAAACCTGTGGTTGTTTTAAAGGCCGGAAGGACGCATACGGCTGCCTCGGCAGTCAGTTCACATACAGGAAAACTTGCCGGCTCTGATAATGTTATCAGTGGCGCTCTAAAACAATTCGGGATTCAGCGGGTTTATGATGATGAAGAGTTTTGTGATGCCACCAAGGTTCTTTCCATGCTGTCAGATGCTCCGGGGAATCGGGTGGCTGTTTTAACGGCTGCAGGAGGTTACGGGGTGATGTGTACGGATTTTATCGAAAAAAGAGATATACGGGTACCCCTGAAAATGGCAAAACTTTCCAAAGATACCCGAAAACGGATTAAAGAGGCCACTTTTCCATTTACAGCTTGTGAAAATCCTGTGGACATAACCGCAAGCGCAGATGACAGGATGTTTTCCGGGAGTCTTGATGCCTTGATCGAGGATGATGGGGTGGATATTATTATCTGTATCACCTTTTTTGCACCCCCGGGAATTTCTGAAAATCTAATAGATATCATTTCTGAAAAAATAAAAAAATCCAATAAACCTGTGATTGTATTCACCAAGTATGGGCCCTTTACAGACAATAGTATTAAAAATTTATACTATGCCGGTGTGGCAGCATATCCTTCGGTGGGAAGAGCGGTCCGGGCTGCTCGTTTTCTGGTGGAAAGAACAAAGATAAAACAGCGGCTTGACCAGAAAGCTTAATCAGAAAGCTTAATCAGGAGGCATAGCAAGATGGAAAAAAAACTGAAATGCTGGTTTGAAACCCTTGGTGATAAAGAAAAACCCGATGAATTTGATGCCAAGCAACTGGTCAAGCTCTATTCGATTAAGGTGCCCAAAGGGAAAAGGCTGGGACCCAAAGATGAACTTAATATCGATGACATCAAGCCTCCCTATGTATTGAAGGTCTGTTCTTCAAATATTCTGCATAAGACAGAACTTAAAGGAGTGCTGTTAAATAATGACAAAGAGTGTATTCAGGATAATTTCAAACTCATGCGAGCCCGGTTTCCCAAAGAAAATATCCTTGTTGAAAATCAGAGCACTTATAGGGGTCCGGAGTTTATTATCGGGATCATCAAAGATCCGGCCCTGGGTCATGCCGTGATGGTTGGGGCAGGCGGGGTTTTGACTGAAATATATAAGGATACGGCATTCAGGCTGGCCCCTTGTTCTGTGAATGACGCAATGGATATGATTGATGAACTGGTTTTATCTCCTGTATTTGATGATTTTAGAGGGATAAGTCTTGATAAGAGAAAACTTGCCCAAACGATTTCGCAGGTCTCAACGCTGGCTGATGATCTGGGCGATAAATTAAGTCAGCTGGATATCAATCCAATTGTTTTCAGTGACGGGGAATGGATCGCTCTTGATGTCAAGGTTATGTTTGCCGAGAAGTAAATATGTTTTCAGGATTGGTTTTGGCAATTTTTCTGTACCTTCCATAAAGCAAATCATCCATAAAAAGTGCAATCTTCTGGTTCAGGGAGTTCCGGGAAATATAAAACCGCACGAACTTATGAATTAATGTATCGGGTTTGGTATACGGGCAGACAGAAATACAGAACCCGCAGTCAGATCCGATTGTTTTCCAATAAGAGAAGCATTTTTCCTGGTGTATGGACCAGTGCCTGAAATTACGACTGTAAGGCTCGTCATCATGGGTAATGGAGCCTGAGGGACAATTATCCGCACATTTTTTACATATTTTACAAAATGCTTCCATATTCGAGGGCTTTGGGCGGACAGAATCCGGTAATTCAAGGTCTGTCGTTACAACGGCGAGCCTGACACAGGGACCGTGAACTCTGTGCATGAGAATCCCCATGCGACCCAGTTCACCAAGGCCTGCTTCAACCGCTATGGGAACACATAGTGTTTCATAATTTCCATCATTATGGGCTCTTGCCTGGTATCCGAAATTTCTGATATACCCGGCCAGGATATTGGATATCTTTGCTGCTTCCACATATTTCTGGGCAGATTCCTGGAGCACACAACTTGTTGGCCCGTTTTTAATCATTTCAACCCGCATGGGGATCACGATGGCAATGGCTGTTTTATAGGTCTGGTCGGTTTTATCCCCCCAGTTTTTTGCATGCCTGCCTTTATGGCTGTAAAAATGATAGGGCTTTAATTGCAAGAAACCCACATCACAGGCACCGTAAAATTCAGTAATGTCAGTTATAGCCTTACAAAATTGAACCGGATCTATGGATGTTTTCTGTTCAGCTGTTTCTCCTGCGGACAAAGGGATGGATTTTTCAAGATATTCAAAAGCCGCCTCGTAGCAGGGGGCTGTATACTTATCATGATAGAGTTGTTCCTTTTCCCCGAATTCAGGCTTTTGATGGATTTGCCTGTCCATTGATTCTTTTTCAGGACGCATGGCATAATATTTTTCCATCAATTTTGGGTGATGCTGGAGATTATTCCTGGCAAATATATTATCTCTTTCATCATATTGCTCTGCTTTTGAGAGGTCTCTTTGAAGGGATTTGTCTGGGAAAAATCTCATTAAAGATATAAGGCTGAAGAGAGCAAGGCCTGATATAATAAGGATATTTGTAATTTGAAAAGCAGGTGATGCCCGGAGAAATCCTATCCAGAGAAACCCTGTCCAGAAAAGGCCGTTCAGTATAAAAGAACCCAATGCAATGACACCTGCCCGGTATTCTTTTTCATTAAAAGAGGATATGCCCAAAATCAGGAAGAAAAGAGATGATCCAATTAAAATGGCCCCGTTGATGAATATCAGTATGCCCGACATGGAATTGCTCCGTAAAATTTATTAGTAATTCAAGTTGTCTGGTGTATCCTGCCCTTTATCATCACCACGTCAATGGGTGTTAACCCGGCAAGATAGCAGAGATCTTCCGGGGTATCAATATCCCAGACAACAAGATCAGCATCTTTGCCTGGTTCAATGCTGCCTTTTGATAGTTCAAGACCAAGGGCTCTTGCGCCATTGATGGTGGCGCCAAGCAATGCTTCTTCACAGGTCAGGCCCAACAGCATGCAGGCCATATTGAGTATGAGTGTCATGGAATGAACAGGGCTGGACCCGGGGTTCAGATCTGTTGATACAGCCATGGGAATTTTAAGATCTCTGAAGGTATCCACGGGTGGTTTTTTTGTTTCCTTTAAAAAATAGAATGCACCGGGCAGAAGAACAGCTGCAACATTATGCTGTGCCATTTTTTTTGCCCCTGACAAGGAAAGATATTCAAGGTGATCACAGGACAGGGCATTAAATTCTGAAGCCAGGGCGGCACCGTTGGAATTGGATAACTGCTCGGCATGAAGCTTGATATTAAATCCAAGATCCTTTGCCGTTTCAAAGACCTTTTTTGTCTGGGTCAGCGTAAAGGCAATGGGCTCGCAAAATGCATCCACTGCAGTTGCAATTCCTTGGGCTTTCACCTCCGGCAGCATGGTTTGGGTCACAAGATCAATATAGCCGTCCGGGTTGTTGGCAAATTCAAAGGGTAGAGCATGAGCCCCTAAAAAAGTTGCCTCAATGTGTAAAGGAAATTTTTTATCTAACAGCTGGATAACATCAAGTGTTTTTAATTCGGTTTCAAGGTTGAGCCCATAACCGGATTTAATTTCAAGGCTTGTGATGCCCTGTTTTAACAAAGCATCCACCCGTTTTGATGCCAGGATGAATAATTCCTCTTTTGAAGCGTTTCGGGTGGCTGTGACCGTGGAGGAAATACCGCCGCCTTTTTTTGAGATCTCTTCATAGCTTGCGCCATTGAGTCTCATTTCAAATTCATTGGATCTTGATCCTGCCCAGACCAGATGAGTATGACACTCTACAAATCCCGGCAGGATCCAGCCGTTATGGCAATCAATGACTTTTGGACCTTTGGTTTTTAATAGATCCGGCACTTCTTTTTTTTTGCCAATCCATGAAATGGTTTTCCCGGTGATGGCCAGGGCAGCATTTTTAATGATAGAAAGGGCATTGTCGGCCATGGTGGCAACATGGCAATTGATAAAGAGCGTATCAACTTTATCGGGCAGTAAGGTTTCCATGATTTGTGTCATAGGAGGTCCTGATGCATATTAATCATGGGAAGTTTGACGTTCTTTGTGTTTGCTACATTAATGGCGCTTTCATAGCCTGCATCTGCATGGCGGATGATGCCGGTACCCGGATCATTCCGAAGAACTGTGGTAACCCTTTTTTCAGCTTCAGGGGTTCCGTCTGCCACAGTGACCTGGCCGGCATGAAGGGCATACCCGATTCCGACCCCGCCGCCGTCATGAAAGGATACCCATGTGGCGCCCGATGCTACATTTGTCATGCAGTTTAGCAGCGCCCAGTCTGCCACGGCATCCGAACCGTCTTTCATGGCTTCGGTTTCCCTGTAAGGAGAGGCAACCGAGCCGCAGTCCAGATGATCTCTGCCGATGACGATGGGGGCCTTAACCTTTCCATCTCTGACAAGATTATTGAATAGTTTACCGGCCTTTTCCCTCTCACCATACCCCAGCCAGCAGATTCGCGTGGGAAGTCCCATGTGTTCCACTTTTTCCCCGGCCATTTTCAGCCAGTTAATCAGTTTGGTTTTTTCCGGGAAAAGCTTAATGAGTTCTTTGTCTGTCACCTTTATATCTTCAGGGTCGCCGGAAAGGGCAGCCCATCGAAAAGGTCCTTCGCCCTGGCAGAAAAGTTCCCTGATATAGGCAGGAACAAATCCAGGATAATCCATGGCATTGTCGACGCCTCGTTTCATGGCCTGGGCTCTTAAATTGTTACCATAATCAAAGGCAATGGCCCCTTTTTTTTTCATTTCAAGTATGGCTCTTACATGGTCTGCCATGGAGTTCAAAGCCATATCCTTATATTTTTCAGGATCGATTTTTCTTAAAGTTAAGGCATCTTCAAAGGACAGCCCCTGGGGGAAATATCCGTTGAGTTCATCATGGGCACTGGTCTGGTCGGTGATAACATCGGGAATAAATCCCCTTTGTATCATGGAAGGAAGTATATCCACTATATTTGCACAAAGTCCGATGGAAAGCGGCTTGCCCACCTTCGCAGCTTCTCTGGCTTTTGAAATGGCTTCATCAAGGTTTGACACTTCAATGTCCAGATACCGTTTTTCAAGCCTTTTTTTGATCCTGTTCTTATCAATCTCAATGCAGATGGCAACACCATTTGCCATGGTGACCGAAAGGGGCTGTGCACCCCCCATGCCGCCAAGCCCTGCTGTGACGATGATTTTTCCGGTCAGATCTGAATTGTAGTGCTTTTGTCCCAAAGAGGCAAATGTCTCATACGTACCCTGGAGGATTCCCTGGGTACCGATATATATCCATGAACCTGCTGTCATCTGGCAGTACATGATCAGGCCTTTTTTGTCCAGTTCATGGAAGGTATCCCAATTGGCCCATTGGGGGACAATATTGGCATTGGCAATCAGTACCCTGGGTGCGCTTTTATGTGTTTTTAACACACCCACCGGTTTTCCCGACTGAACCAGCAGGGTTTCATCGTTTTCAAGATCCAGCAGGGTTCTGACAATGGCGTCAAAACATTCCCAGTTTCTGGCAGCTTTACCAAGGCCGCCATAGACAATCAGTTCATCAGGATTTTCAGCATTGTCAGGATCAAGATTATTGCAAAGCATACGCAAGGCTGCTTCCTGATACCATCCCCTACAGTGAAGCTGGGTGCCTCTGGGGGCTCGGACAGGGCGGGCAACGCCACACCCGATCTTAAGATCCTTTAATAATTTTTCTTTATTATCCATTATTTTTCTCCCAATATAGTTGACATTTGTTTTTGAATTGGATACTACTTGTCTATACAAGTATAGATATGATGTCAAGTTATTTTTAATTTATAATAATTTCAATCTTAACAGGCAGACAGGAAAACCCATGGCCGGATCAGAACAAGTATTTGCCTTGTACGACAAAATCAAAAAAAGTGTTGTAAAGGATATTGAATTGGGAAAATTAAAGCCCGATGATAGAGTGCCTTCGGAAACTCAGCTTGCGAGAATTTTTAATGCGTCAAGAATGACGGCAAACCGTGCTTTAAAAGAACTCACGGAAGAAGGCCGGATTGTCAGGGCCCAGGGGGTTGGCAGCTTTGTGGCAAGACCCAAACCCGATGTGGCTCTTCTTGAAATTAAAAGTATTGCAAAGGAGATTAAGGACTGGGGCGGGGTGCATTCTTCACAAATTATGGTATTAAAAGAAGAAAAGGTGACAGAACAAATTGCACAAAATATGGATCTTAACCTGGAGGATACTATTTTCCATTCCATTATTCTTCACAAGGACAGAGGAATGTGTGTCCAGTATTCCGAACGTTTTATCAATCCTAAAGTGGCCCCGCATTATCTAAGTCAGGATTTTAAAAAGATTACACCCAGTGAGTATCTTTTGGAAGTAGCCCCGATACAGGAGGCAGAGCATATTATCGAGGCTGTAACCTGTAAAAGTCAGATCCAAAAATGTTTGAAAATACAACCGGATGAGCCGTGTATATCGCTTAAGAGACGCACATGGTCCTTTGATGTGGTGGCAACCTACAGTATCATTATCTCTCCGGGATCAAGATATAAACTGAAGGGTAAATTTATAAGAGGATAAAAAAATGAAAAATCAAATTGTTTTAAATGGGAGTGATTTTCTTCTTGAAGATCTGATTGATATTGCAAGAAATAATGTTGGTATTAAAATCTCTATTAACTCTGAATCCAGAATTAACAAGGCCCGAGACCTGATCGACAAGTGGGTAAAGGATGGAGAAAGAATATATGGGGTTACCACGGGGTTTGGCGCTTTGTCAGAGGTTACCATTTCCTTACAAGATACAAAAAAGCTTCAAAAAAAGATCTTGTTCAGCCATTCGGCAGGGATTGGCAGACCCATGGAAGAAGATGTGGTCAGAGCTATGATAGCCTTGCGTGTAAATGATTTTTGCCGTGGCAATTCAGGACTGAGGCTTGAGACCATTGAAAAACTGGCCCGGATTTTAAATGCAGGCATTGTGCCGGTGGTGCCGGAAAAAGGCTCTGTGGGTGCAAGCGGAGATCTTGTTCCCATGGCACATCTTGCCCTTGTGTTGATCGGGGAGGGGGAAGCCTTTGTTAATGGTCAGAGAATGGCAGGAGCCCGGGCATTAAAGGAAAAATCAATCAAACCTCTTGAGCTTGCAGCAGGAGAGGGACTTGCGCTGATCAATGGCACACAGTTCATGATTGCTCTGGGGTGCCTTGCCCTCCATGATGCTTTAAATCTTTGCAAGCATGCAGATATTGCAGCCGGCATGAGCCTTGAAACCCTTATGGGAACCAGGTCTGCATTTGATCCAAGGATTCACAATGCCAGACCCCATACAGGCCAGATCAAGGCCGCAAGCAATATGCTCAGAATTACGGAAAATTCAGAAATTATTTCCTCCCATCAAGACTGTTCAAGGGTTCAGGATGCCTATACCTTAAGATGTTCACCCCAGGTCCATGGCGCTTCCTGGGATGCATTCGATTATGTGGACAAGGTGGTCAAAGTGGAGATGAATTCATCTACTGAAAATCCTTTGATTTTTCCGGAATCAGAAGAATTCATTTCAGGTGGTAACTTTCACGGCCAGCCCCTGGCCCTGGCCTGTGACTTTTTAAGCATTGCCATAGCCGAACTTGCCAATATTTCAGAGCGACGGATTGAAAGGCTTGTAAATCCGCAGCTATCCGGCCTTCCTGCATTTCTCGTGGAAGACGGCGGGCTCAATTCTGGATTCATGATTGCCCAGTATGTAGCCGCCTCACTTGTTTCTGAAAATAAAGTCCTGGCCCATCCTGCATCGGTTGATTCTATTCCTACCTCTGCAAACAAGGAAGATCATGTCTCCATGGGGGCCTTTGCAGCACGAAAGTGCCGGGATATTGTCGCAAACACTGAAGAGGTCATCGCCATTGAATTATTATGTGGTGCCCAGGGAATTGACCTGTTCACCAACATAAAAGCTGGAAACGGCACCCTGGCAGCTTATGAAGTCATCAGAAGCAAGGTTGATTATATGAAAGAGGACCGGGTTCTTTCGGCAGACATAGCCAAGGTAAAGGAGTTACTGAGGGCCGGCAGTATTGTAACGGCAGTTGAAGATAAGGTGGGAGAGTTGTATTAAGGTGACCCTGAAATGATTTGTGCTTATATCTCAAATACGATGGGAGTTTTAATCTGAAAATTAATTTGTGTTGCACTACTTCATGTAGTATAGTAATTTTTTTTTAAATTGATCAGAATATCTAAGGATTTTTTGTTTTAATAAAAATGCATATTAAAGGCAGGTACTCCGTCTCGAGGATACGTCTATTTCACATCAAATGAGATTGCATATGGACAAGAAACCCACTTATAAAGAGTTAGAAAAAAGAATTCACAAATTAGATCAGGCAGAAGTTAAGCGCAAACGGGCAGAAAATGCTTTGCATGAGGGTGAAGTTAAGAACAGGGCACTGCAAAAAGCTACATTCGAAGCATTGTTTTTTTCAGACAAAGGGGTTTGTATTGAAACAAATACTTCTGCCAGCAGGATGTTTGGTTACAAGCATGAAGAGCTTATTGGAATTTTTGGTACGGATATAATTGTCGATGAATTTAAAGATATTGTCAAAGAAAGAATGATTTCCGGGTATGATAAACCTTATGAAGCAATGGCACAAAAAAAGGATGGCAGTAAATTCTGGGCAGAATTTCATGGAAAAATGTTTGATTATCGGGGAAAAAAGGTAAGAGTTACTTCTGTTCGAGATATCACCGAAAGAAAGCTGGCCGAGAGCATCATTCAAAAAGAGAGAGAAACTCTATCTATAATTCTTGAAAGCACTCCCCATGGAATTGCGATGATTGACAATAACGGCCAATACCACTACATAAATTCTTATTTTACAAAAATTACCGGATACACACTAAACGATATTCCCACTAAGAAAAAATGGTTTGAAAAGGTCTATCCAGATGCAGATTATAGAAAGAAAGTTGCTGATACATGGGAAAAAGACAATATCAAACAAGGCATGGGAAAGAATCAGGAATTTACGATCAGATGTAAAAATGGCCAGTTCAAACACATAGAATTCAGATCTACCTTTTTAAAAGATCAAACAATTAGTGTTCTTACAGATATTACTGATCAAAAAAAGCTTGAAATTCAACTCCAGCAATCGCAAAAAATGGAAGCCATCGGCACCCTTGCCGGTGGCATTGCCCATGATTTTAATAATATCCTTTTTCCTGTTTTAGGCCATACGGAAATATTGATGATGGACATACCTGACGATAGCCCGACACACGACAGGCTGAAAAAAATTTATTCCGGTGCCATAAGAGCCAGAGATCTAGTAAAACAGATCCTTACGTTTTCTCGTCAAGATAGTTTTGAACTCAAAATAATGAAGCTGCAGCCAATAGTCAAGGAGGTATTAGACTTCATCAGATCTACAATCCCGACCACAATAAAAATCAGGCAGGATATCAGCAGTAATTGTGGGGTTGTTAAAGCAGATTCTACGCAAATCCATCAAATCATAATGAATCTTACAACCAATGCGTATCATGCCATGGAGGAAACCGGCGGGGAATTGACTGTGAGCCTGAAAGAAATTAAATTAGGCAAGTATGAGGTAATAAGTCCTGATAAGGGGCCGGGCACTTATGTCTGCCTTAGTGTAGCAGATACAGGCGTTGGTATGGATAAAGAATTGACAAAAAAGATTTTTGACCCTTTTTTTACCACTAAAGAAAAAGGTAAAGGCACAGGAATGGGACTTTCTGTTGTACACGGTATTGTTACAAGCATGAATGGAATTATACAGGCCTATAGCAAACCGGGTAAAGGGACGAAAATTGTTGTTTATTTCCCAGTGGAAGAAAGGGCTTTTGAAAAGCAAAATACTCAAACGAAAGAACCCATCCAGGGGGGTACTGAGAAAATTCTGCTTGTGGACGATGAAGAAGCCATCGTTACAATGGAAAAACAGATGTTCGAGCATTTGGGATATCAGGTTACTTCATACACCGGCAGTATTGAAGCTCTTGAGGCTTTTCGAGCCAACCCTGACAAATTTGATCTGGTCATCACTGATATGACAATGCCAAACATGCCTGGAGACCAATTCGTGGCTGAATTGATGAAAATACGTCCTGACATACCGATATTGCTTTGCACAGGGTTCAGCGAAACTATGTCAGAAGAAAAGGCAGCAGCTTTGGGTGTTAAAGATTTTTTAATAAAGCCAATTGTGATGAAGGATTTTTCCGAGAAGATACGTGAAGTTCTGGATAATTGTTAATAAAATTCTGTTAGAAAGAGTTAAAAAAATTCCAGTTACACAGATAAGTTGACAATCGTAAGATCTCCCCACAAACCAATATGGTCGCCTTTAATAATTACGATTCCCCGAACTCCTGGTATGGCTTTGCCGGCATCAATGGCATCTTTAATATCAGCCGCTTTTTTGACCCTGTTGCAAAGCTTGGTGGCCACAGCATCTGCCAAAGGGCATGAATCAGACAGCACGGTGGCTGCATCTGCTTTGCCAAAGCTTTTTGAATGCCCCAGTGTGCCGGAAGAAGTGCACAAGCCATATGGGGTATCTCTTTTTTTAATCAGGATGCCCGAGGTCATACTGAAAGGAGAATTAGCGGCATAAATATTGAAAATGGTTTCAGAGTCGGATTTAATAAAAACATCTCCCCCATTTTCAACCAGTACTTCACCTGTATATGCTAATAATGATTTTCCTGTATATTCTGCCACAGCACCAGCCACTGCCGCCATGGGGCCGACATCGGCCAATTGTCCCGCCTTAATCATATCTTTGATTATTTGGGGTGCCGGGCCCAGGTTTTTTAGGGGGGTAAGGGATTTTGCAAATTCAGGGTAGAGTTTTATATAGGTCTCAATAGTGTTTCGACAGGTTAATACCGATTTTATTGCCTTATCTGTCAGGTCGGTTTGGGCCTGGATATTCAGGTTGGTCTCTTTTACCGTGATATCAAATGAGAAAAATCCATTTTTTTGATGTTGCTTTCGATAGGTACGATTTTCAAACATTTTCAATGGAATCCGGTTTTAAATGATCCGGTGCCTGCCGGATGAAATAGGAATCTGTCATGCCGGATATATAGTCCCTGACAATTTCAGCATTTAAAGTGTTATCTCTGTATCCGGAAGACATGCCATTTAAAAAATCAGTAAAAATAATCGATTCTTCATTTTTTTTTTCAAGAGCTGTCAGATATTTTTCAAACAAAAAACAAAAAATATCCTCAATGGAAGATAAATGTTTTTTAATAACAGGGTTCTTATAAATATGCTTGTAATTAAATGCCTTCAGTTTTTTTAAAGCAGAAGAAATTTTATCGGAAAAGCTGATGAAAGGTTGATGCAGGCTGTTTGAGATCAGGTCGGTCACAAGATTAAACACAATGGTGCCGTTTGTCTGGCCAAGAACTTTTTTACACATATCCGGTATGTCCTGCCTTTTCACCAGACCCAGGCGGATGGCATCTTCCAGGTCCCGTCCGATGTAACTAATCGTATCAGCCATTCTTACCACACAGCCTTCCATGGTCATGGGGATCTCATCGCAGGCCTTCTTTTTTTTCATGGCCGCCATTATGACGTCAAAATCTTTAAATGATCTGTTTTTTTGAGGAACGAGTTGTTTTGAGTGTGCTTCGCCATTGTGGCAGATAATGGCATCCATAGTTTGAAGGCTTAGATTCCAGCCAATTCCATTTTTTTCGATCCTGTCTAGAAACTGGATGCTTTGAAGGTTATGATGGAAAAAGCCGGCACCATGTTCATGGGTCAATTTTGAAAGAAACCGTTCACCATCATGTCCGAACGGGGCATGCCCGATATCGTGGCCAAGGCTTGCTGCTTCAATGAGGTCTTCGTTCAATCCCAGGTATCGGCCAATGGTCCGCCCAACCCTTGAAACCATTTGGACATGGATTACCCTGTGGGTGAGATGGTCATTATTGATTAGAGAGAAAACCTGGGTTTTATCAATATATCTTGTAAAGGCAAGGGAGTTTAAAATCCGGTCGGAATCTGCAGAAAAGGCTTGACGGTATTCATTCTCAGTGAATTTTTCTTTATGCCGTCTTTGGGCGGTATGACTGAAACAGGCCAGGGAGCAAAGATTTTCTTTCTCTCTTAGATTAAGAAGGTCTTTTAACTCCCTGGCTTTTATAAAATTGTCATTCAATAGTGTATTTACAATTGTTTAAGGATTTTTTCCACTATAGTATCAAATGCTTTAGTAAATTCAGTTTCCTTGTCCTGGATCAGCATGGGAACACTACTGTCCCCGGAGGTGACCACCTGAGTGTCAAAGGGAAGAGAACCTAGAAATTCAAGACCTGAGTATTTTGCCGTCTTTTCACCGCCGCCTGAGCTGAATAAGTCAATGGGTTCGTTGCAGTGAGGGCATTTGAATCCTGCC
>NZ_JAIOSW010000096.1 GCF_021107415.1 Desulfobacula sp.
AAATATAAAACGGAGCTCAGATAAAAAGGTGACAAGTTGTTCCCGGTGCTCCGGCGGGATCATCAGTACAGCTATTTTTTCATTAAAAAGGAATCTATTATCATTGGCTATCCGGGATGGGTCTGAACAATCATTTAAGGAGTTATCCGATAAAAACAGGGTCAGCATATCTGATAAATTTGCTGAAAACCCGTTCTGATCCAGATGCTCTATATACTGCAAAAACAGATTGTTGATGGTCAATACAATAGGCGGAACCCGGGCATATCCTGATTCTGCGCAATGAACCTGGGACAGCAATGCCCTGCATCCAAAGGGCCGGGCATCATAGATACTGCACATGTCATCCACAAGCATTGGGCATTGCCCCCAGGAGGGATCATTCTCCTCTTCAGGAATATCTTTGTTTTCCATACACATTCTTGCAAACATGTTTGTGGTCATCTTTGGGATAAATCTTTTTTTGGGGAAATGGCGTTTTATCCGGATTTTCAGATCTTTTTTTTCCTGTGGCGCTAAATCGGCAATCAAAAGGTCTGCCTCAAGGCTTGTCAGGGTCACATTACAGGTACAGCAGGAAGAACATTTTTTTTTGCACACAACATCAATATGTTCAACCGCCTTATCGTAAAGCGTATACATTTGTTTTAGCTGATCAGTCTCAGGCACGCCCCATTGATTTTTCATTTAAAACCCTTTATTGTTTTATAAAATGCAATAATTTTCAAACAAACTTTGTACTGCATCTACCCCAATTGACATAAACAGTCAAACATGGGTGTTCACCTTAACGTTACCAATCGTTACTTTGAACATATATAACGCTTCCCCACTGACAGTACCCTGAAAATCGTAAATTTCATTGAAACACAAGCAATCTTGTTTTATTATATTTATTAAGTATATTACTTAAAATTGACAGAATTTCTCTAATTATAATTACAATGGCACACATATTGATTAAATAATATCCTTCGGGCATAGCCAAATGGAAGACTGCGAAGGAAGCAAACACAAAATTCCCCCGTATCCGGCCCATGGTCAATTCCCGGATAAAAAATTGTGAATTATTTAGATTATAAAAGGAGTACATATGAAAAAATTCGAAGTATTGATTATTGGCGGTGGTCCGGCAGCCATCACCATCTGCAAAATCCTGGGACAAAAAAAACAGGTTGGTATCATCCGGCCGGAAGACTATTCTATGATTTATTGCGCCATGCCCTATGTTATTGAAAAAATATTGCCCATACAAAAAACGTTCAAGAAAGATGAGCTGGTAACTGATACAGGCGCTGAACTAATAAGGGATACGGTAACCCATGTCAACCTGGAAGACAGGGAAGTGAAAACCGCCAAAGGCCAGACCTATACCTATGACAAAATAGTGATCACCACGGGCGCATTACCAGTGCTGCCGAAAATCGAAGGTTATGACCTCAAAGGTGTTTCAACATTTAAGACAGAAGAGGACTTGAAAAATATTCAGGCGGCCACTGAAAACGGGACAAAAAAAGTGGTAGTAGTCGGCGCCGGTGCCATCGGCATTGAACTGGCCCAGGCATTTAATAAAATTGGCATCAAAACCCATATAGTTGACGCTGAAGCGCATATCCTTCCCAACATGATGGATCATGAGATGGTGGAAGCAGCCCAGGCTGAACTGATAGCCAGCGGTGTGACTCTGCACCTGAATAATAAAGTCGTTGCTCTAAAGGGCAAAGAATTTGTTAAAAAAGTGATGCTTGAGGACGGCACTTCCATCCATTTACACTCCATAGATGATTGCAGTGAAGCCGACAAAAACGTGACCGGCAACGGACTGGTTGTTTTTGCCGTAGGCATGCGCCCGAATGTTGAGATGTTCAAGGATACCGGTCTTGCGATTGGAAGAGACGGAATCATTGTTAACGAAAAAATGGAAACCAACATTGCGGATGTATATGCTGCCGGAGACTGTGTTCAGTTTAAAAGCGGCATTACCAATGAAATCATCAGCGGAAAGCTTGCAACCAACGCCGTGCCCATGGGCCGGGTAGTGGCAAAAAATATGCTTGGCGAAAATAAAATCTATAAGGGTTTCTTTAACGGTGCCGCAACCAAGATTGAAAATCTTTTTGTCGGCGGATCAGGCATATCTGAAAAGCTCTCTAAAAACAAATTCGAAGTGACCGTCGGGTATTCGGAGCTTACCACGACCTTCCCGATAATGCCGGATGCCAAGAAAGTAAAAATAAAACTCATCTCCGACAAAAAAACAAAAAAAATAATTGGGGGGCAAGTGGTCAGCGGCACACCGTCAGCCGACAAGGTTGACCTGATCACCATGGCTATTCAACATGAACTTACGATAGACGACTTGATGGATTTCAGCTATTCATCCCAACCCTATCAGTCCTTTTTCCCCGCCGGGAACCTGCTGGTAAATGCAGCTGAAAATGCCGAGGTGAATATATAAAATACATCTTTTCCCGGGCCCGCTATGGGGTGTCCGGGAAAAGAACACAAGAACTATGAAATTGATTTTATAAAGGAATTTATGCCAAATGCAAACCGATTATGATTTCAGTGCAAAGATATATGATCCTGTCCTTTACCTGGCACTTAAACCAATAAGAATTGCTGTAATGAATGAACTTTTAAATCATAAAAACAAATCAATTTTAGATTTATGCTGCGGTACTGGAAATCAGCTTAAATTGCTATCAAAAAATGGATTCAAAAACCTTCATTGTCTCGACCTGTCCACTTCAATGTTAAAAATAGCAAATAAAGGCGATTACCCAATAAATATTTATAACGAAGATGCAACAAAAACAAGTTTTGAAAATGAATCATTTGATATAGCGATTATAAGCTTTGCAATACACGAAAAAACCAAGACTACTCAAGAAAAATTTATAAAAGAGGCCCATAGACTTATCAATGAGGACGGATTTATTCTTGTTGTAGATTATGCTTTTGACAATAAAACACCTGAAATTGTCAAAAAAGGGATAGATATCATTGAGCGGCTTGCAGGCAGGGAGCATTATAATAATTTCAAAAGCTATATCCAGAATAATGGATTAGCAAATTTAATGAACAAAAATAAGTTTAAACTGTTGAAACACCACAAAAGACTATTTAATGGGGTGACCATATCAAGGTATAAAAAAGACAAAGCCTTATTGTAAAGCCCATACCTTTCTTAGCTTATCGATTCTTAGGTCAACCCATTGATTTTTCATTTAAAATCCTTTATTTTTTTATCTGATTCAGTTATTTTTAATAATAGTTTTCATCTAGTATAGCAGCTATCTTAAATTTACATACACAGCCAAATTCATTGTCCTGCGCTGAATACGAAAGGCCGCCAGGTTCCTGCCGAATAAAATTCGGTGGTTTTTGAATAATTTCAAGAATTTATTTTATATTTACGCTTGACATTATAATTTTATTCGGTTTAAATAATAAATTAGCGAATTGAATTTTATATTTTTGGCCAAATAACAAATTTAATTTTGGAGAACCCATGGACAAAATTGACCGGCACGCCTTAAAAGCATTGCAACAGGACGGACGAAAAAAAAACAGTGAACTTGCCAAAGAGGCAGGACTTGCACCCTCCACCATGCTGGACCGGGTTAAAAAACTTGAAGACAAGGGAATTCTTAAGGGATACCGGGCGGTTGTAGATCCTGCGAAACTGGGATTGAAAGCCCAGGGGTTTGCCTGTATTTCCCTTGACCGCCACCGGGTCAAGGATATTGAGCTGTTGGAAAAAGAAATCAATAAAATCCCCAGTGTCCGGGCCTGTTATCATATCACCGGGCGGTTTGATTATCTTTTGCATGTCGTTGCTCCGGATATCAGCGATCTTGGCAATCTGATCAAGGAGAAACTGGCCACAATTCCGGGCATGGGAAAAATCGAAACCTTTATTGTATACGCAGAGGTCAAACCTGACCAGGGGTGGCCGATTGACGCTGCTTTAGCTTAACAAAACCTGCGAATAATTAAAAAAAAGGAGAAAAAAGATGACTAAGAAAAAAGCAATCCATGATTTTTACAAAATGAAAGAAAATAATGAAAAAGTCACATGGCTGACATCCTATGATTTCCCCACTGCCCAGTTTGCAGAAGCTGCAGGCCTTGATATGATTCTTGTGGGCGATTCCCTTGGCATGTGTGTTTATGGGTACAAAGGTACGGTTCCCGTCACCATGGACCAATGCATTGTTCATTGTGATGCGGTAAGACGTGGTGCACCCAATGTATTTATTGTCGGTGACATGCCTTTTATGAGTTACCAGATCTCTGATGAAGATGCAGTTTTTAATGCCGGGCGTTTCCTCAAGGAAGCGGATGTGGATGCCATAAAACTTGAGGGCGGTACACGGGTAGCCACAAGAATCAAGGCCATCGTGGAAGCAGGGATTGTTGTTATCGGGCATATTGGCCTGACACCCCAGAGTTCCGGAGCGCTGGGCGGCCATAAAGCCCAGGGCAGGACAGCCAAAGACGCCGCCGTGGTTGTTGAAGACGCCCTGGCTGTCCAGGAAGCCGGTGCCCAGATGCTCCTGGTAGAAGCGGTTCCCCCGGAAGTGGCCAGCTATATTGCACAAACCCTGACCATTCCGGTATTCTCAATTGGTGCGGGAAAAGAGTGTGACGGGCAGCTTTTGATTGTCAGCGACCTCATTGGTCAATTCCAGGCGTTTACCCCGAAATTTGTTAAAAAATACTGTGATGTTGCCACCATTATAACCGATGCCATGAAAGCCTATTGTTCAGACGTTCGTGAAGGCAAATTCCCTGAAGACCAGCACTGTTATCACATGATGGAAGGCGAAAAAGAAAAATTTATTGCAAAAATAAAAAAATAAAAATTTTAAAATATAACCCGGATACTTTAAATAGGGAAAGGAACCACCAATGACCGACCTTAAAGAAATGCTTAAAATTAAAACAAAAGATCTTGATATCGTTAACCAGCTCATTACAAATCCTGACAATCAACAAGTGGGAGAACTTTGCAATCTGATTGAAAAATTTGGCGGTGCCAAGGCTATTAATGAAAAAGCAGAACAGGCCAGAGATCCTGAAACATTGATGCAGCGCCTTAAAGAGATGAATTCTCCCTATGTTGCCGACCTTGAATGGCTGATGGAACAAAGGGATAATGAAGCTTTTATCTCAATGGATGATTATTGCAAAAATATCCTGGGAGAGAATGCCGATGCCTCATCCGTTGATTTGACCAATGCCGTGACCCTTGAGATCAGTGCACTGCAATTTTTCCCATGGCTGATGACTCAAGCCAGACAGGCCATTGAAAAAAAAGAACTTATGCCGGGCCGGGTTATCCGGGTCAGGAACATGGTTGAGCAGGTTGAAGATAACGGCGATATTATAGCTACGGCCCTTGCCATGCAGATTATCGGTGCCACCTATGTGGAATCCCTTGATACCAGGGGAACCGACGGCAGCAATATTCACCTTGGCGGCCCTGACACCATTACCGGCTATTTTGCCGGAATCGGCCAACCCAACGACTATCCTATAAAATGGGCTGAAGAATATCTCAACTACTATACTAGTTACGGCATTAAGCAGGTGTTAAACGTGAATCCGGGTACTATCCTTTTGGGGTACATGATGCACAGGCTTGGCGTGGATATTGAATTTAAGATCTCCGTATACGTGGGCAATGACAACCCCTACTTTATCATGTGGACACTCATGACGGCCAAACTCTTCTCAAGGGAAGACGGTACCACATCCCTTATAGGTTTCAACCTTTCCAATTCCGTGAACAATGACACCATCCGCCAGGCAAATGTCATTAGAAAACAATTAGGCCTGGAAAAACAGGTTCGCTTTGAACACCATATTACTGAAACCTATAAATCAATTGTTCTCCAGCCCTATAACAGGAGAGATGAACTCATTGAAATTGCCAAAGAAGTCCCCAATATGGCTGCAAAGCATGAAGGTGGAGAAATTGATATAGAGGAAAAACGAGAACACCCGTCCGACATTATTGAATATTTTTTGACCAAGCAGGAAGTTCTGGATAATGACCTGATGGAATCTCTGGAAACCAATTATCTTGACAAGCAGCATTCCGTCAACCTGACGGCCAGAGACTTGATCAAGTCCGGTACCGGTGTCATTGCAGCAAAAAACTTACATTAATTTTAAGTATAAGGAAATAAAAAATGATTCCGTCAATAATGCATCAATTTTTGCACGATGCCCTGCCCGAAAGTGTCTGGAAGAACCGCCTGATCAAGGACGGTCCTTTGAGATTTCTTGAATTCGGCCCTCTGGATGTTGACCGTCTTCAACGCCTGGGCATAAAAGTAGACCGTTTGGGTCCAAGACTTGTATCCTGCATGTGGAATGAGGACAGCCCTGTGGAAATCGGCGGGTTTCTTGTGGTG
This sequence comes from Desulfobacula sp., assembly GCF_021107415.1. The sequence goes on from NZ_JAIOSW010000096.1 coordinate 6,429, forward strand.
GACAACCTTGCCATGGGACAGCCCTCCATGGGCGGTACAAGGATGCTGCCGGATATCACCCCGGATATTATCCATAACCTTGCCCGGGGTATGACCCTTAAAAATGCTGCGGCTGATCTTCCCTTTGGCGGTGGGAAATCAGGTATTGTCCGTCCTGAAAACCTTTGCGAGGAAGACCGGTATGAAGTCATCAAAGGATTTGGACAGCTTTTAAAACGGTACAAACAAATCTATATCCCCGGCCCGGACGTAGGGACCAATGATGCGGATATGAAAACTTTTGCCATTGAAAACGGCCTGAATAATGTTGTATCAAAACCGGCTGACATGGGTGGCAACAGGATTGATGAATTAGGCGGTGCTGCCAATGGTGTTGTGGTAGCCACCAAAGCATTGCTGGAGCATCTGCCCAGATTAAAACAACTGCCCCAGTTTAAAAACATGATCATTCCCAAACCTTCCAAGATGGAGGTTCTTATCCAGGGTTTTGGGGCGGTAGGTGCCCATGTGGCAAGGATTTTCCACGATTATGATCCTGAAAACTCTCCCATTATTAAAGGGATCAGTGATGTAGACGGCTATCTTTTAAATTCAGACGGGCTGCCATGGAAAGAGCTTTTTGACATGTGGAAAGAGTTTGGCGCGGTGACCCAAAAATATTTCCATGATCAAATCATGCACAAAGACCTTCCTGAATTAAAACATATGGTCTTTTCCAACTCTTCCAATAACCTTCTTACCGAATCCGCATTCTGCCTGGTTCCGGCATCACCTGTATCCAATTACCTGGATGTGAATGCCTTAACAAACCCGTCCATGACCACGGACAGAATGGGAACATGGCGGATTATCGTTGAAGGGGCAAACACCTATTCTCCGAATCCTGCAAAAAAAGCTGAACGCAGAAGAATGGAACGCCACGTATACAGGGACAAAGGGGTGCTCATTGCAACAGATTACCTGGTGAACTCAGGCGGGGTAATTTATGCTGCCCATGAAAGGATTGTTCCGACACCGGGTCATCTGCTGATTCCAAAAGATATCCTGGGAAACCCCAATGCCATTGAAGGCTGGCTTGAAAAAAACCGGGATGATTTTGCAAACCTTGCGGAAATCCGCCGAAAAGCAGCAGTTGAAAAGCTTGAAACAGTCATCCGAAGAAATATGGAAGAACTCATTGACGGCCTTTGCAAGGATGCAGACAGCCTGCCCTGTGAAATTGCAGAAAGAATAAGTGTTCAACGAATCGCGTCCAAGGAAAAATCAAGAACCGCCCGGGATATCATGGAGGAAGCCCCTACCATTGGTGTGGATAAAAGCGTGACTGATGCTGCACAATTAATAGTAGATGCCCATGTCCCCATTGTCAATGTCGTGTCTGAAAAAGGCAAACTCATCGGTATCGTAACCAGCTGGGACATTACCAAAGCCATGGCATCAAAACTGCCCATGGATTCTCCCTTGACCAAAATCATGACAGCAGATGTCATTACCAGCAGTCCCGATGCCACCATCATTGATTGTATTCGGAAGCTGGAAAACCATGAAATCTCAGCCATGCCCATTGTTGACCAAGATAAAGTGGTCGGTATCATCTCAGGTGACATCCTTGCCAGAAGAACGCTCTTCAGGCTTCTGCAAACCATGACATAAGTCATCCAATCATATCTCCTGACTCTTAAAAAAGCTGTCTTGCGGGATTTTTCCCCAAGACAGCTTTTTTATTGAAAATATGCCAGGAAATTTTTCTGTCCGATATTCTTTATGTAACAAACAACATTTTTATGCCGACAAGCAAAAGTGCAGCGAGCACTGCCTTTCTGACTATTTCCTCATTAAGGCGGCGAAGCAGTCGTCTTCCAATGACAACTCCTAAAAAAGCCACCACCACCAATGGTATAATCCACATTATATGAATGCGCTCAAGGGCACCCTGGGCGATGTACATGCTGATGCGGGACATATCTACCATTATGGCAATGGCGGCGGCCGTGGCAATATAGGCTGGGAATTCCATGCACAAGCACAAGACGACCATCAATGCTTTTGCACATCAAAGCGAATTTGCTGATATTATTTGCAAAATGAAAGAACGCCACCAGCACTATGGCGGTCTTTATATCAAGCACAAACGGTGTGAGGATGGTTGCAGAGCCAAACCCTGTAAGTGTCGCTATCATGGCCGCAACAAAGGCGATAATCAGTACAAAACCTATCTCCATAATTTTTCTCCTGTCAAATATTCTCGCGGTCCGGACCGTCGAACAACTCTCCAAATAGTTCACGGACTTTGCTTTTGGCTTGCGAAAGTATCTTGCCGCCCAAAGGTGTAATGCTGTAAAGCCTTCTTATTTTACCTTTGATGTTTTGCTTTTCCGATTTTAAATATCCTCTTTTTTCTAAACGATGGAGCGTGGGATAGAGTGTTCCCGGACTCATTTCATATCCATGCCTTCGAAGTTCCTCAATGATCCAAAGCCCGAAAACTTTCTCCTTGGATGCATGATACAGAATATGCAGCTTTATCAGGCCGCCAAATATATCCCTGTCCAATTTCTTTTCTTTCATTTTATTCCAGCCTGCATTCTATTATCCGTATACGATATTGATAACCGTTATCTAAATCAGATAATACAATAATTTTATTTTGTCAATAAAAAAAACTGCAAACATAAACCGGGACACTTTCAGACACAGTAAATTGATTCCAACAACTTTATAGCATAAAAATAAAGAGTTAAATTAAATACCGAACAATCCCTTTTTTTGTTTCAACGGTATCAAGAGGAGGATGTTACGACCAGAATTTGCCCAATCACAGGTAGCTATATAAATTCATCAAGAAAAATATGGGCTGAGCAAACCCTGATATCATCTTTTGAGACAAGATCAATATTTTTTTCAAGAATTACCTGAACAGCTTTGACATCAGGAAAACGAATTTTTAAATAATATAGTGGCCTGCTTATTGTTTGATCTTTATTCTTGCATTCAATAAAATAAATAGGCTTTGAGTCTTCAGTAATAACAAAATCAACTTCTCTTTTATCAATATCCCTGAAATAACGCAGTTCAACTTCTCGACCATAGGTATCTTGCATAAAAAAACACCATTTTAAGAGATGACAGGCAATCAGATTTTCAAAACGGTGTCCTTTATTTTTGATAAGAGTCCAGTCAAAATGATAATGCTTTGCCTCTTTTTTTACTGCCCTTATTTTTGGAGCACCAAAAGGATAGATTCTAAATATCATATAGAGATTTTCAAGCATGGTTATCCATCGTGCAACAGACTGGTGAGAAACCTGTAAATCCTGCCTGAGAGCATTAATAGAAAGAGGGCTCCCAACCAGATCCGGCAGACGAAATACCAGATTTTCAATTAAACTCAAGTCTTTGACATTTTCGAGATCTGCAAGATCTTCACGCACAAGTCTTGAACGATATTCCCGACTCCATCTTTTTGTCTGCCTCTCAGACTGCATGAAAAAGGGTTCTGGAAAACCACCATATGTTAGAAGAATATCAATGTTGTCAGGGTTTTTATCATTAAGTTCAGGAAAAGTCAGCGGCATAAGTCTGTGAAAATGATATCTGCCTTGAAGTGAGTCTCCTCCACGACGATAATAATCAAGGCGGGCACTTCCTGTAACAAGGATTTGCAGTTCACTTCCGCGTTTGTCATATAGCCCTTTTACAATTTGCCTCCACCTGGAAAATTTATGTATTTCATCGAGTATCAGAAAACCTGAACCTGAAGGGAACTTTTCTGACATTATTTTTTCTCTGTCAGCCAGTGCATCCCAGTTTATATATCTTTTTCCAATATCAAATCCTGCACTTGTGCATAAATACTTTGCAAGAGTGGTTTTCCCGGCTTGTCTTGGACCGCTGATAAAAACCATCTTATGTTTTAGATCATCTAATACTGAATTTTCTATATACCGATTTGAATATCCTGACATTTTAACCTCTATCTGAATTTACTCGCTACTTTATTAAGATAGAGTTAAATATACTCGTATATTTTTTATACGTCAATCAAATTTTATACGGGTATTGTAACTAACGCTGATTACACCCGTGCTGTCTTTGATTATTTGAAAATGACTCGGAATAGCCAAGCGTCTTGCGGAGTTGTTCATTAGAACAAATTTACCGTGCACTTTCAGAGATGTGTATTGTAATTCTCAATTGATTAACGTATCTTAATATTTTAACATTTAAATCAACCCTGTCAGGAGAAAACAATGACTGCCGATGTTTTTTTTATGGATTTAGAGGCCACCTCAAGAGAAAATCTTCCCCAGAAACTTTCAAGGCTTATTAAAAAAGCAGGTATTGAAAATATTTTAAAAAAAAACGATCTGACCGCCATAAAAATCCATTTTGGGGAACAGGGCAATACCGCTTATATTCGCCCGATATTTGTCAGAAAAATCATCCAGACGATTAAAGAATACAAAGCAAATCCTTTTCTCACCGATGCCAACACCCTTTATGTGGGGACCCGATCCAACAGCGTATCCCATATTCACACGGCCATTGAAAACGGTTTTTCTTATTCTTCCATGGATGCCACACCCATTGTCATTGCCGACGGGCTCAGGGGGAAAAGCGAAACAAAAATTGAAGTGAATCAAAAAAACTGCAACCATGTTTACATTGGTTCTGAAATCATTGATGCGAATGCATTGGTTTCTGTGGCCCATTTTAAAGGCCATGAGCTTTCAGGGTTTGGCGGGACACTAAAAAATATAGGTATGGGATGTGCCTCCAGAAGAGGGAAACTTGACATGCATTCCAATGTGAGCCCGAGAATAAAAAGAAAAACCTGTATTGGGTGCGCCGAATGTGAAAAACACTGTCCCGCAGGAGCCATTCACCTTAAAGAAAAAAAAGCCTATATTGATAAGAAGAAGTGTATCGGATGCGCGGAATGTATTGTCCGCTGCCCCACCGGGTCTGTGAATATCAACTGGAACCAGACGGTTCCGGTTTTTCTTGAAAAAATGATGGAATACAACCTTGGGATTCTTAAAAACAAAGAAAAAAAGGCTTTTTTCATCAATTTTATTACGGACATTACACCCAAATGCGATTGTCTGTCTTACAGCGAATCCCCCATTGTCAATAATATAGGCGTTCTCGCATCAAGTGATCCTGTCGCTATCGATCAAGCCAGTGCTGACCTTGTCAACCAGCAAAAAGCTTTGCCCGGCACTGTTCTTAAAACAAATTTAAACCCTGGAGAAGATAAGTTCAAAGGGCTTTACCCGTCTGTTGACTGGGAGCATCAGCTTGACTATGCCCAAAAAATAGGCCTGGGAACACGAGAATACAATCTGGTCAAAATAAAAACTCTCTCATATTGACAATGTATATTGCGTTTAAAAAAAACAAAGACCTGGCACAATTTGTTTTAAGAGAATCCTGTACCATCAATAATCAATTGACTTACAGGAATCTGTTTGACCTGGGTTCCGATCCTTCTTTATTTATTAAATATCCCGGGGGCAATGCCTTTTATTTTGATGAAAACATGGAAGATACCCTATCTGAATCCAATGCTGATTATGATCCTGATAAACTTGAGGAAATTTTCTGGCCCTGGATCAGATTGGATATCAGAAGAGCGATTGACACCTTCAGGAACCGGTCCTATAAAAACGCCCGCAAAAAACTAACACGCAAGGAAAAAGATCAAATTGCTGCCTGTGTCCACTATTTTGATAAAAGAAGAACTCTTTATTTAAAGTTCAGGGGCATGGATCAGGGCCCTGTGGAAAACATGCCTGCTGTGCTGTTTAAAGACCTTGTTCATCAATCCAGAGACGAAATCGAACAACACTTTCTCAAACAGGAATTTTCCTTAAAACCCCATGAATTGAAATCTTATGTCTATACTGTTTTTGATCTCCAAAGTTTTTTTTCAAGCTTCATGGCAAAAAAAATGCCCCATGCCCTGGACCAGGAAAAAGTGGATTCATATTTTCTTAAAACAATCTGTAGGTTCAATAAGAACCTGTTCAATAAAAAGACGCATCTTGATGACTATCTTATAAGGTATCTTATCATGTTTTTTGATCATCCTTATGCAGACACAACATTGTTGGATGATTTTGCCAGAGCCTTCATGTTCCGGCATCGTTTTTTTGCTCCCAGGCCTAAAAAAGTCGTTACCACAGATAAGGCCTGCAAAATTTTTAACATCACTAAAAAAGAACTTGAGGCCATGACCCGGCAACGCTTAACTAAACTGTACCGTAGGCTTGCAAGGCAGGTTCATCCCGATACCGGCGGCTCTCATGAAAAGTTTGTTGAGCTGAATAATGCTTATCAAAGCCTGTCATCGGTTATTTAAATTTGAAATCATAAACCCCACTTTAAAAAAAGGTTTAGAGGTCATCTTTACAGGGGATTTGATAGTTTTTATCTTTTATCTTAAAAAGCAGGTGTCCATCCGATTCTTCCATAAACTTTGAAATCTTTAAAAGCGCACTGTCTTTAAACTTAATCCGGTGTTCAGGCGTTTGAAGATAGAGTGCGTCATCCCGGGTAAAAAGGTGTTCCGGGCTAAATTTAATTGTTTCACTATTGTTTAATATAAGAATAATATTTTCATTCACCTTTACGTCAATAACAAAAAACGCGGTGTCTTCATAAGGAAAATATACTTTTTCATTATAATCACTGGTTTCCTGATGGACATAATATCCAGCTTTATCTTTTTTTATTGATGCATTAAAATATCTTATAATTTTTGGATGTTCAAATTTCCCGTGTTCATTATACCAGTCACCATTTTTATTCATCCAGAAAACAGCGTCTTCCTTTGATATAATAATTTGTTTTTTCTTTTCTGATACCATTTTTGCCTTCAATTTTATTTATTTTTATCAAAATTGGATCTCCTCATTTAACTTGCGGGCAAATATTTATATCGCTTTTTGCATTATTTCCTTTTTTAATTTTTAGTGATAAATATTATATATTTTACTACTTACTTCAAAATTGAGTCCAGTCTTTTATGGAAATTGTGCAACTTTTTTGTGTTGCACCTGCTCATTCAGGGAGGCACATTGGATAAATCTCCAGTAAAAAATCCAGACGTTCTTTCGCAGCGTACAAGTTTTTTAATATTATTTCAATTGCTGAGTACCGAAATGTCCTTAATTTGGCAAAAGGTACAGGCGGTGGCACAGGCGGTGCTGCTGCAATGTTGTCAAAAAAGCTTATGCCGAATATAGATATGATTATCCGGGAAGAAAAACGTTTTATTGTAAGATGAGCTCTGCCCCATGTCGTGGCCGGTCTGGTCACCATTGATTCTATTACAAATCCCGATAAGATGTTTGAAAATGCAGGTATAAAAAGTGTCATCGCAAGGGCAACCCATGTGGATACTGAAAAAAAAGCTAAAAAAATTGTCTTTATAGGTGCAGGATTTATAAACCTTGAATTAGCCTCACTCCCTTCAACAGTCAGGGCGGATTATTATAATGTTACTATTGTTGAACTTTTAGGGCATCCCTTACCATTAATGCTTGATGCGGAAATGGGTTTTAAAATACAAAAATACCTGGTTGGAAAGGGCTTTAACATGCTGATAGGACATAAGGTGACGAAAATAATCGGCTCCAATGGTTATGTTTCAGGGGTGGAGCTTGAAACCGGCGAGAAAATCGATGCTGATATTGTCATGCTTTCCGTCGGAACAACGCCGAAGCCTGGACACTTAAGCTTATTTTCGATAAGGAGACTCAACGGTTAATCGGAGGACAGATCATCAGCGACAGCGATCTCCTGTAAAGGAGATTGATACAATCAACGCCTTGATTCTGGGTGAAAAAATAATTTCTGATTTAACAACATTAATGTGCGCCGGAAATCCTGATTTATCCTCTGAACCAAGCCTTGAACCTATTGCGATAGCTGCCGAGCAGGCGCTTTATAACCTTAACAGCTTATGAATAACCAGCAGAACAAGGTAATACCTGATCGGCAATCTGGACAGCTATGTGATGCTGACCGTTATTTCCTTTATTTGAAAAGCTCACTTTAGCTGCTGCTTTCCGGGATACACCTCGTTTAACGAGTTAAAGTATCTTTGAGTTTCCCATCAAACCCGCCATCTAATCCTTACATCATAAAGCTCCATAGTATACCGGCGCAAACAGCAGATCCTATGACGCCTGAAGAGTTGCAGGCCATGGCAT
>NZ_JAIOSW010000341.1 GCF_021107415.1 Desulfobacula sp.
GTTCTTCAAGTTCAACTTCTTTCAGTTTTACATTCAATTTTCCGCCATTTTTTTCCATGGCATGATAGGCATTGGTTGCAAGGTTCATTACAATTTGATGAATTTGTGTTGGGTCAGCTTTGATTGCACCACAATCAGATTGAAGATTTTGTTTGATCTCAATTGTTGTGGGAATTGTAGATCTGATGAGTTTTAATGCTTCTTTAATAATTGGCTGCATTTTCATCAGTTTTAATTTACCTTTTTCTTGACGAGAAAAGGTAAGAATTTGTTTTACCAGCTCACTGGCTCTCATAGCACCTGTATAGATCTTCTTAAGACCGTCTCTAAACGGGCTGTTTTCAGGGATATCTTCTAACAGCATTTCAGAATGCCCCACAATGGGAAACAAAATATTGTTAAAATCATGGGCAATACCACCGGCAAGGGTGCCGATAGATTCCATCTTCTGAGACTGACGTAACATTTTTTCCATTTTGATCTCATCAGTTATATCGCGTTTAACCGCAACAAAGTTAACAACTATTCCAGCTTCATCAAATACTGGAGAAATGGTGGCTTCTTCTGTGTAAAATGAACCGTCCTTTTTTTTATTGATTAGTCTCCCCTGCCATGTATCACCAGCAGTAATAGTCTGCCACATTTGCTCATAGAACTGCTTGTCCTGCCGGGTACTTTTTAGAATTCTTGGATTTTTACCCATTACCTCTTCCCGAGAGTAGCCGCTGATACGCTCGAAGGCAGGGTTGGTGTATTGGATACTGCCATCTTTATCAGTAATAACAACAGTCTCATATACCTGCTCAATGGCAGTAGCTAAGTGTATTTTATCTTCCTGCAATTTTTTAAATGGGGTAATATTTTTTGCCACCTGGGCAATATTTATTAATTTGCCATCCTCATTTATTACTGGAGAGGCAGAGACCAGAAAAGTCTCATCCCGTTTAGGGTCATACATTTCTCTTGTACAGGGAGAGATGGTCTTTTTTGTGTGCAGCACAGGGCATTGGGGGCAAGGTTTTGTATTGTTTTTGAAAATCTCGTAACAATGCTGGTTGTTTAGCTCCTCACAAGAAACAAGTAAGGCACTGCAGGCGCTTTTATTCATATGTACAATGCGCATGTCGGGAGTTTGCAGAGTAACAATATCAGAAATAGCATTAAAGGTTCGCTCCCATTTCTCTTTACTGATCAAAAGTGTTTTTTCTCTTGCCAAAACCTGTTCTACCATCATGTTAAAATTCAGGGCCAGCTGACCGATTTCATCCTGACGCGTAACAATTGTTGTGTCTTGAATTATATTTTCATGACTGCCTTGAGCAATGTTTTTGGTTGCATCAGTTAACAAACCTATGGGCTGGGCAATATTTTTATGCACCACCCAGTAAATCATAACTAACGCTGTTATCAATAAACTCAGGGCGACGATCAGCATAAACCATAAGTTTTGTTCAATTTTTTTTTGAAAAAGCGTTTTTGAAGAAATCGAAATCGAATACCAGTCCGGCCCTTCTATTCTGCTTACTGCGATAAATTGATTATTTTCAGCATCATTAATAATTGTTGGAAATGACGATACTGACTTAACCTTATCAAAAATAGATTGCAGCATCTTATCTTTTGCAGACATAACGGTTAACGGTGTGTCAATGGCGGTTTTGATTTCAGTCATTTTATCGGGATGCACAATAATTCGACCTTGTTGGTTTAGGATTATGCTGTATGAGATGATTGAATTATTGCTTAAAGTGCGTTTAAATAAGTCATCAAGACGAATATCAATTCCAACTGTACCGATCTGTTTGTCATGGATGTCGATAGGTGCGGCTGAGGATATCACCCAGTGATTAGCCGGGGGATCAAAATAGATATCGGTCCAGATAGAATTTCGTTCCGGATTGTTTTGCTTACTGGTACCGTAAAACCACTCCTGAGTTTCCCAATTATAATCTGCAGACATGTTGAGACACCATGGTATTTGGGGCAAGTAGGTTAATGATAATTTTTCCGGTCCGACAAACCACAGGTTGACAAATTGAGTTTGCCAGGCAGGACCATACTGCATGATTTTTTCATAGGCAATGGCCATGCGCCGTTGAAGTTCTTTTGTCACGTTCACCTCAGGAGCTATGATAATACTGATACCTTTTTCAAAGGTGTTTTCGCTTGTCCATGTGCCATTAAAATACTTTGGCAATGAACGAAATGTTCCATCGTTATGGGTGGTCATGTGGGATGTAAACCAGTCACTGAAGTCATTTTTTGGATTGTTTTTATAGTGAAACAAAAATTCATCCTTGAACTGAATGGCACTCTTCTTAACTAAATGAAAGAGTTCATTGTCACGTTGCCCGCGCTGACTGATATATTCCAACAATTTTTCTTGAAATTGATTATCTGTCTCTTTTATTAAATACTTGTATGTAATGGCAGTTGAAACAAAAACAAGGGAAAAAAACAAAATGAAGAGACGCTTGATGATTGTATGTGATAAAGGAATTGTTTTGCTTTGATCGTTAAGCAGGTTAGGCTTGTCGTTTTGAGTTTTCATTTATTTTTTTAACTTTTCTCTTGAGCCATGACATTATTTGAATTCTCTGATATGCTATTGGTCATTTTACTGACATGATTGATGTTACCCGATATATCTTCGGACATAGCTGAAGACTGGGCAACATGTTCATTCACATCGGTAATACCTTGGGCTGCCTCAATAGTTGCATTCAGTGCCAAGAAATTGGTCTGGTCGGATATATTGCTGATGGTCTCTGTTACCTTGTTGATATCGGTTGCAGAATGTCCAAGGATACCCACCTTTTTTTCAGCTGACTTTGTCTGGTCAACTGCTTTTGAACTAATAAAGCTTACATTTTCAATTTCACTTGCAATCTTGGTAAAATGTTCACCCATATATGAGTCTTCTAATATTTTTTTAATTAGAAGTATTACGTAATATGAATTGCGGGTCAATAAATTAAAATATTAAAAAAATATTAGTATTTTGTTAGGTTAAAACTATCATTCGCCAAATGACAACAGATAAGTTCTCAGGTTTATTTTTTTATTTTTCAATCCGAGTTTATGCCTGATATTATGTCTATGTGAGGTTATTGCCCATATTGATTTATTGAGAATTTGTGTTATTTCTTTATTTGTTTTGCCTTCCTTAACAAGTAGAGCTACCTGGATTTCTGTAGGCGTAAGGCTCACCAGAGGATCGGATAATTTTTTTGAAAAAGGGATGGTCATCTCTCTAATACTCGATTCCAGAATATCAAGTATATCTTTTTGTGTTTTTTTTGTATGCCTGCTTCTCAATTGCTTAAGCAGGGGTTTTATTAGTGATTTATAATTGGTATAAATATTTTCACTGAGCTGATTTTTATCTTTTTCCCTTTTTTTCAACAGCACTCTTAATGCAGTATTTACATCTGAA
>NZ_JAIOSW010000012.1 GCF_021107415.1 Desulfobacula sp.
ACGTAAAAAATACGGTAAAAAAGGCGCAAGAGCAAGTTTCCAGTTTTCAAAAAGATAGTCTTTTTTTATACATATTGTACCATTGGTACGAAATTGACAATCGAACGATTTGGCATACCATTTGGTATGCCATTAGGGACAAAGAATATTCTTTTTGTCCCTTTTTGTGTTGGGGAATGAAAAAGAAAAATGAAGACTTCTCTGTTTTATGATATTGAAACCAGCGGTCTAAACCATGCATTTGATCAGATATTAACATTTGCCTGCATCCGAACAGATCTTGAGCTCAATGAAATTGACAGGCAAACAATCACTATCCGATTGCGCAAAGATATTGTGCCTTCACCAAGAGCTTTTTTAACCCACGGTTTAACCTATAATGAGTTAGAACTTGGGATCAGTGAGTATGAAGCAGCCCTTAAAATTCATAAAATATTAAATACGCCCGGTACCATAAGCCTTGGGTATAATTCATTGGGATTTGATGATGAGTTTCTAAGGTTCTTGTTTTATCGTAACCTTTTGGACCCCTATACGCATCAATACAGCAATGGGTGCTCAAGGATGGATATTCTGCCCGTCACTGTTATTTTTAGGGTGTTTCATCCAGATAGTTTGAGGTGGCCTCAAATTGATGGGAAGCCGAGTCTAAAACTTGATTTGATTTCCCTGGAAAATAATTTTGTGACATCAGGCAGGGCCCATGAAGCATTGAATGATGTTGAAGCTGTTATTCAACTGAGTAAAATATTGTTTCAGCAAAAAGATATCTGGAAATATTCTCTGGATTTTTTTAATAAGACAAGAGATAAGTTAAGAATAAATAGTATTGAAAAAAGCATTAATATTCAAAATATGCAATTTAAGGCCTGTCTTATGGTGTCAGCATCTTTTGGGTCAAAAGTGAATTATATGGCACCTGTTGTCCGTCTGGGTCAATCGATAGCATATAAAAATCAAAGTCTCTGGTTACGACTCGATGGCGGCGATATTTTAGGTCTGGATGCAGGCCGGGATATAAAAGATACCTTTGTTATAAGAAAGCGCCCTGCAGATGCATTGATTGTATTGCCCGCCCTTGAAAGGTTCTGGGATAGGCTGCCTAGGTCCTCACAACAATCTGCCAAAGGCAATATAGAGAAAATTTGTCATCATTGGGAAAAATTTTTTGAGTTTAACCAGTATCATCGTGAGTATAAATATGCTTTTATCCCCGATATGGACCCGGATGCAGCACTCTATCAGGATGGGTTTTTTTCTGCCCAGGAGAAAAAACAAAGTAATTTGTTTCATAAATCCCCATATCATCAAAAACAAGAAATAACTAAAAAAATAAAAAGTCCAAGGCTAAAAATTTTAGCAACTCGTATTCTTGCACGAAATTTTGAAGACAAAATAAAGCAAACTGATGAGACTGAATATCATCTTCACTTGAACAGGCTGAGTTCTTCTTTGGAAAAAGATCAGATCATCGGATACAAAAATGATATAAAATTTAATTGCGAAAAAGGATTGCAGGAGTTAAAAGAAGTCGAACAAGAGTTTTTGAATCCAAACCCAAATACTAAAAGAATGCTTCACTGGATAAAAGAGTATATAGAAAAGTTATAAATTTATTCTGCTCATTCTTTTTAGTTCATCAATCTGGGCGTCATGAATAAATTTACTTAAGATAGTTTCATAATTACTTTCAAGGCTTAAAATCTTTAAACCCACTAAAGAGTGTGTGCTTGAGTAGTTGGAGTTAATTCTGGCAATTTGAGTCTTTAGGGGAAGAGTGCCGACAGGTTTGTCTTGATCCAGATTGATCAGAACGATTCCAATCACGATTTTTTCATTTATTTTTATTTCACCCAGGGGATTCAAGTTATTATTCCTTTTTTTAGGAACTACGAGACCAAGTCCACCAAGAGAGACATCTCTGATAGAAAAGTCCCTTGAGCTAGAGTATTCAAGATCGTTATATAAAATTTTCCCTTTAATGATATATTTCGTGCTTAGCGGTAAACGAAAAGCGGATCTGATATTGATTTCTTTTGCAGGCAATTCGTATTTCAACAGGACAGCAGGCACATTTGTTTTGTTGGCAAGTGTGAATTGATCAATAAGTTTAAAGTGACTGCATTCTACCCCTACCCTCATTTTTCTGTTTTTATCATGAATAATGGTGGTCAGGTGTAATTCTTTGAAAGCTGTATTTTTTGAAAACGGTGTGAGAGGTTGAGCAATGGTAACCGCCTCATTGCCGAAATCAATATCGTAAATTATGGATGCTCGGGAATAAGGTGATAGAGAACTCATATTTAAAATTATATTCACCCCGACAGAGGGTAAAAATATTTTATTTATATCAAATCCCATTGAGCAAAAATTATTCAGGCAATACCTGAAAAACGGATACTGCCTGAATGAATCCTATAGATCTTATTTTACAGCGTCTTTTAATGCTTTCCCAGGGACAAATTTTGGTACGTTTCTAGCGGGGATATCAATTTCTTTTCCTGTTTGAGGATTTCTGCCTTTTCTGGCTTTTCTATTAGCTGTCTTGAATGTCCCAAAGCCAACCAGTGTAACAGAGTCATTATTAGAAAGAGCTTCTGTAATCGCTTTGATTGTGCAGTCAACTGCAGCCTGAGCTTCTTTCTTACTGTTAAGTACTTCTGAGACCTTGTTGATTAAATCGCCTTTGTTCATCGTATCACTCCTTTTGTTAGGTTTTAGAAATTTCAAAATACTAAAATCTGTCGTTTGAACATTTTTCTAAAATTAAATTATATTGAATCAGCTTTTTAGCGTACGTTACGTCGTTGAGAAGTGCGTGTCAAGTATTTATTCACATTTTTTTTAAAATTTTGTTGCCAGGAGGAAAGAAACATCATAAAATTGATAAAACAGGAGGTAAATATGGATGCAGCGCTGGTTAATCCGTTTATTGAGGGCACTTTGCATATCTTAGATACAACCGCTTTTGTAAAAGTAAAACCGGAACCACCTTTTTTAAAAAAAGATCCAAAAGCTTTGGGGGATATTTCAGGGCTTCTTGAAATTTCAGGTGATCTTTCCGGATCTGCTGCCATCAGTTTTTCTAAAAAAGGTATTCTGGGTATTGTTTCTGCAATGTTTGGCGAGGACATGACTGAAATGAATGAAGAAATTACTGATGCGATTGGTGAGATCAGTAATATGGTAGCCGGTCATGTTACGACAAAAATTGCAGAAATGGATAAAAAAGTAAAAGTCAAGTTCAAAGAGGTTAAAACCGGCCGGGATGCTTTGATAGAGCATGTTGAAGGTGCACAGCATGTCCTTGCACTCCCCTTCAGGACAACCAAAGGTAAGATGGTGATTGAAGTAAGCTATAATTAGTGCCGACCAAAAACCGCCAATTTTCCCGATTACTGCGTTGGGTGATAATTTTAATCCTCGAAATACTCAATGTATTCCTCTGGATAAAATTATCACCCGCCTTGTACTCGTAAAAATTTGCAAGTTTTCGGTCAGACACTAACGTAAATCTCAAAATTAAAAACTAAAAAAGTACCACTGAATTAATTGCTGTCCAAAGAAAATATATACAATTGTTCCTAAAGACAGAAAAGGTCCGAAAGGAATCCTTAAATTTTTTGTGTCTGCCATTTTTGTGTAAACCATGATTGAAATTCCAAAGATGGTACCAAATAATGAACCTGCAAAAATAGTAAAAAGAACTCCTTTAATTCCTGTTGCAGCACCAATCATGGCCAGAAGTTTAATGTCGCCGCCGCCCATTCCTTCTTGTTTCCTTACTAAATAATAGCAAAGAGCGACGGCATATAAACTGCCGCCACCCGCTAAAATCCCCAGAAGCGTATCTTTAATTGTCATTTCAGGCAAGAAATAAAAAGAAGAGGCAAATATCAGAATACCCGGAAGAGATATGATATCAGGGATAATCTGATGGTCAAAATCAATGAAGGAAATGGTGATCAAAACACAAATAAAAACAAACCAGTAAACCATAGCAGGCATGAGGCCGAATTTATAAAATAACACTACAGCAAAGATACCGGTTAGCGTTTCTATTAAAAGGTATCTTATGGATATCGGGTGCCGGCAGAATTTACAATGGCCTTTTAAAAATATATAGCTTAAAATAGGAATATTACAGTAAAATGGAATATCATTTTTACAATTAGGACAGAATGAACCCGGGAAGACAATGGATTTATTTTCAGGTATCCGGTAAATACAAACATTTAAAAAGCTTCCAATACAAGCGCCGAATAAAAAAATGATCAATTCGAGCGGGAAAAAAAAGTCTGTCATAATCATTTCCAGTTTTTCCTTTAAATTATGTTGCTTTCATTTATCGGACGTTAAAAATATTTTTGCAAGGATATTGTAAAAGGTAAAATATGTTTTATTGTAAAGGCACAAATACGAAAGAGCCACAAATGAATGTCAATCACTGAATGCAAAGTTAACAGAGAATTATTTTTCATTCAGTGTTTTTATATGAATAAAGGAGCCAAAATGGCTGAAGCAGATATTGATGATCTAATTGAAATCATAGAAAAAGAGAGTAACATAGAGGATATCCCAACGATTCTTCCCATGATGCCGGTGAGAGATATTGTTGTGTTTACCGATATGCTGCTGCCATTATTTGTCGGGCGGGAAAAATCTATTAAAGCAGTTGAAAAGAGCGTTGAATATGATCGTTATATATTCCTGACAGCCCAGAAAGATTCTGAATTGGAAAAACCAACAGCTAAGGATGTTTATACCATTGGTACAGTTGGTAGGGTTCAAAAAATGATCAAGTTGCCCGATGGCAGGATTAAGGCCCTGGTTCAAGGGATAGCCAAGGCGAAAGTATTGGAATATGTTAAAAAGAGGCCTTTTTTTAAAGTTCATATTGAGTTTTTAAAGGATACAGATCCCCAGGAACTCAATATTGAAGATGAAGCCTTAATGCGGAATGTTCAAGAGGCCAGTGAAAAATTGCTGGCTCTCAAAGGTGAGCTTTCAGGGGATGTAGGAGATTTGCTGTCTCATATTGAATCTCCGGGTAAACTTGCTGATCTTGTTGCCTCCAATATTAATTTAAAGGTCGAGGATGCCCAGATTTTACTTGAAATTATTGATGGAACAGAACGGTTGAAAAAGGTAAATGACCTTTTGGCAAGAGAACTGGACCTTTCAACGGTTCAAGCTAAAATTCAAGTAGAAGTCAAGGATGAGATTTCTAGAAATCAAAGAGATTATTATCTTAGAGAACAAGTAAAGGCCATTCACAGGGAACTTGGGGATAGTGATGAAAAGATTGCTGAAATCAAAGAATTTAGAGCAAAAATTAAAAAATGCAAAATGCCGAAAGACTGTGAAAAAGAGGCCAAAAAGCAGTTAAAACGTCTTGAACAGATGCATTCTGACTCCTCTGAAGCTTCGGTTGTCAGAACGTATCTTGACTGTATAGTTGAGTTGCCCTGGAGCAAGTCAACAAAAGATTTTCTTGATATTCCAAAATCAGAAGAAGTTCTGGATAAGAATCATTTTGGTCTGGATAAGGTTAAAGAAAGAATTCTCGAGTATTTAAGTGTCAGAAAATTAAATCCCAAAAAAAAGGGACAGATTATTTGTTTTGTGGGGCCTCCGGGTGTTGGGAAAACATCGCTGGGACAAGCCATTGCCAAAGCCATGAAGCGTAAATTTCATCGGCTATCCTTAGGCGGCATCCGGGATGAGGCTGAAATCAGGGGGCACAGAAGAACCTATATTGGTTCTATGCCGGGAAGAATTTTGCAAGGGTTAAGACAATGCAATACAAATAATCCCGTATTTATGTTAGATGAAATCGATAAGTTGGGAAATGATTTCAGAGGAGATCCTTCTTCGGCCCTCCTTGAGGCCCTTGATCCTGAACAGAATTTTGAATTTTCAGACCATTATTTGAATATGCCGTTTGATCTTTCCAATGTGCTTTTTATCTTAACCGCCAATGTTTCCGACACGATTCCTTCTGCTCTGCTGGACAGGATGGAGGTGATTAGAATTTCCGGATATACCCGACAAGAGAAGAAAGTAATTGCGCAAAGACATCTTATGCCAAGGAAATTAAAAGATAACGGGCTTATCCGCAGATCTATCCATGTCAGTCCCGGAGCAATGGAGTCGATTATCGCAGACTATACACTGGAGGCCGGCTTGCGGGGGCTTGAAAGAAAACTGGATGCCATCTGCAGGAAGATTGCAAGGAAAATTGCAGAGGGTAAAAAAGGCAGATTTTCAATAACCAAGCAAAGCCTTAGAAAATAGCTGGGGCCGCCACAATATCTTTCTGAACTTGATCAGGAGGAAAGCCAGGTGGGTTTGGCAACAGGGCTTGCATGGACTGAAGTCGGTGGAGAATCCCTTTATATTGAAGTGTCACTTTACCAGGGAAAAGGAGAGCTGCTGGTCACAGGTCAGATCGGTGATGTGATGCAGGAATCAGCCAGGGCCGCCCTTACATATACAAAAGCCAATGCAGACAAATTTGATATAAAAAAAGAAGATATTGACAATAATGATATTCATATTCATGTGCCGGCAGGCGCCATTCCAAAAGACGGCCCTTCAGCCGGAATTGCCATGGCAACCGCACTGATTTCAGCATTTACCGGGCTAAAAGTTAATAATAAAGTGGGTATGACGGGTGAAATATCTTTAAGGGGAAGAGTGCTTCCCATTGGCGGACTTAAAGAGAAAGCCCTTGGTGCTTTAAGGGCAGGTATTGAACATGTGATCATTCCTGAAAAAAACAGGAATGATTTATATGATATGCCAAAGGTTATTAAGAAAAAAATAAAGTTTACATGTGTTAGAGATATTCGGGAAGTTCTTGAAATTGCATTGGAAAAATAGGTTAAGATAAAGTGAAGCTTCTTTGTCTGAGTACAGCAGAACCAGGATGCAGTCTTGCAATTATTGATGGAGATTCCCTTGTCTGTGAAGAATTCTGGGAAGCCAGGCTGACCCATTCCAAACGGCTGGTAAAAATGATTGAGCATATGCTTGAGAAACGAGCCTGCATGGAACTTTTTGATATTGATGCCTTTGTTGCAGCCAGGGGACCCGGCAGTTTTACCGGGCTTCGAATTGGTATCAGTGTGGTCAAAGGATTGGCCTATGCCATGGAAAAACCTGTGATGGGCGTTTCAAGCCTTGATGGTATTGCATTTCGGTTTGTTCATTCGTCAATTCCTGTTTGTGTCATGATGGATGCAAAAAGAAATGAAGTTTATTGTGCAGTCTATCAGTTTGATCATGGCCGGCTGGTATCAAAAACCAGGGAAAGGGTTGTCAGCCCTGAAGATGCCATTGAGATGACAAACGGCGCTACATTGTTTGCAGGATCGGGATCAAAAGTTTTTAAGGATATCATTGAACATAAAGCCGATAACCCGACTTTAGCTCACGATTTTTTGGATTCTATCAGCGCAACTGCGTTGGTACAGTCTCTGTACCTGAAAGAAAATTTTTTAAATGAACCCGAAAATATCCTTACGCCAAGTTATCTGCGACAATCTGATGCCCAATTGCAATTTGCTAAAAAATAAGGATATTGACATGGGAATAGATTCTTTGATACTATGGCAAGGATATAGTCATGGAAAGTAAAATTATGGATAATTCAAAATGGCCGGCACGGGCGGTTTTACCTATCGCGCAACCTGGCCTGATATTTGTTTTTATAACCATCCTCATTACGGGGATGCTTTTTTATTTTGGGTGGGTTTTATTTGCCTGGGTTTCACTGGCAGTTACTTTATTTGTCTGCTGGTTTTTTCGAGATCCTGATCGTGATATCCCCGCTGATGAGAAAAGCCTTATTTCTCCTGCTGACGGGAAGGTGATCATTGTTGAAAAACAGGAGAAATGTGACTATTTATCCGACCCCTGCATCAAGGTCAGTATTTTTATGAATGTGTTTAATGTTCATGTGAATCGAATTCCTTATGATGGGGTGGTGCAAAAGGTTCAATATCATCCCGGGAAGTTTATGAATGCCTCGTTTGACAAGGCATCCACGCACAATGAGAGAAATGCATTAATTATTAAGACGGCTAATGATGCAGATTATGCAGTGGTCCAGATAGCCGGATTAATTGCCAGAAGAATCGTTAATTGTGTTAAAAAAGATGAAAAGATCAAAAAGGGAGATCGATATGGTATGATCCGGTTCGGTTCCCGTCTTGATTTATATTTACCCTGTGATTTTGATGTTGCCGTCAGTGTGGGTGACAAAACAAAAGCAGGCGCAACTATTATTGGATATATGAAATAAGGTCCGAAATAAGGCCCGAGATAGAGGCGGGTAGATAAGGTATGCAAAAGCAGAATCTTAAAAAAAGTATTTATATTCTTCCCAATTTATTTACATCCATGAATTTATTTTGCGGATACTATTCCATTACTGCATCTGTTCAGTTAAGATTTGTGGATGCAGCCATTGCCATATTAATTGGTGGTGTGTTCGATCTGTTAGACGGTAAAATTGCCAGGGCGACCAATACAACCAGCAAATTTGGTATTGAATATGATTCTTTGGCCGATCTGATTACTTTTGGATTGGCACCGGCTCTTTTAATGTTTTTATGGGTACTTGAGTCTACGGGCAGGCCGGGTTGGTCTGCTACATTTTTATTTGCCATATGCGGTGCATTAAGGCTTGCCAGATTCAATACCAGCACTTCATCCAGCAGTGATTTTGAGGGCTTGCCTATCCCGGCTGCTGCTGCAATGAATGTTTCTCTGGTCCTTTTTTTCTCCCGGCTTCAGATAAGTCCGGAATCCTATAAGCTGATTTTTCTGGTACTCATGTTCGGTCTTTCTTTTTGCATGGTGAGTTCGTTTAGATATAAAAGCTTTAAAAAGGTTTCTTTTTTTAAAAGCATGAAATTTAACAGGCTTGTAGGGCTCATTCTTATTCTTGTCGCCATTGCTACTGAACCTTATATACTGTTGTTTATTGTATTTTCAATATATGTGATTTCCGGTCCTTTTTTAACTTTGATTTATCATTCATCATCAAAAGATGACAAAGAGACTCAAATTGATAAAGGATTTTACAAATAATAGCTTAATCATATGGAGTGAATTTTAGTTTGGAGCAAATACCCATTACAAAACAAGGCTACGCTGTCTTAAAAAAAGAACTTGAAAGATTAAAAACAATTGAACGGCCTGAAAATATCAAGGCAATTGAAGTGGCCAGGGCTCATGGTGATCTGTCGGAAAATGCTGAATACCATGCGGCAAAGGAACGCCAGTCATTCCTTGAGGGCAGGATCGGTGAAATGGGTTATAAGCTGGGGAATGCAAGAATCATTGACCCTGCAACAGTTCCCAAGGACACTGTGAGGTTTGCAAGCAAGGTGCTTGTAGAAAATCTGGATTCGCAAGAAGAAATAGAATACATGATTGTCGGTGCTGATGAAGCAGATATAAAAAAGGGAAAGATTTCCGTATCTTCACCTTTAGGCAGTGCCCTCATAGGTAAGCAACCCGGAGATGAGGCAATATTACAGGCTCCCGGCGGCAAAAGAGTATATGAGATAATAGACATTCTCTAAACATATTGGAGGGATGAGTTTTGGCAAGAGTTACCATTGAAGATTGTTTGAAAAATGTGGATAATAGATTTACCCTTGTTCACCTTGCAGCAAAAAGAATCAGGCAGGTCAGAGAAGGCGCAGATCTATTGGTAAAATCACACAATAATAAAGACGTTGTTACTGTTTTAAGAGAGATTGCTGCAAACAGGATTGTCGCAAAAAAGAACGAAGACCAGGAAGACGAATAGTACGAGGCAGGAGCTGTAAACAGGCGTGAAAATTAGTCTGAAAAAGAGAATAAATCGTGCCGTGGGAAAAGCAATTCATGACTGGGATATGATTCTTGAAAATGAGCGAATCCTTGTTGGCGTATCCGGTGGCAAGGATAGCCAGATGTTGTTAAATGTTTTATTCTCTTTAAAAAAAAGGGCACCTGTTAATTTTGATATTCTGCCCGTTCATATTGATGCCGGATTTAAAGGATCATTTGCAAAAGATCTGAAACTCTATGTCGAGAATGCATATGATACCCTGAAAATTGAATATAAAGATTATGGTCTGCTTGCCCATTCGGATGAAAACAGGGAAAATCCATGTTTTCTTTGTTCCCGCCTTAGAAGAAAAAGGCTTTTTGAAATCGCAAAAGAGCAAGGCTGTAAAAGGATTGCTCTAGGTCATAATAAAGATGATATTATTGAAACCTTATTTATTAATATCTGTTATGCCGGCAGGATAGCTACAATGAAACCCAGGCAATCTTTTTTTAATGGAGCCCTTGATATAATCAGACCGCTGTCATATGTTGAGAAAAAAGATATTATACTGTTTGGTCAATTATTTGATTTGCCGGAGTTTAAGAATAATTGCCCCAGCGCAAATAAGACAAAACGTGGTGAGATAAGAGGGTTGCTTGAAACCTTATATAAACACAATAAACACATAAAAGGCAATATATTCAGGTCAATGAGTAATATTGCAGTTGATTATCTTTTGGATACTAAAAATGATAGATACTCAAAATCAACCTGATTACAGGAATATCCCAATTGATAAGGTCGGGATAAAGGGTTTGAAATATCCGATTAAAGTTCTGGATAAAGACGCCGGACTTCAATCCACTATTGCCCAGATCAATATGTATGTAGATCTGCCTCACCAGTGCAAAGGGACTCATATGAGCAGGTTTGTTGAAATTTTACATCTGTTCAGGACTCAGGTCTCTTTGAAATCCATAACCAACATCCTCGAAGATATGAAGGAAATCCTCGGCGCTAAATCTTCTCATATTGAAATTACATTTCCTTACTTTATTGAAAAACAATCTCCGGCTACAGGTTCAAAAGGCCTTATGGATTATACCTGCTCAATACTCGGGTCTTCAAACGGGAAAACAAATACGGATATTGTACTAAAGGTTGCTGTCCCCGTCACATCAGTATGTCCATGTTCAAAGGAGATCAGTGAATACGGTGCCCACAATCAACGGGGAGAAGTGCTCGTCAGTACCCGGTTTAAAAAGCTTATCTGGATTGAAAATATTGTTAAACTTGTTGAAACAGCTGCATCCTGCGATATTTTTTCAGTACTGAAAAGAGAAGATGAAAAGTTTGTCACTGAAAAAGCTTACAATAATCCTAAATTTGTAGAAGATATTGCAAGAGACGTTGCAAAAGTACTGATGGAAGATAGCAATATTACCTGGTTTTCCGTAAGTACTGAAAATTTTGAGTCCATCCATAATCACAGTGCTTATGCCTATATTGAAAAGGGCTCTGTTTCTTAATCAAATTTTAAAACATGCAGAATTTAAAGCGGCAACTATCAAGCATTAAACCGGATAATTTGATTTTTAGTTTTTTAGTTTTGACATTCTTTCTTTTGCCCACTGGAACTGCTTCCCCCTTGATTTCCATTGGACTGGCCTCCCTGGCATGGCTGGTTTCAGGAAAGATAGTCCATATCAAGTCAATCATCAAACAATCCTGGTTTTTCCCTGTGATACCTTTTTTAGTCTTACCCTGGATAGGGCTTTTGTATTCACAAAATACAGACCTTGGTATGGATTACGCACTTAAAACAAAATATTGGGTTGCATTATTCATCACAGCCGGGATTACTTTAGATGAGAAAAGATACGAGAAACCACTCTGGGATATTTTGTTTTCTCCACATGCATAGTTCTTTTTTTTGGAGGGATGTTTGACACCCAGATTCTGAATACCGGGACATTGCTGTTTTTATCATTGGCCTACGGAATGTTGAACCATCTGAAAAATCATGTTGAAAAACCCTGTTGAAAAGATTTTTTAGAATTGATTCATAGCTTTTGTTTTTCTGGTTAACCATGATGACATAGGGGTAAAGTCTGTTGTCATTTCCTAAGATATAGCCTGCACGGGTTCTAATCCCTGAAAGTGTTCCGGTTTTAAAATAGTCCTTATCCTGGTGCTTCAATAATGAATGATACGGCATAAATTCAATGAGAATCTTCATCATCTGATTCGGAGAAATCAAGTTTGATCTTGAAAGACCGGATCCTTCTGAAATATTAAGATGATTTAATCCTAAATGTCGTTTTGAAAACAGTTTAAGTGCTTTGATGCCATTTTCAAGGGTGGCTGGTGTCCCATATGTTTTGGCCCCAATGGTTAGCAAAAGCTGATTTGCAATATAATTATTGGAGTATTTTAAAAGTTTTTGTACAATCTCCTTTATTCCAAAAGGAGAGAAAAAAGAAAATTCCTCCCCTGCTTTGACTTCAAATTTTCCCTGCAAAACAGACCCTGTGATTTTAATATTATTTTTTTCAAAAAAATATTTAAATAAAAGACCCGGATACAAAAGACTCTGCTGTTTTGAAAGAATAATTCTGCCCTGGTTAAGCTTTGTTTTTTTAATGTCTTCATGAAAGATGGAAAGTAAAGGTGTCTGAGGTTCTCCACTGACAAATTTTTTTTTCTGAGGATTCCATTTAAACTTGATGGTATTGAAATTAGCGCATAAGGACCCAACAGGAGCATCATAGGGATTTAAAGAGTTTCCTTTGCCCGGGATCTGGATTTTTTCTGAGAAATACGTCTGATCAAGAATGATATGATGAATCAGTTTTGTTTCTGATTTTGAAATTATTTCATGACACAGCTGTTCAATAACTTCAGAAGTGAAAAAAGGATCTCCAAATCCTTTGATATAAAGATCCTTTGAATCTGTATCAAAAAAATAGTCTGTTGGAAAACGATAGTCTTCACCAAGGATATTAATGGCAGCAAGACTGGTCAGGATTTTTAAAATTGAGGCTGGAATAAATTGCTTTTCCCTGTTTTGACCATAGAGTATTTTTCCTTGATCGTCCGCTAAAAGAATCCCTGTGTTCAGGCTTTTTGCATAGACACAGGGGCTGATAGATAACCCTGTAATACAAATAGTTAAAAAAAGTATAAAAATTATGAGTATTTTTTTGTCAACCATTATCAGAATAAAAGGCTTTATACCCAAGATGTGTCATGAATACATCAGCCTTGCTTGATACTTCAAAGGGTGAATGCATTGAAAGTATTGCAGGTCCGCAGTCAAGAACGTTCATTCCTGATTTTGCAAGAAATTTGGCAACTGTTCCGCCACCGCCCTGGTCAATTTTTCCCAGTTCCCCCGTCTGCCAGACAATTTTATTTTTATTGAACATCTGTCTGATTTTACCCACAAACTCTGCACTGGCATCACTTGATCCGGATTTTCCACCCACGCCGGTAAATTTTGTCATACAGATACCAAATCCCAGCTTTGCAGCATTCATTGCCTCATGGACATCTTTAAAGTCAGGGTCCATGGCAGCATTCACATCAGCTGAAAGACAAGAGGAGTTGATTAAAGCTTTTCTAAGGCAGCGGTTGTCTGTATTCTGCCCTTT
The DNA here is from genome assembly GCF_021107415.1 of Desulfobacula sp. The sequence goes on from NZ_JAIOSW010000012.1 coordinate 13,486, forward strand.
GATAAAGAGCAGGTCAGACATAAAGTCTTCAAGAAAATTTGATTTTGCACCACTGCTTCCTTCACTGCCGATCTCTTCTTTATCAAAAAATAAGGCAATGGCAGTTTTATTCGGGTGTTGTGTATCAAGGATGGCTTCAAGACTTGTATAGGCACATATTCTGTCATCCTGGCCATAGGAGCCGATCATTGATCTGTCAAATCCCACATCCCTTGCCTTTTCAGCAGGTACTGCCTCAATTTCCGCACTGATGAAGTCTTCTTCAGTAAACCCGTATTTTTCATATAAAAGATTTAACACACCCAATTTAAATCGGTTTTTTTCTTCATCATTGCCCAAAGGGATGCTGCCTGCAATAAGATTTAACTTTTCACCTTCAAATACTTCTGATAATTTTTTGTTTGCCTGGGTTTTACCTGCAAGGTGCGGTAAGAGATCTGTAACAGTAAAGACCGGATCATCAGGGTCTTCACCAATGGTAATATCAATTGTTTCATTATGGGATGTTATGATGGTTCCGTGGAGTGCCAGAGGGACAGCCAGCCAATGATATTTTCTAATACCACCATAATAATGCGTTTTCATCAACCCTATACTCAAGTCCTCATATACGGGGTTCTGCTTTAAATCAAGCCTGGGTGAATCAATATGGGAGGCAATGATATTGGCGCCTGAAACAAGAGTTTCTTTTCCCAAGATAGCCAGGGCCACACACCGTCCCTGGAAAATTTTATAAACCTTTTGGCTATTCTTTGGTTTTTTTGTTAACAGGGTATCAATATCAACAAAACCTTTAGCCGTTGCAATCTGAACAATTTGTCTGGCTGCTTCTCTTTCAGTCTTGGATTGATTTAGGAAATTTTTATAGCTTTCACTGAATTTAAAAAGTTCTGTTTTCTGCTTTTTAGTCAGTTGATCAAAAACCAGGATTTCTTTTTTCAGAATAGTCTTTTTTATCTTTTTTAGCTGGGTTTTATTCATTTGAATTAATCCTTATCACTTAAATAATTGAAAAAAATCATGAAATATTGCTTTAACTCTGTGTTTTATATTGAGCGTTTCCCATTTGTCAGGAAAGGCAATGGGACTGAACTCAATCTGAACCTCATAAAGAAAAATACTTTTCTCCTCATTGTAAGTGTTTTTAAGAATATTTAAAGGGGTAATAATGACACCCTCATAGCTGATCACTGTGTCAACATCTTTTGTTTTCACTGATTTCAGACCATTATTTACCAAAATGGTTTTTAAAGAATCATCTCTAATCCGTTTTTCGACTGATATCTTCGATTCCCCCGGGGCGGCAGAAATTACTCCTGTTGCAGAGATTTGAGAAAATTTTTCCGCTCTAAAATCATTTTTTGCCGGGATCATCATCAAATTATCATCAATTATTCTGTTACTTGATGATTTGACATCATATCTTATATAATAGGTTTCAATCCCTTCATAGGCATGTATTGTATTGCTGGAAGCGGTAAGCATCATTATAGGGATCAGCAGTAATATAATCAATAAGTGTTTTTTGTAAGTATCAGGCATGGTTTTTGTATGTATTTTATTCAGATTAAAGTTAATAACAAATCCTGACGATTTCTATCAGTATCATGAAAAATTGTCAGGAATCAATGTAAAATGGTTTAGTCACCTGTTTGATTGTTTGACATAATCATTAAAATGGGGAAGGAAAAATGAAAAAGCTAAGTATTGTTTTATTGGGATTTTTTGTGTCGGTATTGTTTTTTTCAGGATGCACCAGTGTTATCTCCTCTTCCACTGCCGGCGGCCCGGGTAAAGTATTAGGCTCTCCAGGCGGTGAGATGGATGGTCATAAAATCATTTCATTTTTTGTGATTGGCAAAGGGCTTGAACCTGAAAATGCCCTTTCAAAAGGTGAAGCCGTCCTCATGGCCGAAAGAGCTGCTGTTGCAGATGGGTATAGACAGCTTGTGGAAAAAATTCGTGGTGTTTATGTGGATGCATTTATGCGAGCCGGGCGTGGAACTGTAGATTATGATACAATTCAAGTTCATACTCAATCATGGCTTAGGGGTACTGAAATCATGGAAATTTTTCAAGGTGAATATGGAATTACAAACGCAAGGATGCGTTTGAGAATTAATTTTTCAAAAAATGGTATGATATGGTGGCCGGTGGGTATTGGAAGAGATGCAAAACCAATAGTTTCTTCTATTCCATTAGATAGTGAAGCATCCTAAAATTATTTTATGAATAACAAATTATTTTTTTAGATAATTTTGAAATTAAATTCCATCTATTTGGAGGGAACCGTGAAGTTGCTAAGGGTATACAATAAACCGAACAGAATTATTCCACTCATTTTCTTCACGCTCTGTATATTTATCTTTATCCCTTCAACAATTTGGAGTGCAGGGTATCAGGAACAAAAATTGTTTAGCGCAGATTTTTATTCCTCAAAAGATCTAAAGAAAAAGTTTGAGCATTACACTAAAGAGATTATAGTATTTAATGATCAGATAAAGGCCCTTCAAACAGATATCGACTGGTTGGTATTGAAAACAAATCAAATGCATGATTCCGGGCGAACTATACCCTCAAAATTGAAAGAAGCCATTCCAAAAAAACAAAAAAAGCGGGATGCATTGCTTAAAAGCAAAAATAGACTTGAACATCTGGTTCGGAATTATTCTTCAATTTTAGAATCAAGCAAAAAAGAAGCAAAAGTTAAAACAGAAGATATTACATCTGAAATGGGCTCATACGAATATAACGATATCAGCAAAGCAAAATTGCAGACTGCGATTAATCAAGCAGGGTTAAGTGACTGGGTGGAAATTATTGGAGGAGGAACTTGCCTCAGGATGGAAACAATATTGCCTATTCTCTTCCCCACAGGCAGTGCCAAAGTCGCAAACCAATACAAGTCCTTTTTTAAAAGCCTTGCAGATTTATTAAAATCATATGATGTGAAAATTTTTGTAAGAGGCTATGCAGATACCGTCCCGATTCATAATAAAAAATATCCATCTAATTTCGAACTTGGTGCAACAAGAGCGGCAAATATTGTTCATCAGCTTGTGAGTTATGGTGTGAAACCTTCGATATTCAAGATAGAATCTACAGGTAAATACAGATTCGTAACCAAAGGAATGTCCAAGCAAAAATCTTTTGAGAGAAGAGCTGAACTTATAGTTGTTTTTTCAGGATAGTAAGTTTTTATTATTGATTAATTGTTTCCCTAAATCAGACCAGCTACTGGTAATACCGGCCTTTTTTAGCCGGTAACGCAATTTCCCCTTCGAGGGGGCTTCATCATACCTCCGACTATTCAGAAAATCGGTGACTTTCTATTGACAAGTGTCAACTATGTCAAGCGTTTTATCATTCTCGGTTCCTGAGAAATCATTTGACTTTTAAAAATTGATTTAATATAAGGTTCACATCATGAACGATGCTAAGGACAATGAAATAAGTCTGAATCTCCTCAAGCTTTTGAAAAATAATCCTGAGCTGACCCAGAGACAAATGAACAAAGAAATGGGAGTGAGTCTCGGAAAAATTAATTATTATATTTCAGAGCTTGTAAAAGAAGGTTTAATAAAAATTGAAAAATTCAAAAAAACTGAAAAAAAATCAAGATATTTATATCGTCTCACTCCTGAAGGATTGGAGGAAATTGCAAGGTTAACCCTTAGTTTTTTGAGTATACGAATGAACGAATATAATAGAATAAAAAAAGAGATAAAGCATCTTTCAGAATATATTAGTAAAATTGATCCGGATTTTTACAATGATTCCAGGTTAATGGAGGATCTGAAAAAACACAAAGTTGATTTGTATTTCAAGTAAAAACTTTGTATTTTCAATTTGTTACATAAGCTATAGGATGTAACTGACAGTGCGGAGCTATATTTATTGTAAAAAACTATGATTCAAGGCAAACAAAAAACAGTACAGGATGTTTCATATGAAGATTATCCAAAACAGAGTGTCGCACTTGATAATCTGTCTTTAAAGTTTATGAAACAATCCCTGTTTATTCCCATCTCCCTGGAAAAGAACCTGCTTAAGATTGCCATGGCAGATCCTTTGGATCAGTATGTAATGGATGCCTTAAAACTTTCCTATGGGTATGATATTGAAGTTTTTAAAGGTGATTCAGAGGATATTCTTGATTCCATAGACCGGTTATACGGCAGCGGCAGTCAGTCCATAGAAAATATTATTGAAGAAGCAGGAAAAGAAATTTATGAGATTGAAATCAAAGATGGGGATAATATTGAGAATCTCAAAGGCATGGCTTCAGAGGCACCCATCATACGGCTGGTGAACCGGTTGATTGTTAATGCAGTCGAGATCCAGGCAAGTGATATCCATTTTGAACCTTTTGACAAGGTGTTCAAGATACGGTATCGAATTGACGGGGTTCTTCACGAGATCGAAACACCTCCCATACGGTTACAGGCAGCCATCATTTCCAGGGTCAAGATAATGGCTAAACTTGACATTGCCGAGCGCCGTTTACCTCAGGACGGCAGCATTAAGTTGAAGATTGCCGACCGGGAAATCGATTTCAGGGTATCTACTATTCCCACCCTATACGGTGAGAGTCTGGTAATGAGAATCCTTGACAGGGAATCTCTTAAACTGGATCTTAAAAAATTAGGTTTTCCAAAAGATATTTATGATAAATATCTTGAACTGATCCACCAGCCATATGGAATGATTCTGGTGACAGGCCCCACGGGAAGTGGGAAAACATCTACCCTTTATACCACCCTTGCCATGATCAATTCATCTGAGAAAAAGGTGATCACCCTTGAAGATCCAGTGGAATATCAGCTTTCAGGTGTTAATCAGATACATGTAAAACCCAAAATCGGACTCACATTTGCAGCAGGCCTTCGTTCCATCGTCCGTCAGGACCCGGATATTATTCTTGTGGGTGAAATAAGAGACCATGAGACAGCAGAAATATCCATACAATCCGCCCTGACAGGACATCTTCTTTTCAGTACACTTCATACCAATGATTCAGCAGGGGCCATTACAAGACTCATGGATATGGGAGTTGAAAATTTTCTTTTAAGTTCCACTTTGCTGGGAATCCTGGCTCAGAGGCTTGTCCGGGTTATATGTCCTGACTGCAAAGAAAGATTCAAGCCGGAAAAACGGTTGCTTAGTTTAATGAACCTGTCGGACCTTGAATTGTCTCAAATGCAATTTTTTCATGGTAAAGGGTGTGATGCATGTCATCATACGGGATTCAAGGGGCGAACCGCTATCTTTGAATATCTGCCGGTGAATGAAGTGATTCGAAAAGAGATCATCAATAAATCAAGTACGGAAGCGATCAAAAAAATCGCCATGGAATCCGGTGTTCGAACATTAAGAGAAGATGGCTGGAAAAAGGTGAAAAAGGGTGTAACCACAATTTCCGAAGTTCTCAGGGTGACACTGGAGATCTAAAAATGCCTTTGTACTCATATACAGCTGCTGATACTTCCGGAAAAGTCACCAATTCGCTCATTGAAGCTGAAAATGAGAAAGGGGCTGTTGCCCTTCTTCAGGAGACCGGATTACTTCCCATCAGAATTTGGGAAGCATCACAGAAAGCATCAAAAGCTTCCGGTTTTTTCTCAAAAGATATTACATCTTTTTTCCAGAAAGTTTCTCTAAAAGATGTCATGCATTTTACCCAGGATCTTTCCGCACTTCTTGAGGCTGGACTGCCTGTTGACCGTTCCCTTAAAATACTTTTTGAAGCCACGGAAAATTTAAGATTCAAAGAAATTGTTAAGGAAATACTCAAGGCGATTGAAGGCGGAAGTGATCTTTCAGAGGCCATGGGACGTCATCCCAAGGCGTTTTCCAATTTTTATGTCAATATGGTTAAGGCTGGAGAAGCCGGCGGCATATTAAACAAAGTGCTTGAACGGTTAGGACTGTTTCTTGAAACCTCCCAGGAACTAAAAGACTTTGTTAAATCCGCAATGGTCTATCCGCTGTTTCTTTTAGGTGTTGGAGGCTTATCGATTATTGTTTTGATGACTTTTGTTATTCCAAATTTTGCTGTAATTTTTGCTGATATGGGCGATGCCATTCCCTGGTCAACAAAGCTGTTGTTAGACTTGAGTGCAGCTTTTCGATCCTATTGGTGGGCCATGATTCTGGCAGCATTTGTTTTGTTTTTTTTAATTGTCAGGTATTTGAAAAGTGAAAAAGGCGGAATTCAATTTGATGCCCTGGAAATGAGATTGCCTTTGATCGGGGGTCTGATCAAGAAGATTGAAGTGGGGAGAATAACCAGAACCCTTGGAACACTTATTGAAAATGGTGTGCCCATTTTAGATGCCATATTGCTTGTAAAGGATATAGTGAATAACAAAACCATAGCAAGATCAATGAGCAGTATTTATGACAAAGTTAAAGAGGGGGAGAGGCTTTCCCAGCCTTTGAGCAATATTGATATCTTCCCGTCTTTAGCCATTCACATGATCAAGGTGGGAGAGGAAACTGGAAATTTGTCTGGAATGCTGTTAAAGGTGGCTGATAATTATGATAAAGTGGTTAAAAATCTTGTTAAAAGACTTGTCAGCCTAATGGAGCCTGTGATGATTCTGATTATGGGTGTGGTCATAGGATCTATTGTCGTTTCCATGCTGATGGCTATATTCAGCATGAATGATATATCTTTGTAAAAATTATGTTGATAAAATCTATTTAAAGTTAAAGAAAGAAAATGAAAAATAAAAAAGAAAAAAGACAAAAAGGATTTTCACTGATTGAGCTTTTAATCGTAATGGTGATTATTGGGTTGCTTGCTTCCCTTGTAGGGCCTAAAATGTTCAGTAAAGTCGGTAAATCAAAACAAAAATCTGCCAAAGCCCAGATCTCGATGTTTGAAACCTCGTTGGATATGTATCGACTTGATATGGGTAAGTATCCTGCCACAGATGTGGGTCTTACCGCCTTAAGAACAAAACCGGATGATAATGAAAAATGGGACGGGCCTTACCTTCCAAAACAAATTCCTTTGGATCCATGGGGCAATTCCTATCATTATGAATCACCTTCCGAACATGGTGATTATGAAATTATTTCTTATGGTTCAGACGGAACCGAAGGCGGAGAAGGAGAGGAGCAGGATATCGTAAGCTGGAAGGATCTTGAAAAAGGTTAAACCATACGGGTTTACGCTTATAGAGCTTATTGTTGTTCTGGTGATTGTAGGGCTTCTTGCAGGGCTGGTCATGCCTCGGGTTTTTGGTACCTTAACCCATGTGGAACTTCGATCAGCAGCCAGAAACACGGTTTTTATTCTGCATCAGGCAAGGGATCTTGCTTATTATAAAAAAAAGTATATTAAGGCATCTTTTAATCTGGACACTGGGCATATAACCCTTTTAACCTATCAGAGTAAAACTGCAGAAGGAAATGACTCTTTTGCAGGCCCTGAAAT
>NZ_JAIOSW010000263.1 GCF_021107415.1 Desulfobacula sp.
GAAGAAGGGTTTAACTGGAAGACTATTGTGGGTGCCATTTTTATCGGTTTTCTCATGATGCCGGGAAGCATGTATCTTCAGCTGGTCATCGGCACAGGAATAGGTCCGGCCGCAAGATGGGTGACCATTATCCTTTTTGCAGAAATTGCAAAAAGGGCTTATTCCGACTTAAAACAGCAGGAAATATTTCTTCTTTATTATATGGCCGGTGCGGCAATGGCATCCCCTTTTCAGGGGCTTTTATGGAATCAATACCTGGTTCAATCCGATGCCGCCAAGATGCTTGGACTGACAGAATTTATACCATTATGGATAGCACCCCAGCCCGAATCAATGGCGATTTTAGAAAGAACCTTTTTCCACCAGGACTGGTTAATCCCCATTCTTCTTCTGGTGGGTTCACAAATCATCCAGAGAATAGATCAGTTTGGACTGGGGTATGCATTGTTTCGAATCACTTCCGATGTTGAAAAATTGCCCTTTCCCATGGCACCGGTGGGTGCTTTGGGAACGATTGCCCTGGCGGAATCCAGGGATGAAAAGCTTAAAAGCTGGAAATGGCGGGTCTTTTCCATTGGCGGTGTCATCGGACTTGCGTTTGGAGCAGTTTATATTCTCATTCCGGCAGTTTCAGGTCTTATTTTTACTGAACCCATTCGACTGATTCCCATCCCCTGGGTGGAGCTGACAAGACATACAGAAGGTATCCTTCCGGCAGTTGCAACCGGTATTCAGCTGGATCTGGGACTAATCTTTCTGGGTATGGTTCTTCCTTTCTGGGCTGTAATCGGCGGACTTATCGGACTTTTAATTACCATCATTGTCAACCCGATGCTGTATCACAATGGAATTCTCCACAGCTGGCACCAGGGTATGGGGACTGTTGAAACTATTTTTGCTAATAATTTTGATTTTTATATGAGTTTTGGTATCGGGCTTGGACTTTCCATCGGACTGATCGGGTTATGGCAGGTCGTTAAGTCCTTTAAAGGGTCTTCGAACATGGAGAGAGGCAGTTTAAAAGACCTTTTTAACCCTCCCCCGGGCAGGGGAGATTTTGATTTCAAGATTGCCATTGCCATTTATATATTTTCAACCCTTGCCTACGTGGTGCTGTGTACGATTTTAGTTCCTACCTTTCCATGGATTTTTTTCCTTCTTTACGGATTTATCTATACCCCGGTCATTTCCTATATCACTGCCAGGATGGAAGGGATTGCCGGACAATTTGTCAGTCTTCCTCTGGTTCGAGAAGCCAGTTTCATCGCCGGGGCAAAATATTTCGGATATCAGGGGATTGAAATCTGGTATGCACCGATTCCCATCCATAATTATGGTGAAGCAACTGTAAATTTCAGACAAATTGAACTGACCGGGACAAGCCTGAGAGGTGTTATCAAAGCAGAATTTATTGTTTTCCCAATCGTCATGATTGCAAGCCTGCTTTTTTCACAATTCATCTGGCGCCTGGCTCCCATCCCGTCCAGCAGTTACCCCTATGCCCAGGAACTATGGCATCTTCAGGCATTAAACACCCTGTTAATGCAATCCTCAACCATGGAAGGCAATTCTCTTTTTTACCAGGCATTAAATGGAAATGTTGTTTTCTCAGGCATGGGGTTTGGTGTCATCACTTATGCAATTCTCACTTTTTTTGGATTGCCGGTTCTCCTGATCTACGGTATTGTCAGGGGGCTTGGCCAAAGCACTCCCCATGGTATGATATTAGAAGTTTTAGGTGCCCTTTTAGGCCGGTTCTTTTTTCTAAAACGGTATGGAAAACAATGGCGTCAATATGCACCGGTTCTGCTGGCCGGCTTTTCATGCGGAATGGGATTGACCGGTATGTTTGCAATGGGTTTGACACTCATATTAAAATCTCTTGGAAGTACTGCTTTTTAAAAAACAATACTTGTGGTAAACTATGAATTGTGTTTGAACAAAAACCTGAAAACATTTTCAAATACAAGGCGAGCGATAATGAAAATAAAGATACTCATTTTCTGTTTTTCAATTTTTTTGTTTTCCCCATACCATGCCCATGCAAAATTTCCAATCCATCTTGGCGGGTTTGAACTGGGAGACAACATTTCCAAGTATCATCATCTCATTGATATGAAAACCTGCAGGGAAGATACATTTAATAAATACATTGGTGAAGGCAAGACACTCCAACGGCCGGGATTCAAATCCGGGGTGATCGCCTATGGATTGTGTGATGCACCCGATAAAATATTAAGGATTAAATTAAAATTTGCTGATGCATCAAAATCTTTTTTTAAAAAATTGCTGCGCCGATATGAAAAAGAACTGGGTCCCCCGAGTGAATACCGTGGTGATCCCTTCCAAACAATCATTGCCTGGAAATGGTCGTTTGTAAATAATAAAAAAGAAAAAATAAGTCTTACCCTGCAGCACAACAGCATGGTTGAGGATGAAAAACTTGGGAATGCTGTAAAACTCACACTGACCAGCCAGATCGAAAAAGAAAGGGTCTGTTTTATGACAAAATCCCCCGGCAGGAATATTATAGAACCTCTGCCCAGGCTAAAAGGAAAGGCCTTGTGGGATCTGTATATCCCCTATTGATGAAAAGAGTTATTGTTGATGCCTAACCCAAAGGAACTTTTGCAGAAAAAATTTGCCTGGAATGGCGTCTCGCTCAGACTGCCAATGACCTGGGAAATTGACAGTCTTGATAAGGACCATGTTATTATAGGTGAAGATACCCAGCCGAGAATGGAAATAAAATGGACTGACTCACCGGAAAAATTCACTCTGGAAAGATACTTAAAAAATTTTATAGCTCAAACACAAAAGAAACTTAAAATTAAAATTTATGAGCGTTCAACACCCGATTCTTTTAAGCAAACCAACCCGGATCTCGAATTTTTCTTTTTTTCATGGGAAAGCGCCTCTTCCTTTGGAAGGGGTTCTCTTATTTTCTGCTCTCATTGTAAAAAATTTTCTTTGATACGATTTTTCTCAAAATCAAAAACATTTGACCTATTGCAGGAATCAATTCTACTATCATATAAAGACCATTCAAATGATGGTCACAACTACTGGCAAGTATTTGGATTACATTTTTCAACGCCTCACAAGTTTAGCATGACAGACTATAATTTTAAACCGGGCTGCTATATTTTAAATTTTGAGTCCAAAAAGACAAAGCTGACTGTTTACTCCTGGGGCCCTGCATCATTTTTGCTGTCAAAAATAAGTATCACAGAATTTGCAACCCAGCGGATCAGGCGGCTCCAGGGGTTTGCAAAATCAGGTGTTTGCAAATGCGGTAATTTTTTTCAATGGAATTATCAGCAGGAAATTATAAAAAACAGCCATATCCTGCCCTTCCTTAACCATTACTCACGCTACATGATTTTCAGGATATGCAAGGAAAAACAGAGTAATAGAATTATTGGTGTTATGGTTGATTCCCGGGGAAAATTTGAACATGATTTAATAAAAGAGTCTGTTATCGGTGATATATAGAAAAAAAAATACGCTTAAAAAAAAAGACGCCCTTTTGTGTATTCCTGAAAAAAACACAACGGTTAAAGAAACCTATCTGGATTCAGGCGATTTGATTCTCACATATCAGGCCATGTATAAGCCATTTTTTTTAAAGATACAAAAAATAATCAGACAAAACTCCAAAAAAACATTCACAAGAAAAATCCAGCTTGACGGATTAGGGGTTGATGTCTGGTCCCTTTTAGACGGTGAAAAAAATGTTAAGGCGATTATCAAAAAATTTGCAACCCGCCATACCTTAAACTATAAAGAGGCTGAAATTTCAGTTACACTTTTTTTGCGATCTTTAGGAGAGAAAGGGCTGATCGGGATTAAAGAGCCTTAATCTCAGACATTGTCCATTGCTGCCGTTATATTGTTTTCAATATTCAGGTACCCGTCAAAGCCGGCTATATCAAAGACTTCTCTCACATAATCCTGCAATGTACAAAGCACGATATTCCCTTCCATGCGTTTGAGATCCTTTGTGGTTTTTAACATCACTCTTATACCTGCGCTGGAGATATAATCCAGATCTTCCAAATTAAAAATCAATTTTCGCTGACCGTTTTCAAGGGCGGCATATACCCGAGTTTCAAATTCTGAAGACGTGTTGGAATCAAGACTGCCCTTCACACTAAATATTTCTACCCCATTATTATTTTCCTGGAAAATTTCCATGAATGATATCCCTTATAATTATTATTTTAAGTCAAGATTCGACATCTGCATGCTCATCATCTGTTATATACTTTTTGAGCACAATTATATTTTTACCCTTTTTACGATAATATTGACAATCATCTGCAAAATATTTTACAAAGTGAATCCCCAGACCACCGACAAATCGTTTTTCAATGGCACATTTTGTATCAGGTGCGGCTGCGGATGTAAAATCAAACGATTTCCCATCATCTTCCATGCGAATTGTCAATGACTTTTCATCACAGGATAAAGACAAATCAATATCATGTTCTTTATCATCATTGAATCCATGGCACACCACGTTTGTAAACAGCTCTTCAAGAATCAAATTTATTTCTTGAAACTTTTGTTTGGTACAGTCAATGGCTGTGGACAGCTTTAAAACAGCCTTTTTAATCTTGTCCAGATCATTCAAATGATTTTTTAATTTTATGGATAAATTAACTTTTCCCATACCAAATAGTGTAATGACACCTAATTAATTTGTCAATCTCAATCTCTCTATATCAGGCTCGATTCCATCTATATCAGGCTGATGCCTAAAAGATTTTTTAAATCATCTCTTTGTTTTGATTCAAACTCAAGGATACATTTTCTTTCTGCCTGCAAAATTCTTTGTCCGATAGATCTTGCGATTTTAAACGCTATATCGGGAAACTGGGCCACTACTTTGGAAAAAGCCTCCCGGGTCATGACCATACAGGTGGTGTCTTGTGTTGCAATGAGTGAAAACTGTTTTACCATGGGCGCAATGAGAGACAGCACACCAAAATAATTTTCCGCTTCATATTCACGGATTAAATACTCTTTTTCCTCTTTTTTTAAAACAAGCTTTGTTTTTCCTGATACCATATAATAGGAACACCCGTCATCATCATCCTGGCGAAAAATAAAATCTCCTGCTTTATAAGATTGTCTTTGGCAAAGAAAGGCAAAAAGTTTCATAACCTCAATGGGGATGCCGGAAAAAAAACCTATCTGTCTGAAAATATTGAGATTTTCCACAAATTCACTTTTATCTGCTGAATCACTTTTGTTCATTAACGAGTCCATAAAAATACCCCTTTCTATCCATCAGTTCATCATAGGTCCCCATTTCCACAATTTTACCGGCCTTCAAAAAAGCAACCTTGTCATATTCTTTCACAATATCAAGTCGATGCACAACAGCAATCAATGTACTTTTCCCTTTCCAATGCCGTGAAAGCACATTCTGTATCCTTTTTTGGGAAATATTATCAAGAGCTGAGGTTGCCTCATCCAGGATCATAATCGGCGGTGATTTTAAAAAAATTCTGGAAATAGCCAATTTCTGTTGCTGCCCGCCGGAAAGATTATTGCCTTTGGTACCCACCTCAAAATTCATACCGATCTCAATCATTTTCTCAAGAAAATCCTCCCCAATCAGAAGCGCCACCATAAATTGATTTATTTTTTCCCGGGCACCTGGATTCGTTGTCTTAACTATACCAAACAGGATATTATTAAATATAGTCTGGGAATGAATATATTGGTCATTTCTAAAAAATGCGACGGCATGCGGATCTTTTTGCATGATCCTTTCCCGGAACATGTATCTTCCTTCAAGGATCAGATTGATCATAAATTCAGGAAGAATCGCAATCCTGTGTTTTCCCGGGGAAAACCGCAATGCCAGCTCTAGAAGGTCTGTTTTTTGCTGTTTGTTTATCTGGTGAAGATTTTTATTTTTTATCTGCGTAACAATAGTTTCATATTTTTCAAACTCTTCCAGCTTAATAGGGCTTTGTTCAAAAAACATCTTGTCATGGGAAACATTTTTCAAAATATCCACTGTCTGGTCGGCAATTTCTTTGCCCAAGGCCAGAAGAGGTCTTGTCAGATCCGCATCATCTATAAATTCCAAAAAAAAGGCACTTTTTACTAATTTATGATTTTTAAACTCCTCTGCAACCGATGCACCAAAAATTATATTATCTGCAATATTTGCATAAGAAAAAAATTGTTTTTCATCAAAAAACTCAACCCATTCACCCACGGTATCTCCAAACTCTTTCTGGAAATTTTCCCTCATCTTAATGATAACCGGGATAAACTCTTCAGCCGTATTATCAACAATGGTGTTCAGTCCGAATCTCAAGACATCCACAAAAAGGCCGGATTGTTGAAGGACGTGGACAAGTCCGTCCAGCTCCGGCTTACACTCCCCGTTCAACGAACACGTCTCACCATGAAGTGCTGTATAAGAATACATAAGGTTCTCCTTGATGGTACCATCAAAGATAAAAGGAGACTGAGAGACCAGGCCCACATTTTTTGTAATATCCGCTTTAGTGAGGTCTGAGATTTCAACATTGTCAATGGTTGCATGACCCGACGTATATTTGTAAAGCTGGGCCAGGCATAAGGCCAGCGAACTTTTGCCACTTCCTGAAAAGCCCACCAGGGCAATATGTTCCCCCGGAGCAATCTTAAGGCTGACATCATCGAGCAGTTTTACCCCTTCTTTTGTTTCCAGGCTCATATTCTCCACGTTGATGGAAACATCCAGTTCATACGGTTCCCTGTCTTTGGATGTCAGCTCATTCTCAATTTCAACATCAAAATAGTTCATGGTTTTATAATAATTTACAGATCCATCCTGATACACCTGATAGAACTCAATGAGTTCCTTCCATGGATCATACAGCTTTTCCTGGGCAGACAGAAATGCAACCAGGGTACCCAAGCCCAACTGTCCTTTAATCGCCAGATAACCACCGATAATAAAAATCAAAAAAGGCCCCATATTAATAAAAAAGTTGCTGACAACTTTAATGGAAAACTTATAGATGCTCCATTTTATACGAATTTTCATCAGGGAATCAACAATATTATCATATTTATTATTTTCAATTTCAAATGCACCATTGGCCTGAACTTCATGGATACCGGAAACAGACTCGACAATTCTGGACGACAATTTCCTGGAGGTATTCACTCTTTTCTTATTGTCCCGGTTCACGAATTTTTGCAAAAGTGGAATCACGTAGAGCATGACAGGATATATGGAAAACGATACAATACCCAGTATCGGGTTCAGAACAATCAGGTACCCGGCAAAGGCCAAAAGGGTGACGATGTTGGTCAACGGTACTGCCACCGCCATCCCCACAAAATTACCCGGAATGGTTAATTCATTAATAAGTGAGTTGACCACCGTACCGGGCTGGGTATTTCTGAAAAAGTTCAAGGGCATGGTCAAAATATGATGGTATAACTGCTTCCGCATTTGGGCCGTCACTTTTTGACTGATCTTGGTTTGAATGATATTAATAATCAGTTTAAATATCGATGCCGAAACAACTGCAGCAAGATAAATCCCGCAGTAAATGCCCAGAAGATCCAGTTTTCTTAAATTGATCGCTTCATTGACAATTCGTTTCTGCATTTCAAGGGGAACCACCCTGATGGCAACCGTCAGCGGAATAATTGTCAGCAGCAGAATCTGAAGTTTTACATTGCCTTCAAGAATCCATGATGCCAGGGACCTTTTTACAACGGGTATTTTTGATTTGTCCTTTTCTTTTTTCAAAGCCATTTTTTTCTGCCGGGACCTTTCTTTTCAATTTATTATATTTTAATAGATTACGATACCATCTCTGTTTTTTTTAAACCAGAATTAAAAACCGGACAAGTTTATTCTTGACCTGTTTTGGACAAGATGATATAAAAGCTGGGTCAATTTCGGAGGAGTGGCCGAGCGGCTGAAGGCGGCGGTCTTGAAAACCGTTAAGTGTTAAAGCTTCGTGGGTTCGAATCCTACCTCCTCCGCCATTTACAAAACACGGAGAAATGGCCGAGTGGCTGAAGGCGCTCGCCTGCTAAGCGAGTATGGGTGTTGTTATCCATCTAGAGTTCGAATCTCTATTTCTCCGCCACAAACAACGATCTTAGGGATTTTAAGCCTTGGCTTTCAATCCCTTTTTTTGTTTCAGTGCTGTCAAAAATGCTGTCAAAATGTTTTTGCAAAGCAATCTTATGCTGTGGTTTGCCAAAATACGGTCATAATACAATATCAACACGATGCGGGTTTTTCAAAATTTATTGTAAATACCAAATTAACCTGATATTCAGATGTGCTTCTTGTGAAAAATTAATATAGGAGCACATAATGTATCGAGCGTTATAATCCGGTTGTTGGCTTTTCAGTTTGAAATAATTCAAATTCTGTTCAAATCAAAAGATGACCTTGTTTTAGAAACTATAGAACTTCGGCAGCAATTAGCAACTTACCAAACAAAAAAAGAAAATCC
>NZ_JAIOSW010000158.1 GCF_021107415.1 Desulfobacula sp.
CCATCCATCCGCTGCCTGGCAGACTCAATGGATTCCCCTTTTCCAATAGTAGTTATTGGCCTGATAAATAGATCATGGGTATTGTCTTTTTTTATGGCGTGAAGGGCAAGATGGAAACGATTAATGTTTTTATCATGAGTTGCCTGGTTTTTTGTTTGGAACCAGAAATAAATAAGGTGCTTTGTCCCCATTGACTCCATGACCATTTCGGTGACAGGAAGACTTTCAAACATCGGCACATCATTAATGACACGCTTTGACTTGCTGATGGTTTTCCAGCCGGAGGACGGCAAACAGACAGTGGGGCTGTGAAAAAAATTAACATTTTCAAGAAAAGCCGTACTCCGGTATCCCATATACAAAGAAACCGCATGACTCTCCTGATTAACATAAACACAGCTGAATGCTTCCTCAGCACCGGAAGCATCAATGATTTCCGGCTCAATCAACTGGATTTGTCCCTTCCAGTCATTAAAAGACCTGGGGAAACTTTCTATCCCTCCTTTAATCTTAACCGGTGGCAAAGCACTCGTATTAAAAGTCAGACCGCCTACAATAATCAGCAAAACAACAGAAACAACAAAGGCGCTTATATTTCCTTTATTTTCAAAATTCTTTCCTGAATCCATCAATTCGTTCTGAGTCGGTTTTTTATCTTTGGGTGGAAAAAATCTTAAAAATCTGCCAAATACAAAAAGGAAGACAAAGGCAACCATAAAAATTGCCAAACCTTGAAAATCATGGAAAAATCCCTCTGCCATTTTTGAACCAAAATTATATGTGAGAACCCCGGTGATTCCAATCCTCAACACATTTGTCAAGATAGCAATGGGAATGGTAACAACAACACATGCCACTCGCTTCCAGAAAGAGCGTTCAAAAAAGTAACCATATAAAACCCCAAGAGCCATAAGGGGAAAAAGAAACCTGAGCCCGCTGCAGGCATCAACCACCTGAAGTTTTGTCACCCCCAAATCAATGATATTACCACTGACATACACCGAATATCCACACGCGCGCAGAAACATCCCGCCCAATTCAGAAGAAATGCTTTTCAGGTATACCCCAATGGTCCTGTCAAGAATAGTTGGCAAAGGTATCATGAAAGCCAGAAAACAAAGTGAAAGGCTGGCCCGTTTAAAAAAATCCATACCAAAACAGAATATGGCAAATAAAACAATCAAAATTGGTAATGCCGGCCTTGAGATATGACCGCTGGAACCGAGTACACCATAAATGGAAAGCAGGACAAACAACAGCAGCAAGGGAAAGACAGGCCAGCAGCTTTGGATAGCAACACCTTTCAAGGCTTGCCTTTTATCCCATAAAAAAAATGCAGAAATAAAGGGAATGAGGATACCATAGGAATAGTCGTCATTGGTCATCCAGGTATTGTAAAGAGAGCTGAACGGAACAAAATATGCACCAACAAAAAGCAGGAGAAGAATACTTCCTTGAAAAATCGGATTCTGAAAGATGTTTCCGGGGGATGATGTCATTATTATAAAACTCCTTTTAAATCACCTTGTCTCGGGTCCTGCCCGACATCATAATATGGAATGGAATCAATATCGATATCTTTGCCTGACATGCTTTTGATTTTATTTGTGACCACCCACTTCACGGGATGTTTAATGTATTTTTTCATGACCGGTGAAGCAGACCCGATCATCCAGCAATTCTTCGGACATTTAGCAACGAGTTCCCTGACTTTTTTAGCTTTGGAACTATTCCATAATTCTTCAAAACTGTCTGCTTCCCGGATATTGCCAAAACTTTTAAACCAGTATTTTTTTTCCATTCCATTGCAGGGCAGCACCTCACCATAAGGATCGAAAAAAAAATTTTCCGTGCCTGCCTCGCACGGCAGCATCCTTCTTCCGCCCCGGATATAATTGATCAACCCAAGATTAAAAAATGCCCTGAACCAGCTTTTAGGCTTTTTCTCCTTTAAGAGCCTCTCGATCAATTCCTTGAAATTGCCAATCACTTCGTCCTTGTTGGTAATAACATTATCATCTTTGTGAAAATAAAATGAGTTATGGAACGCTGCCGTGGCAAACTCCATACCAAGCTGCTTGGAGAGTTCATACAGCCATAGCATGTCTTTTGAATTATTATTGGAAACTGTAATACCGAATCCCACATCTTTGCGCCCCATTTCCCTCAACCCCAAAAGAGTTCTAAGACCTTTGTCAAAACCGCCCTCTCGTCCCCTGAGCTCATCATTTTTCTGGGACAGACCTTCAATGCTGACACGAAAACCAAGATCAGGAAATTTTTCTGCGAGCGCAAAAACCCTATCTGTATAAAATCCACTGGTAGAAATGCACACCCGTTTGGACTTTTTAAAAATCACCTCAACAAGTTCAGCAAGATCTTCCCTGATCAGCGGTTCACCACCTGTAATATTCGTCACATTGACTTGTGGCATCTTATCCAGATCCCGTGCTGTAATCTCCTTTTCCGGATCAGTAGGATTTTGCCCTATATCGCACATCTTGCAGCGCATTGGACAACGATAAGTCGTTATAATTGATGCTTCCATTCTATCTCCTGATTGTTTCAACCTGAATCATTGATTGCCGAATACAGATGAATATAAATGCAATAGCGTTTTTAGCGGTAAGAAAAGGTTTAGATCTTTGTCCGACAGCGGAATAAAACCAAATTTCTGATAATATTCTTTTACCCCTCGATTTTTCGCATCTACAAACAACCCTATAATGCCGGCATTCTCGGAGATTTTTATCGTTCGATTGACTGCATCAATCATCATGTTCCTGCCGATCCCCTGGTTTTGTACTCCTTTAGCGACGGCCAGCCTGGCTATTTTAACGGCAGGAATATTGCCCTTGTATTTCCTGACAAATTTTTCAGGCAGTTTTAGTGCATTAATTTCAAAAATGGAGAGCGTATAAAAACCTAATATTTCTTTTGGAATTCTCTTTTCCGTCAATACAAATGTCCGTGAAAGCCCTTTTTTAAGATTTTGGCGGGCAAGATTTTTCAGGAAGATATTAAGTTCTTCTACTCCACAGTCAAACCCGGCTCTATTATGTGAACGGTTCAGCTCTTCAAACTGATTCATTCCCAAATTCCTGTTTGTATGCCCTGGCAGCCTGGATCAACTTGTCATTGGGCTTTGGTGGATTTTCAACAGCTTCAAATAGGGTCAAGGCATCATTGTATGTCAGGTTCAACACCCGATCATATTCTATAACCGACTTGGCCTTCTCCAATGCAGACTGCACAACAAATTGATTTAAAGTAGCCCCGGACAACTCAGCAGCCTGGATCAGTTTTTTATGAACATGGTAAGGCATCCTGGTCTGAAATCTTTTTTCAACTCCCGGCATGGTTCCTCCTTATTTCCAAATAATTATATTTTTTATTATTTGATATTATAAACACTTTGTGCCATATTGACAACACAAACCCGCCAGAACGATAAATTAAATCATATTTTTATTTGTTTAAAACCTCAAGGTACAATTCTTCCATCTGGTCAGTAATTGTATCCCAGGAATAATTGTTCAGCACATGTTCCCTTGCGATTTTCTTTTTCTGTCTAACCTTTTCAGGATTATCAATTAGATATCCAAGCTTTTCCCTTAAATCCTCAACATCCCTGTTTTTAAATGTAAATCCAAAATCCTCAACAGCTTCAAGATTTTCAGGAATATCACTTGCAAGACAGCAGGAACCATAACTCATGGCCTCCAGCAGGGCAATGGGAAGGCCTTCCAGAGTGGATGGCAGACAAAAAACATATGCATTACTGAAAAGCTCTTCCAAAACCTGCCCGGTGACAAACCCGGGAAATAAAATCCGGTCATCCTTTTCTGCCATTTCGCTAAGTATGGCTTTGTAATCTTCAGCATGGGCAGCATCGCCTGCCACAACAAGTTTCATATCAGTATCGATACCTTGAAAAGCCTCTATTAAAAAATGAGGGCCTTTTTCAGCAACAAGCCTCGCTGCAAACAAAATATAATTTTCTTTTTCA
>NZ_JAIOSW010000441.1 GCF_021107415.1 Desulfobacula sp.
ACAGAAAATGAATCAGGAAACCATGGCGCTTTATAAAACATATAAAGTAAATCCGGCAAGCGGGTGTTTGCCGTTACTGGTTCAAATGCCTATTTTCTTTGCGCTGTACAGGATGCTTTACCAGGCTATTGAGCTGAGGCATGCACCATTTGTCGGATGGATATCCGATTTATCCGCCCCGGACAGACTGTTTGATTTTAATTTTGCAATTCCAATGATGCAGGCACCCCATGGCATACCCATGTTGACGCTTTTAATGGGAGCATCCTTCTTATTGCAGCAGAAAATGACTCCGACTGCAGGAGATCCCATGCAGGCCAAAATGATGATGTTGATGCCGATATTTATGACGGTTTTATTTATTAATTTCCCGGCAGGATTGGTTCTGTATATGTTTGTGAATAATCTTATATCCATGGGACAGCAGTATTATATTCAAAAGAAATTTTCGTAAATAGGAGGTAATATGGAACAAACCCAGGAATTTAGCGGAAAAGATGTTGATATCGCTATAAAAAATGCCTGTGTAGCATTAACGCTTTCAAAAGATGAATTGGAATATAAAATAATTTCAGAAGGTGCTTCAGGAATTTTTGGAATTGTTGGCAGAAGAGATGCCAAAATCAAAGTTGTTCTTCCTGATAATGACATAGCATCAGAAACAGAACTGGAGGGGATTAAGTCCATTGTGGATGAGGCCTTTGGTGAAGAAACAAGACTGGAAGAACCCAAAAAGGAAGAATCCAAAAAGGAAGAATCCCCAATAAAGGAAGTCAAGTCCTTTGAAGCACCCGAGCCGGTTGATGTATCTGAAGACTCTATTGCTCTTGGCAGCGAAGCATTACAGAGAATGGCAGACCTGATCACGGATGATGCCAAGGTAAGTGCCCAAACCCAGACTGACAGGCTGACCCTAAGCATTGAAGGGGGTAATACCGGTATCCTGATTGGCAGAAAGGGGCAGACCCTTGATGCCATGCAGTTCTTAACCGATAAAATTATCAACAGAAAGAGTGAAGCCAGGGTCAGGGTCAAGGTAGATATCGAAGGATATATGGAAACCCGTAAATCCAATCTTAGACATCTGGCATATAAAATGGCGGACAAGGCCAAAAAGACAGGGCGCCCTGCAACCATCAACCAGATGAGCGCACAGGACAGGCGCATCGTGCATCTGGCATTAAAAGATGACAATAAAGTCCGAACCCAGAGTATGGGTGACGGGTATTACAGAAGACTTGTGATTTTCCCCAAAAAGAAAAATTCCTTTAGAGGGAAACGACGGTTGAGAAGATAGAGCACCATGGATGATACAATTGCCGCAATAGCAACTCCCTTTGGAAGTGGCGGTATCGGTGTCATACGGATCTCAGGGCCAAAGGCCTTTGATATAGCATCAACGCTTTTTTCAAGAAGAAAAAACAGGTCTGAAGGTTTTACAGGTTTAGAATCTCATAGAGTCTATGACGGATATATTTTTGATAGTAAAAACAGGGATATCAGAGACGAGGTGTTACTGATTCCCATGAAGGGACCTTGTTCTTATACGGCAGAGGATGTCGTGGAAATTCAAGCCCACGCCGGCCCCATTGTATTGAGAACTATCTTAGATGAGATCCTTACGCAGGGGGCAAGGCTTTCTGAACCCGGAGAATTTACAAAACGCGCTTTTTTAAACCAGAGAATTGATCTGACCCAGGCCGAAGCTGTTGCAGATATCATTAATGCAAAATCTGTAAGCGCTTTGAAATTTGCAGCATCTCAGAACCTTGGTGCATTAAAAAGGCAAATTCAGGAATTAAGGGAAAAACTGATTCAATTTTTAGCTTTGATTGAAGTGAATATTGATTTTCCGGATGATGTTGAACCCTTTGAACCGTCCCAAACAGAGATAGAGCTGGTTGATGATGTGCTTGAAAAGTGCCGGGAGTTTATCCGGCAGCATGAGGATGCCTGTTTTTTAAAGGAGGGTATTCGGATCACCATCTGCGGTGCTCCCAATGTAGGAAAGTCAAGCCTGATGAACCGGCTGCTTGAACAGGATCGCTCTATTGTAACCGCTATCCCCGGAACCACAAGAGATCCCATTGAAGAAGGCCTGAATATCGAGGGCATACCGTTTGTGATTATAGATACGGCAGGAATTCATCAGACCGATGATCTTGTGGAGATTATCGGTATTGAAAAGGCCAAAGACCATATAACCGCTGCCGATCTTGTGCTGTTCCTGAAAGAGCCGGGAACGCATTTTACTGACAGGGAATTTGAAAAAGTGGTGTCCGTGGAAAATCAATTGGGCAAAAAAGTTATTTTTGTGATTAATAAAATTGATCTTAATGAAGGTAATCTGCCCGAACTTTCAGAAAAATATCAGCACATCCCGAAAATTGAAATCTCAGCCCTCTTAAATAAAGGAATAATAGAGCTAAAACAAAAAATAGTAAATATCTGTATTGCCCGGCTGGATATGGGAAAATCATCTGTTATTCCAAATTTAAGGCATAAAAAAGCCCTTGAACAGGCTGTTGAGAATCTTATGTTTGTAAAAACAGGGTTGAAGCAAAGCCAGGAAGAAGAAATATTGGCAATTGATATTAAAAATAGTATTGATTCTCTTGGAACAATTACAGGAGAAACCGCCTCTTTAGATATATTGGACAGTATTTTTAATAATTTTTGTATTGGCAAATAAAGCCTGCCCGAAATAAAGGATAAACATTATGACATTAGATTTAAGAGAACACTTTGTAAAGTATGAAGCATTGGTCCAAATAGTGGATGCAGTGTTTAACCGAGTAAAAAAAGAATTTCCCAAAGAAGTGTTCTGCCGGGAAAAATGCAGTGACTGCTGTTATGCGATTTTTGATCTGACACTCATAGAAGCGCTTTATTTAAAAAATAAATTTCTGGAAACGATTACAGGCAAAGAGAAAAACGATCTCCTTGAAATTGCCGGCAAAACAGACAGAGCCCTGGTAAAGATGAAGCGCGACGCTTTTAAAAAAGTTAAAAAAGGTGCAGACGAACTGGAGATTGTCGGTGAAATGTCCCAGGAGAGAGTCAGATGCCCCCTTTTGGGTGAAGACAATCTCTGTGTTATGTATGAACACCGGCCGATTACCTGCAGGGTTTATGGTATCCCCACATCTACAGCCGGTGTCAGTCATATCTGCGGTCGAACAAATTTTAAACAGGGTGAAGCTTATCCGACATTGAATATGGATAAAATTTATACCCAGTTGCAGCTTCTTTCCGCCCAATTGGTGAAAGATATTAATTCTGAAAAAATAAGAATGCATGAAATGTTGATTCCTGTTTCAATGGTCATGGTTACAGATTTTAATGAAGAGTATCTTGGAGTCAGAAAAGATGGATGATTTTACCCCCGAACAAATTGAAGAAAAGAAAAAAATGATTTTTGATGCCATGGGCAAAAGAGGACAAAAACAAATTCTCAAAAAAGGCTATGAAGACTGGAACCCGTTCCAGGAGCCCAAAGACCCCATAGATATCAGAAAAGATAAAACCAAGCGAACCTCCCAGATGCTAATCAGGGAATTCCTTTCTATGATTGATCATGATGAATATTCCAACTCCTTTGCCCAGGGAGCCTTTGAAATGTGTCTGGGCATTATCAATAATGATGAAAAGATCAGAGGGATGTTTGAGTTTGCCTGCTTTTATGCAGAACTCTTAAAAAAAGAAGGATATGATTCCCCCTGACATAAAAATGGATATGAAAATGGCCATGAAAGCGGATAAAGAAGATGTTTTAAATATTCTTTTCCAATCTGATGTTAAACTGACGGCTCAGGCCTTTATCAAAGCAATAAAAGCGCAATTTTCAATTTCAATTTTTGAAGCTAAAAAAATATTGCAGCAGCTCATTGATGAGCAGGAACTGTCCTATCATTATCTTTACGGGTCCACTTATGTGGAAAAAAGTTTTTTAAGGCCCGTCTCTATTACAAAGAATTTTATTCTCACGCCCCCGGGATTTCAAGCTCGACCAGATAAAAACGAAATCGGTCAAAACGATATTGATCAACATAGTATCGATTCTAATAATATAGAATTGATTATTGAACAGGGGATCTCTTTTGGGTCCGGACAGCATCCTACTACACAGTTATGTCTTGCCGCCATTGATTTTTGTTTTTTTGAAAAACAGATGATGGATTCCAAAACAAGTTTACCAGGCGCTGACATTGGAACCGGTTCAGGTGTGCTGGCAATGGCCATGTGTTTAGCAGGCCTTACATCATGTAACGCCCATGAAATTGATCCGGTTTCCATTAATGAAGCCAAAAAAAATGTAGCGCTGAACCATCTTACAAAAAGAATTAAAGTGATTGAAGACTATATGAAAGAAAGCAAAAATGCATTTTCAATCATTTCTGCCAATTTAAGATTTCCCACACTGACAACATTGTCTGATATGATTTATGCAAGCTTAATAGAAAATGGTAGTGCCATTATATCCGGTGTCAGGGAATGGGAAAAGGACCAACTTGTCACTCTTTATTCTGAAAAAGGATTTGAGCTTATCTGGCAACAGGATGAGAAAAAATGGTCCGGCTTTGTGCTGGTAAAAAAAGTATGGTAAATATGCCCTATGATAAAAGCTGTTATAAGAATTTTAGTTATTTTTCTGTTAAGCATCCTTTTTTATGGGAATATTTATTTCTGGACCGATGAAAACGGAATCAAACATTTTACCAATATAACACCGCCTTTGAATGAAACGGTTGAAGAATCTAAAGAAAGTAATGCTGTTTTTGAAAATCAGTTATTTAGGGTGTTGAAAGTATTTGACGGGGACACCATAAAAGTCACCGGGTTTGATTTGACATTTAAAATACGGCTTGTGGGAATTGATTCTCCTGAAATTGGATTTAAAGGTCAAAAAAGCCAGCCTTTCAGCCAAAAGGCAAAACAGCATTTAGCAGGCTTAGTGGATAACAAAAAGGTTGCAATTAATAGTTACGGCACAGGAGCTTATAACAGGCAGTTGGCAGAAGTCTTTGTTAATAATAAAAATATTAATATAGAAATGATAAGAGCAGGCCTGGCCGAGGTATATACAGGCAGGCGGCCTAAAAAGCTTGATTCACAGATCTATTTAAAAGAAGAATTAAGAGCCAGGAGAGCCCAAAAAGGGATGTGGATACAGGGTAGCTCTTACAAGAGTCCACGGCAATGGAGAAAAGAGCATCCAAGAAAATAATTTTAGGCTTGCCAAGCTCTTTTTAAGTGTTTATTCTCTTCTTATGTAAAGAATGTCACTTTTTAGAGCAATTTTAAAAGTGTATTTTTTTAAAACTTTTTTTAACTATTATAAAGGAGCCAGCACTTATGAAAGACAGAGCACTGAGACGGCACCAGGATTTAAAAGCAAAAAGAAAAAGTCAAAAAGCTTATAATAGTTGCATTTCAGATTTACCTCAATCCGAAAAGCAAGAGTTGGAAAATAATGTTGAAAAATTAAAAAAAGTTTGTGTATTAAGCCAGTTTGATGAACATTCCCAAAAGGCTACCAAAAAAACACTTCAGGAAATGAAACATGATATTTCCATGGAAGAACAACTATCGCTTAGCTAACCAGAACAATATTTTAATGGAAAGCCTCATTAGGGTTTGAAGTACCTTCACCCGATGAGGCTTTTTTTTGTACGATATTAAAAGGGTATATCATCGTCCGGAATTGGTTCCTGGCCACCTGTCATGCCCGGGCTTGTCGTTCCCTGGAATTGATTGTTGGATCCGGAATCGGCTTGCTGGTTGCCGCCACCACCCTGATATCCGCCTCCGCCGCCTTGGGCATCCTGTTTTCCGCCAAGAAACTGGAAGTTGGTTACCACGATTTTTGTAGGATAATGAGTTTGGCCGTCTTTTTCATAGCTTGTTGTTTGAAGTTTTCCCTCAATATAAACCTCTCTGCCTTTTGACAGGTATTTTTCGCAGGTTTCCGCCTGCCTGCCAAATACGACAATGTTATGCCATTCTGTTTTTTCCTGCCGATCTCCGGTATTTTTATCTGTCCAATATTCACTGGTTGCAATGGAGAAATTCACCACTGCCAGACCTTGCTGGGAATACCTGATTTCAGGATCCCTTCCAAGTCTTCCAATCAGCATCACTTTGTTTAAACTTGCCATGTATACACTCCTTTTTAGGGTAAATTTAAAGATGTTTATTTTTTTAAAATATTTACCTGATTCAAAACCCGGTGTCAAAGAGATATTTTTTTAATATTGACAATCTTTGGGTTTAGGCTTATGTTGCTATTAAGGTAGCAACGTTTTGGAGAGAAAAATGGATACATATTCAAATTTAAAAGAACTGGGATTCTCGCAATATGAGGCTGCGTGTTATATGGCACTTGTGGGCAGTCATCCGGTTAACGGTTCCCAGTTGAGTAAGATTTCGGGGATTGCCAGATCAAGGATTTATGATGTGTTGCGGAGCCTGATTTCCAAAGGGTATGTGATTGAAGTCAATTCCGGTCAGTATGCCCCGCTGCCCTCGGATGAGCTTGTCAGAAGGTTAAAAAGAAGCTTTAACAGCAATATTGAGACGTTTGAAGATCAGATTTCAAACGCATCCCAAAAAGATGATTTTGAATTTGTCTGGACCATTACAGGATATGAGAATGTCATGGAAAAAGCCCTGGAAATGATTAAGCAGGCAAAAGAAGAGATCTATATCAGGCTGTTTCCTAAAGCAAACAGGTATTTGGATGAGTATTTGATTGAGGCAGATAAAAGAGGGGTTAAAATCCGCTATATTGCCATGGGAAAGGTCCCGAAAAAATTTGATATTCAAGTCATGCACCCGGATCATGAACACTTGCAGCAGATCATTGGCGGACGCTCCTTAGAAGTGATTATAGATAAAAAAGAAGCCCTTGTCGGGATATTTGAAACGGGTAACGAAGATAATTCACCCATTAACTGGACAAGAAATCAATGGTTTATCGTGGCCAATCGCGACAGTCTTCGTCATGATTTCTATCATTGCTTTCTGGAAAAAATACTGGACCGGCACCAGAAACTGACGAAAGACGAAAAAAGAATTTATAAAATTATAAAAGAAGATAATTAGAGGAGGTGTAAGATGACTGCAATGAGAAAAATACATTATTTCAATGGATTCTCCAATGAGAATGATAAAACCATTTTTAATCTGGAAGAAGATTATGGGGCCCACCATTATGAGAGAATAAATCTTGTTGTCCGGCATGCAAAAGGATGCTGGCTGACAGATGAAAAAGGCAATAAATATCTGGATTGCCTGGCAGCATATTCGGCAGCAAATCCGGGTCATCATCATCCCACTATCACCAATGCGGTCATGGATGCCCTGATCGGCAATTATGCCTCTGTATTGTCCAATGTCGTGTTCACAGATCCTTTGGGAATTTTTCTTTCCGAGGTTGCAAAGTTTGCTCCCCAGATGGCCCCCAGGTTTGGAAATTACGGTAATAAAGCGCTTCCCAAAAACGGTGGGGTGGAATCCGTTGAAACAGCCATAAAAGCCATGCGGTATTTTGGATTCAAGCATAAAGGGATTCAAGACGGAAATCAGGAAATTATTGTTTTTAATGAGAATTTTCATGGCAGAACTATTTCCATTGTCTCTTTTTCATCCAGCAAAAAATATAAAGAAGGGTTTGGTCCTTTAACCCCGGGTTTTGTGTCTGTTGAATTCGGCAACCTTGAAGATGTAAAAAAGGCCATCAATAAAAATACCTGCGGAATCCTTGTGGAGCCCATGCAGGGAGAAGGCGGAATGAAAATACCCCCCAAAGGCTTTCTCAAAGGTCTTCGGGATCTTTGTGATGAACAGGATCTTTTGCTGGTATGTGATGAAATCCAGGTGGGAATGGGAAGAACAGGAAAAAAATTCTGCTTTGAACATGACAACATTATTCCGGATGGTGTTATTCTTGGAAAAGCCTTATCAGGCGGTCTTGTTCCCCTTTCTGTTTTTATCACCAATGCAAAGATCATGGATATGGTTTTTTCCAAAGGGTCAGACGGATCAACCTTTGGTGGTTATCCCCTTGCCTGTGTAGCCGGTACTGCTGCTTTAAAGGTATTTGAAGAAGAAAAACTGGCAGAGCAGGCCGCCCGGAAAGGGAAAATACTAAAAGAAAAAATTGAAGAGATTGCAAAAAAATCCCCTCATGTCAAAGAAGTTCGGGGGAAAGGGCTTTTCATCGGTATTGAGGTAAAAAAAGGCAATGCCATGGATTTTTGCCAAAAACTTTTAAAGCTCGGGTTGATCGTTAATGACAGCCACGGCCATACCATCAGGATTTCCCCTCCCTTAATTATTAATGAGGAAGAAATGGATTTTATGGTTAAACAG
This sequence comes from Desulfobacula sp., assembly GCF_021107415.1. The sequence goes on from NZ_JAIOSW010000441.1 coordinate 8,374, forward strand.
CTTGAAAAGGTTTTACTGGACTAAGATCAGGATTGGAAAAATGAGCGGCTGCTACAGAAGTTTTTATCCGCAATATTTTTTAATAGAGCGAGCCGCTCATATCTCATTCCATGCTTTTTTACTTTTATTGATTTTTTTATGGATATTCTCCCAGGTTTTAGTTGTGAGAAAAGAGTCTTTATACCGGTCTATCATCTGGATAAACATCTCAAAAGGAATGGTAAAAGAAAGTTCATCTGTTTTAAAAAATTTTCTGGCAGACGGGTCCCATCCTCCGACAACAGCCCTGTTTTTTCCTTTTGCAAGATAGTGCAAAGGCCAGACTGCCAGACTGCCGCAGGCAGCACTCCAGGGTGAAGCCACAACCTCGGGATCATTTGTTACAAAAGCGGCCAGCTGGTGAAGGCCGCTCAAAGATTCCGGACGTGTGAAAAAAGAGACAAGTAACGGGATTTCATCCTCAGAGAACTGGCTGATGGGTTTAAACACACAATACGTCTTGGCAGCGGGGACAGGATCAACATATTCAAATATTTTTCTTAAGTTGTCCGGAGAATCACAATAAAGTTCACCTTCCATCCTGCCGGGAACTCCTGAGGATACATAATGAATAATGGTTTCAGCCTGGGGTTTGTTAAATCCAAGCCAGAAGGCTCCGCCAGGACATCCAAACTGGGATGATGAAAAATAAGCAGCTGTCTTTTTCTTCCTGGCAAGCCAGATCTTGCCGATAACACAGGAAAATCCGCCAAATATTTCCTGCCAGTTAATTTCATTTTTTTCTTCCTTTTCCCGTGTCGGCAGATCCATGGGGTTGGGGGAGTATCCTTTATCCGGTTTGGTGTCTGTAAAAAACATTCCCATGGGTTCTTCATTGATTCCTAAAATATTGAGAAAATCAGGAATAGCGGATTTGATCTGATGCTCCATGATACCTCCTTTGATGGTGGTTTGTGTAGATGCCATACCTGTTTTATTTAGTAAATGAAATCCAAAAGGAAAGCAATAAAGAAAAGGATTAATAAAAACCTGAACTTTTGTTATAAGTACTTTTTAGTACGGGCAAAACTATATCAAAAAATTATATGGGAGCGATATATTCTATGAATCACGCAAAGTTTAAAATCATCACAAGACTTACTCTTCTGTCTGTAATTTTTCTTTTCATGGCAGGTTGCAGTACAGCCTATTATACGACTATGGAAAAGTTCGGTAAAGAAAAAAGGCATATTTTGATTGATAATGTTGAAGATGTCCAGGAAAGTCAGACAAAAGCCCAGGAAGAGTTCAAGGATGCCTTAACAAAAATTAAAGAACTCTATGCCTTTGATGGCGGAGATCTGGAAACTTTTTATGACAAGCTCAAGGACAGTTATGAGGATTGCGATTCCAGAGCAAAACAAATTGAAAAGAGAATTAATGATGTGGAGCAGGTGGCCAAAGATCTGTTTAAAGAATGGGAAGCTGAGATTGCCCAGATCAATGATGTTAAATTGAAAAACAGCAGTAAAAAATCGCTTAGGGATGCAAAAATAAAATATCAGAAACTTGAAACTATAATGAATAGATCAACAAAGGGGATGTATCCGGTATTAGTCAAACTCAAAGATTATGTCCTTTACCTGAAACACAACCTGAATGCAAAGGCGGTTGGATCTTTAAGCGGCGAGGTCGTCTCTATTGAAAAGGATGTGGCGGGACTCATTAAGGATATGAATGCATCCATAAAAGAAGCACAAAGTTTTATTAATAATTTTTAAAAATGATATTGGAGTTTTCAGGATGAAGGTGGATGGAAAAAATATGAGACCGATCTGGTTTGATAAGGCATCTGAAACGGTTCAGGTGATAGACCAGAGGTTTCTCCCCCACAAATTGGTTATAGAAGATTTAAACACCGTGGACAATACCATTTATGCCATAAAAGAGATGGTTGTAAGAGGTGCCCCCTTGATTGGCGCCACAGGGGCATTGGGGGTCTACATCAGCCTTGTGCAGGAAAATAATAAGGGTGCGGATAATGAATACCTGGTTTCAGAATGCAAACGGCTTAAGAACGCCAGGCCAACTGCTATGAATCTTTTCTGGGGTGTTGACAGGGTTTTGTCTGTTGCATTAAAGCATGAAAATTATGAAACACGGGTTAAAGCAGCTCTTGATGAAGCATTGGAAATTGTAGAGGAAGAGGCAATCAATTGTCAAAAGATTGGTGAGTATGGAATGCCCATTATTGAAGAAATCAGTAAGAAAAAAAATGGGGAACCGGTCAACATTTTAACCCACTGCAATGCCGGCTGGCTTGCCTGTATCGAATACGGCACTGCCACAGCACCCATCTATACTGCATTTGACAATCATATCAATGTCCATGTCTGGGTGGATGAGACAAGACCTTTAAATCAGGGCTCCCGTCTTACGGCATGGGAATTGGGAAAACATGGAGTGAACCATACCGTGATCACTGACAATGCAGGGGGCCATATCATGCAGCATGGCATGGTGGACCTTGTTATTGTTGGAACCGACAGAACCACCCGGGCCGGAGACGTGGCCAATAAAATCGGTACCTATTTAAAAGCCCTTGCAGCAAAAGACAATAATATTCCATTCTATGTGGCACTGCCGTCAAGCACCTTTGACTGGGATATAACAGACGGTATTGCCGATATTCCCATAGAAGAAAGAGATCCTGACGAAATCAGGTATATCCAGGGTTTTTGCAATGGGAAAATTGAAAAAGTGCTGGTACCTCCTGAGACAAGCCTGGCGGCCAATCACGCCTTTGATGTGACGCCGGCAAGGCTGGTCACAGGATTTATAACGGAGCGAGGCGTATGCAGGGCAACGGAACCCGATATCATATCCTTATTTCCTGATAAGCAAAAATGACAGGGATCTATTTTTTATGATGCTGAGGTGCTATGTCTAAAAAAGAAATGTTTAATGAACGGTATAAAACCGGAAAGACTCCATGGGAGCTTGAAAGGCCGGATTCAAATCTAATAGAATTCGTAAAAAAGAAAAGTATCCTGCCCTGCAAAACCCTTGAAATTGGATGCGGTACCGGCAGTAATGCCATCTGGCTGGCTCAGAAAGATTTTGATGTAACAGGAATTGACTTTTCATCTTTGGCCATTGAAAAGGCCAAATTAAAATCCAAAAAAGAAGGGGTTGAAATTGGGTTCATTGTAAATAATTTTTTTAAACAAAAAGAGAATGAGTCAGACTTTGAATTGATATTTGACAGGGGATGTTTCCATTCCTTTGATGAAAAAAAAGACAGGATAACATTTGCAAGGAATGTAAGTCTCCATCTAAAAGAAGGCGGACAATGGTTCAGTATTATAGGCAATGCCGATGCTGGCCCAAGGGATATCGGTCCTCCCATGAGATCTGCCCTGGATATTGTATCTGCCGTGGAACCTTATTTTGAGATAGTATTTCTTGTCTCGGCTATGTTTGATTCAAACCGTGAAAAGACGGCCCGATGCTGGAAATGCTTAATGAAAAAACGAAAAAAAGGAGCAAAATGAAAAACAAGACCATTGCCATTCATAAAGGCACGTTAAGGGATTTGAAAACAGGCGGAGTAAATACACCGATTTATACCTCATCAGCCTATAATTATCTCAGCAAGGATGAAACCTTTTATCCACGATATTTTAATACACCCAATCAGGATGCTGTGGCAAAAAAAATAGCCGCTTTTGAGCATTCCCAGGCAGGCCTGGTGTTCAGTTCAGGTATGGGTGCCATGTCAACTTCGATCCTGGCATTTGCAGGAGCTGGTGATCACGTTGTCATGCTGGATGCCCTCTATGGTGGAACACATCATTTTGCCACGGAATGGTTTTCCCATTTCGGCATTGAGTGTAAATTTACAAAAACCAGTGCTGATGATGTGATCAATGGAGTGACGCAGAAAACAAAAGTTATTGTTATCGAATCTCCCACCAATCCGCTTTTGGCTGTGGTTGATATTAAAAAAATTGCCCAATTTGCAAGAAAAGAGAAGATTACCACCATTATTGACAACACCTTTGCAAGTCCTGTGAATCAAACCCCTTTAGATCTTGGAATAGATATTGTTGTTCACAGTGGAACCAAATACCTTGGCGGGCACTCTGATCTGTGCTGCGGCATGGTGGCCTGCTCCCATGAAAAAATGAAGAAAATCTTGAGCCTTGCCAGAGTATTGGGTCCAAGTCTTGATCCAAGGATCTGTTATCTTTTGGAAAGAAGTATGAAAACCCTTATGTTAAGAGTAAAGGAACAGACAAAAAATGCCATGGAAGTGGCGCAGCATCTGTCTGATCACCCTGATATTGCCAGGGTGTATTACCCTGGACTTGAAAATTTTGAAGGCCACGAAATCGCAAAACGCCAGATGAATGGTTTTGGTGCCATGCTCTCCTTTGAAATCAAGGACAAAGATCCCAATCAGTTTATTGAGGGATTGAATATCATAAGTCCGGCCGTCAGCCTGGGAGGTGTGGAGTCGACCATATGCTCTCCAAGTCTTACCTCCCATGCAAAAATGTCAGCCGGGGAAAGACTGAGAATCGGGGTGACAGATTCTCTTTTAAGATTATCCATTGGACTTGAGGATGCAGATGATTTAAAACAGGACCTTGACAATGCACTGAAAAAAGTTTCACATAGTTCCTGATTTTAACCCAAATATTAACCAGGTAGAATAAAAAAGAAAATCCTTATGCTGACAGATTTAGAAAAAAAAATAATTGCCCTGCTGCAAACCGATATTCCGGTTGTCAAACGGCCATTCCTTGAAATGGCTGAAAAGATAGATATCACGGAAGAAAAATTTTTAAGTATTTTAAAAGATCTCAATGACAGAGGGATAATCAGACGGTTTGGTGCTACATTGAAACATCAGAAATCCGGATTTAAGGCCAATGCCATGGTGGCCTGGAAAGTGGATGAAGACAGGGTGGAAAAAACAGGGAACATCATGGCTACCTTTAGAGAGATTACCCATTGCTATAGAAGAGATCCCGCTCCGGGTTGGAAATATAATCTGTATACCATGGTTCATGCGTCCAATGAAGATGAATGCTATGCCCTTGTAAAAAAGATTTCCAAAGCTGTGGGAGAAGATGAGTATGAGCTTTTATTCTCCAGAAAAGAGCTTAAAAAAACATCCATGAAATATTTTGAAGACTGATTCACCCCACATTCTCTGTATAAATCCCTGGATTCATGATTTTGCTGCTTTTGATTTCTGGGCAAAACCGTTAGGACTTTTGTCCATTGCCGCCATCCTTCGTGAAAACGGATTAAAGGTAAGCTTTATTGATTGCCTTGACAGGTTTCATTCAAAAGAATCCAAAAAAACAAAAGTGCTTTGGGATGGCAGGGGGCCGTTTAGAAAGACAGAAATTGCTTTGCCCAAAGGGCTTGAAAATATCGGTAAAAAATTTTCCCGGTATGGCATAAAACCTCAATGGTTTTCAGCAGATTTAAAAAAAATAGAAAAACCGAATCTTATTTTTATCACTTCCTTGATGACCTACTGGGCTTCCGGGGTCAAAGAGACTATAGAGATGGTGAAACAAGTCTATCCGGATATACCGGTTGTACTGGGGGGAATTTATGCAAGCCTCTGCCATGATCACGCAAATAAAGATACTTTGGCAGACCTGGTGATAAAAGGCCCCGGGGAGCATCACTTAAAAAAAATTATTAAAGATTTCACCGG
>NZ_JAIOSW010000437.1 GCF_021107415.1 Desulfobacula sp.
CCACTCTGGTCTTGAGGGTTTTAAAGCTTGTAAACAGTTCCTCTTATGCGTTGCGGACCAACATCACGAGTGTTTCTGGAGCGGTCGCTTATATAGGAATTGACAATCTGAGCAATTTAATCGTTCTTGATGCACTTAAACATTTATTTTCAAAAAATTCCCAGACGAAAATATTCTCAAGAAACCGATTATGGCTTCATTGTGCTGCTGTCAGTATCAGCTGCCAGATGATCGCAGAAAGAATGTTTGCTCAAAAAGGAGAAGATGCTTTTTTATGTGGGATTCTTCATGACTTCGGACTGATAGTTGAAGATCAGGTCATACCAGATAAGTTTCAGGAGTTTTGCCGGACATATATTCCGGAAAAGTTTTTAATTACCGATCATGAATTTTCAATAATGGGTACGGATCATCAAACTATTGGCTATCAGCTGACTAAGGATTGGGGCTTGTCCCGTGAAATCCGGCAGGGAATAAAATACCATCATAAATGTCTTGATGATGTGGAGCCAAAAAGCCTTGCAGGCATATTACAGATTGCCGAATATCTGGTTTTCCGATTAAAGTTTCTTGCCTTCCCTGAGGTAAAGGTAAACCTGTCCCCTCCCTTGCTTATTCATATGAAAGACAATATCATGGAATACAAAGCCATTATAGATGACCTGCCTGATGAGATTCAAAAGGCAAAAGAGATCTACGCTCTGGAGAAAAATTAAAATAATGGATATTTTTGATGATATTGTAAAGGAACCCGATAGTGAAGCAAATCATCAGTTTCTCTGTCTGCTGGAAAAATATTTGCCGCAATGCGCTTTTACAATCATCTCAAGCAATGGTGAGCGAATTTCCTTGAATCAAAATATAGTCCTTGATAAAAATTTTGAAAAGACATTGTGGGAAAAAACAAAACACTCAGAGGATTCCCTTTGTGTTACAGACAAAAAAAATTCTCCTGTTTATTCGCTGTATTTGAAAAAGATGCAAAGCCTGCTGATTTGTATTTTATCGGAAACATTCGATACCGTCACCACACAAAAAACAATAACAAGTGTTGTCAAATTGTGTATTGAATTATTTTATAAAGACAGATTATTGGCTGAAGAAAAAGAACTGCTTTTAATCCATAAGAAACAGCGGGACAGGAAAATACAGGTTCTGGAAAAAAAATATGAAGAAATTTTAATCAAAAATCAAAAACAGAGTGTTGAATATTCAAAATTATTACGTTCTGAAATCCGGTTGCAGACGGCTGAATTAAAAAAATCCAATAAAGCGCTTGTCCGTGCAAAAGAAAAGGCAGAGGCAGCCAATATTGCCAAAGACGAGTTTCTCGCCAATATGAGCCATGAAATCCGTACGCCCATGAATTCTGTGCTGGGATTTTTAGAATTAGTCCTTGAAGATCCTTCTATTAAAAATGATATCCGACAACAACTATCAATTGCCCATACTTCTGCTCAAGGGCTGTTGTCCTTAATAAATGATATTCTTGATGTAAGCAAACTGGAAAGTGGAAAAATAACCCTGGAAAAAAAACCTTTTAAATTGCTTGAATTGATGAATAAATCTTTTAATACCATGGAGATAGAAGCCCGCAAAAAGAATTTATTACTTGAATATGATATCCATCCATCACTATCGGGATTATTTTCAGGAGACGTGTTTCGTGTCAACCAGGTCGTGATCAACCTTGTGGGCAATGCCATCAAGTTCACCCGACAGGGCAGTGTGGTTTTGAAGATTATGCCCGGTGATGAGAAAGGGCAATTACATTTCATGATTGAAGATACGGGAATCGGAATTTCCGCTGACCGGTTAAATAAAATTTTCGATCCATTTGCACAGGCAGATACTTCTACCACGCGAAAATATGGAGGCACAGGCCTTGGGACAACAATTTCAAAGCAGATCGTTGAACTTATGGGGGGTCGAATCTGGGCGGAAAGTGAGAAAGGACATGGAAGTATCTTCCATTTTATCATAAGTGTTGATTCCATTGATGATGACATGGTTGAAGGTGCTGATCTGTCCATGGAGACAGGAAGGCCATTATATAAATCCGCCCGCAGCTTTCGGATACTGCTGGCAGAGGATATTGAGGCAAATGCTGTTTTAGTCAAAACACGTTTAGAACTTCAAGGTCATAAAATTATGGTTACCTGTAATGGCAAAGAGGCCGTTAAAGCCTTTCAAAGAGAGCCATTTGATATCGTTCTGATGGATATCCAGATGCCTGAAATGGATGGGCTTGAAGCGACAGCCCTTATTCGCTCCCTGGAGAGTGATACCAGCGAGCATATACCTGTCATTGCACTGACTGCAAATATTATGAGCAAAGAAAGAAAAAAAATTTTAGCTGTTGGAATGGATTCGGTTGTGGCCAAGCCCATTGATTTTAATAAATTGTTTATCACTATGGAAGAATTGATTCCGGATAGCAAAGAACGGGAAATTTTAAAAAATAAAGTCACTGCCAATGCTTTTTCTGAATCAGATCTGCCCCGATTAGAGGGAGTCAATATTGAAAACGGCATGAATCGATGGCAGAACTTGGACGTTTATACAAAATCCTTGATAGGATTTGCAGATGAGTATGGAAATTTTATTGACAGCCTCTCCCTTTTGATCAATGCGAAAGATATCGATCAGGCCTATCAAATAAGTCATGCGTTAAAAGGGGTTGCAGGGAATTTGTCAGTGACAAAGGTTGCTGATATTGCCGGAACTATCAATTCAGCACTTAAGAAAAAAGATATGAATGATGTTGAGAAACAATTGGCTTTACTTAAAACTGAATTGAACAAAGCAATTGTATCTATACGGCAGTTAGAAAAAAAACAGAAAATTGAAGTAAGCCTGAAAGATTTTGACCGGCCCGGAATAAAAAAACTAATAAAAAAAGTTCCGGATGCTTTTGATCAGTACGATCCCCAGGCGATTGAACCGTTGATTAAAGAACTGGAAAAATATATCTCCAAAGATCAACTGAAATCCGTGATTAAATATATAGATGACCTGGACTTTGATAGTGCAAAAAATGAATTTATAAAACTTATAGAAGTATTGCATTTGGATTGGGAGGGATAGCATGTCTCATAATAAATATCGAATACTTGTTGTAGATGACGAGCCTAATAACAGAAAGCTCCTTCAGCAGATTCTACAGGACAGGTATCAGCTGGCCTTTGCAGTAAACGGGAAACAGGCACTTGAAGTAGTAAAACAGGTCAAGCCGGATCTTATTTTGTTAGACATTATGATGCCTGAAATGGATGGATATGAAACATGTCAAAAACTAAAATCCGATACTGACACCGTTAAAACTCCGATTATTTTTACTACTGCCATGACTGAAGTTGAAGATGAAGCTCGCGGCTTTGAGGCGGGTTGTGTGGATTACATCACAAAGCCGGTTTCAAAACCTGTCGTTTTAGCAAGAGTTGCGACACATCTTGCACTTTACAATCAACATCGAGAGTGTGAGAAAGTAGTGCTTGAACGGACAGCTATGGTTGAAGAAAGCCAGAGATCTGCCATTTATATGTTAGGCGAAGCCGGACATTATAATGACGATGACACCGGGTATCATATCTGGCGTATGGGCGCTTACTCTGCAGCTATTGCACGTTCAGCAGGATGGCATGTTGATAAAGCAGCAGAGCTTGAGTTGGCAGCTGCGATGCACGATACCGGGAAAATAGGCATACCGGATTCCGTGCTTAAAAAACCGGGAAAATTAAATGAAAAAGAGTGGATAATAATGAAAACTCATACCACAATCGGGCATGACATTTTATCAAAAAGCAACACACAATTTTTTCAGATGTCTTCTGAAATAGCCCTGTACCATCATGAAAAATGGGACGGGCAGGGATACCCGAAAGGGTTAAAAGGAACTGATATCCCGGAAAGTGCCAGAATTGTGGCCATAGGTGATGTTTTTGATGCACTTACAATGAAACGTCCCTATAAACCTGCCTGGTCAATTGATGATTCTTTTGCTGAAATTGAAAAAAGTGCGGGAACTCATTTTGATCCCACACTTACGGATTATTTTTTAAAAATTAGAACTGAAATAGTTGAAATTAAAAAAAATGGGAAGAAGGGTGTTAAAAGGGATAAATGTGAATAATGCTTTTTTAGATGAATCGAATATCCTTAATATTTACAGGGATAAGTTGGATGAACAGGGAGTTCATCAGCTTGAAAGAATAAAGGTAAATACACAAAGAATGCATGCGCTTGTGCTGAGTTTGCTGGACATATCAAGATTAAACACCAAAATAAATCCCTTTATTACATTTAGTGCAGGTAAAGTAGTTGAAGAGGTTTTAAGTGATTTGTCTTTGATAATAGAAAAAGCAGGTGCAAATATTAAAACAGAAAAAATGCCGAACGTCTTTGGTGATAAAAATCAATTAGAAAATATATTCAATCCCGGAGAACGGCTCAAAAATATTAAAACCGAAGGTGTGGAAAATGGTCAGGAGCGAATGATTACATCGTAAAGCCTGTAAAATTTCAGGACTTTGTTAAAAAAGTAAAAGGACTTGGCCATTACTGGGCGTTTATCAGTGATTCATATACTAAGTAGGAGAAATATGATGATGAGAGACGAGAACACAGAAATATTGGAAATTCTTCTGATCGAAGATAACGAAGATGATGCCGAACTGATCGAGAAATCGCTTGACCCTGAAAGATATCATATAACCAATGTCTGGAATGGAAAAAAAGCGCTTGATTTTCTGATTAAGCAGGAAAATCATATTGATGTTGTTCTTTTAGATAAAAGCCTGCCGTATAAAAACGGTCTTGAAATTCTGAAAGAGACAAGAGAAAAGGGAAAGGAATATGCCTTTATATTTCTAACCATTGATAACACCATTGAAACAGCCATCGAAGCAATGAAGCTGGGAGCTTTGGACTTCCTGCCAAAAAAATCGGGCTTTAAAGGTCTGCCTGAAATGATTGAGAAAGTTTTTGAAATACACCAAAGCAAGTTGGAGCGGGGAAAAAAAGAAGAAAAAGCAAAAGACCACATTAAAAACCTTGAGTTACTGTCAAAGACAGCCATGCAGTTTGTTGAATTCCCTCAAGATAAAGACATTTATACTTTTACTGGAGAACAACTTCAAGAGTTCACGGGCAAAGATTCTTATATTATTATTAATTCTATCAATAATGAAACCAATATACTGACTACCCGCTCGATTATCGGAATGGGAAAATTGTCTGAAAAAGTTGCAAGTCTTTTAGGAAAGCATCCTGTTGGTATGACTTATGATGCAAAAAATGAAGCTCTTGATTATCTTTCCGATGGCAAATTGCATTTATACAAAGAAGGACTGTATGGAATATCATTAAAGATTATTCCAAAAATGGTTTTCAATTCCATAGAAAAATTATTGAATATTAAAACTATATTCACAATCGGCTTTTCAAAAAATAATGAGCTATCCGGAACTGTTGTGATAGCTTTGAAAGAATATACAGGAGAACTTCAGAATAAACGGATAATAGAAATATTTATAAAACAGGCTTCCATAGCAATTCAAAAAAGACAGACAGAAAAAGCTTTAATAGAAAGCAATAAAATTTTTAAACAGGTTGTATCTAATATTGCAATAGTCGTTTGGAAAGCAGATATTGCAAAGGACGGAACTTTTGAAAACACCTATAGTTCTCCTTTTGTTGATGAATTGCTGGCGTTACCTGTAGGAACAATTCAAAACGACTGGGATAAGTATTTCAGTTATATAAAACCCGAATACCTGGGGCAAGTAAATAATGCTTTCAGAGAAGCAATTATATCGCCGGGGTCTTTAATCGACTGTGAATATGAAATGTTAAAAGGCAATGGACAAACAGCATGGGTTTATTCAAAGGGCAGGTGTTTTGAAAAAAACGGAAAATTGCACATCTTTGGTTCTACTACAGACATCACCAGGCAAAAGCAAGCTGAGACTGCGCTGCGAAAGAGTGAAAAGAACCTTACACAAGCTGTCCATGGGATTTCGATTCCAACAGTCATCATTGATAATAACCACACCATCACACATTGGAATAATGCCTGCGAGAGTTTGACCGGTTTTCTTGAGGCTGAAATGGTTGGCACAAAAAAACACTGGCTTGCTTTCTATGATGAAGAAAGACCGATTTTAGCGGATTTCATAGTGGATGAAGCGACAGAGGAAGAGATAGAGGAATACTATGGAGAAAAATATTATAAATCTATTCTGATTCAAGGAGCATACGAAGGTGAAAATTTTTTTCCTGCTTTGGGAGAAAAAGGCCGGTGGCTTTTCTACACTTCAGCTCCGTTGAGGGACCAGGATAAGAATGTTATCGGCGCGATAGAAACTTTTCAGGATCTAACCGAGCGCAAGAATGCAGAAACACAATTCCGACAGGCCCAGAAGATGGAATCTGTTGGGCGCCTGGCAGGTGGGGTGGCACATGATTTCAATAATGCACTCAGTGTGATCATTGGTTTTGCTGAAATGGCTCTTGATGACGCAGACCCAGAGGGACAGCTGCATGAAGATCTCGGTGAAATTCTCACGGCTGCTAAACGTGCCGCAGATATTACCCGGCAATTGCTGGCCTTTGCCCGCAAGCAGACCATCGCCCCCAGGGTGCTTGACCTGAATGATAACGTGGAAAGTATGCTTAAAATGCTTCGACGTCTTATTGGTGAGGATATTGATCTTGCCTGGCTGCCGGGGTCGAGCCTGTGGACCGTCAAGATGGATCCCTCCCAGATTGATCAGATTCTGGCCAACCTGTGTGTCAATGCCCGGGACGCCATCGAAGGCGTGGGCAAGATTA
>NZ_JAIOSW010000352.1 GCF_021107415.1 Desulfobacula sp.
AAACGATCGGACACAACCAAAATCAATCAGGCTGACTTTCAAATCATCCGTCACCAGAAAATTTCCCGGATTTGGATCAGCGTGTATTTGTTTGAGTTCATAAAACCCTTCTACAAAAATATCGTGCAGGGTTTGGGCAATAATGGTTTTACTTTCCAGGTCAGGGCAGGTTTCAAGCCATTTATTTAAAATCAGACCTTTCATGCAGGACATGGAAAGAACATTTTTTGTTGTCAGCTCGTGAAAGTTTTCCGGAATCATGACTCGGTTATTTTTCAGGTTTTCACGGAAATATTTAATATTTTGTTCTTCTTTTTCATAATCAGTCTCGTTGAGAAGGACTTCTTCGATTTCTTCCAGAGCAATTTTGATGATGTCATACTCTGCCATAGGCCTTAGTACAGTTTTCAACAACCGGATATCATTGGAAATGGTTTGGGAGATGTCAGGATACTGGATCTTTACGGCAAGCTCTTCTCCATCCTTAGATCTTGCAAGGTGGACTTGCCCCAGACTTGCGGCAGCAAATGCTTTCAAGTCAAAAGACTCAAATATTTTTTCAGGAGATTTATTAAAATTATTGGTAATAATCTTCCGGACAAGAGCCCTGTTTATCGGTGGTACCTGATTATAAGACTTTTCAAGTTCTTTTCTGATGCTTTCCGGAAAATAATCGCTTTCTAAACTCAGCATCTGGGCAGCCTTTAACGCTGTTCCCCTTAGCAGGGCCAGACCGTTAAAAAGAATCCGGGCATTTTGTGCATCTTTTTTTTTTTGGGAAAGCGCTTGTTTCTCCTTTGAGAGGAATGGTTTTTTTAATAAAAATCCAAGATGGTTGGTTCCCATTTTTGCCGCTATTTTACCCGAAGAAATCGTTCGCCTGATCTTTGATTTTGGTATTGTATCAGTCATTTTTTGCATCCATAAATTTCTTTTTTATTCCATGAATGGTGTCCACATGATCCTTAATAAAATTCATCCGTGACAGCACATGATTTTTAAATAGAAATATACCCATATCAAAGATTTTATTCCCGATTCCTGCCTTTATGGATGTGCAGGCAAGATCAATGCTCTTATCTATTAAAATCCTGGGACCTTCAAATCGATCGGTATCATCTTTGAGCCAGTAGATGACAATACCGATATAGTATTCCCAGAAAAACTGGATGGTCATTTCCCTGAATACCTGATCCGGGATTTCACCGACCTCTATGGCTGCGTTAAAAATATCCTCAACAATTGCCATGAACTTTTCTTTTATGGGTCTGATACGGCTGTAATGCTGGCTCAAGGCAAAAAAAGTTGTTTTAAATGTTTTTTCAAGAAATTCTCTATCCGGCAAAAACAGTTCAAGCGTTGTTTCAAAGAATGTTTGAAGCTGCTCGTCAAATGTATATTCATTAAAATCTTTGATTTGTTTGAGTTGTTCGATCACCTGGTCAAATTTATCTTCGTAATATCCGTAAACAATGGCTTCTTTCGTTGGAAAATAGTTATAAATGGTGGCATCCCCCAGGCCTGCCTGCCTTGCTATTCCCCTCATGGTTGCAGATTTTAATCCCTTTGAAGTGATAAGGTCCACAGCAGATAAAATAATTTTATTTCTATTTTTTTGTTTTTGTTCTTTATTGATTTTCATAGCGGACATCCTTCCGATTTTGCATATATGCTATATATTAATAAACATATTTATTAAATAATATATAGCAATTATATATTAATGTCAAATAGGAAGGTTTTTTTTAACAGCGGTTTTTTTAGATGGCCCTTTTGTTTATTTCATGGCATTTGCATATTTTAAAATATCATGCCCGATTTTATTGTCCGGAAACAGCTCAATCATTTTTTGGGCTACCAGGAGCGCATTGTCCAACTGGTTTCTCTTGAGATAATGGTCTGCCATGGCAAAAAGGAAATCAAAGTTGCCAGGTTCCAGAGAAAGTGCCCTTAGCAATGCTTTTTCAGCGGCTTTGTCTTTTTTTTGGAACTGCAATAGCAACCCAAGATTATACTGGATTCTTGCCCGTCCCGGTAGACCGTTAGCTGCCTTTTGAAGAAAAATTACTGCCTGATCGTATTTTTTTTCTTCCACCAGTAAAAGACCAAGAGAATAAGCAATATCATACATTTGCGGCCGGTCTTCAAGTATCTGCAAAAATAGTTTTACCGCTTCATTATTTTTTCTTTTTGCATTATAAAGCATGGCCAGATTGTTTTTTGCAGGAAAAAATAAATTGTCAATTCTGATGGACTGTTCATAGCATTCAATAGCCTTATCCGTTTGGTCCAGGGCATGATACATCAAAGCGAGATTGTACCGGCCGGAAGGAAAGTCACCGGAATATTCCATGGTGGAAATATATTCTTTTATGGCAGAATCAAGTACCTTTTTCTGGTTTTTTGTCAGTTTCAGATTTTTTATGGATGCTACACCAAGGGCGGCCTGGATTCTAACTGCCCTGACCGGATCATAGAGCAAGGGAAAAATAAGGGCTGCATCCTTGTCAAAACGCAAAAGGTTGATGGTGGAGATAGCGGTCTGTCGGACTAGGGCATCCGGATCTGACAAAGCGGTTTCAAGGGCAGTAAAGCTGTCTGGTACAGGGTAAGCATAAAGAAGAGACAAGGATGTTGCCCTGACAATGCCGGGGAAAAGCGGGTCCTTTGAGAGTGAGATCAGATTTTTTAAACCCTCTGTCTTTCCCTGTCTGCCCAGGGCTATGGTTTCTCCAAAATGGGGCCGCTTCCTTTTACCATACCATTTTGACATTATATCATTGGTCCATTCAAGGGACTTGTCTGAATGACATCCTGCTGCATTGCAGGCATTGGGTGTCTGATGAACCTCACTCAAATCCGGCCGGGGGATCCGGATGGAATGATCAGCTCTCTTGTCAATTCCCATGTAGACGCTTTCCGGCATATGGCATTGAATACAGTCATCGCCTTTGCTTTTTTTGCCCTGGTACATCTTTTTATGAAAGTGGTGGTTTGCCGTGTCATAGGTGTCTGCTCTGTGGCAGGAAAGGCATAGAGCATTGCCTTGAATCTTAAGTTTTTGGCTGTGGACGTCATGGCAGTCACTGCAGTTTACATTATTTAAAAACATTTTGCTCTGCATGAAAGACCCGTATACATATACCTCCTCCAAAATCTGGCCATCAGCATAATATAGGTTCTCGGTCAGCAGGCTGGGGATCATATAGTCCATGGTGTTTTTATGACTATGGGAAAAATCATCAATGGAAGCCCGCCTCGCATGGCACCGGGCACAAATCTGGATAAAATCGTTTGATACCATATTTCTTGTTTTTACGACAAGGCTGAAATTATCAACCTCACGCCTGCCCATTTCAGGTGTCTCAGCCCAGGCCACGTGCCCGGAACCAGGCCCGTGGCAAGCTTCACAGCTCACATCTATTTCAGACCATGTGGTATTGAAGCCATCTTTTTTTATATCATATCCTTTTTTTAAATTTGTAGAATGGCATTCCGCACACATACCGTTCCAGTTCTGGCCCTGCCGGGTCCAATGGAGCCAGTCTGTATGGTCATCCGTATGATTGGGAAGGGCATACCATTTTTTTTTGACATCATCCCAGGCAATGGTCAGGCACTGCAGCCTTCCCCCATCAAATGGAACCAAATACTGCTGCAAAGGATAGAAGCCAAATGTATGGGTAATCTGAAAATCACTATATTTACCGTCCTGCCCGATAGTATTGACAAAGAAGGCGCCCTTTTTTTTAAACAACCGGGTGGTTATGTTGTTATGGATAAATGTTATATCATTGAAATTTCCCAGTACTGTTGAATTGTCTGCTATATCCATGGCCCGGTCATGGTGGGAATTCTGCCATTTTTCATATTCATTTCTGTGGCAGTCTTTGCACGTTTCTCTGCCCACAAAGACAGGAGACTTTTGTATGTCCTGGTTCGGCTGGTGATGAATTTTCTGCCAGGACTTTAAAAACGCCAGGGGAACAATCAGGACAATCACAAGGATGGCTGCAATACCTGCAAGCAGCCATCTTTTTTTAAGGTCCTGATGAGTTGAAAAGTCGGTGGTCATTATTTTTTATTGCTCTCTTCAAGTATAGACACAGTTTCAGGATAGACCAGTTGGCTTTTGTTGAACCGGTTTCGTTTTATCCTGTTGCTGATATTCACCCGGATGTTTTTATTGACAATACTTATCTCAAAAAGATCCAATGCTCTTGAGGCGGGTGAGCTCAACACGTTTCCCATGATATCAAACTGAGAAGCATGGCAGGGGCAGATAAATTTATTCTGTTCCTTGTCCCAGGGCACAGAAAACCCCAGATGGGTGCATTTTCCGGACAGGGCAAGAAATCCGCCATCCTCAAGACGAACCAGATAAAATTGTCCCTGAACAAAGGCAGAGACAGATCCAGGCGTGTAGGTATCTGTGCTGCCGGCATCAATGATCCTTAATGCGGAAACAGCAGCCTTTTTTTTGGAAATCGGCTTGAAAAAGGAAAAAATTACCACAATCAACTCACCCAGAGCAACCAGCCCAAGGCAGGTCCACAAAATTTTCAGGAAACTTCTTTTTGATGGCTGTCCTTTGATGATCTTATTTTTCTTATCCATCAGCCACCTCCAAAAATTAAATTCATCCCTGTCCCTCGAAGCCAGACACAGGTCAGGGTCAGAATTATAAATGCTGTGATTAAAAAAACAGTCGAGGTTTGAAAGGCTTCGGCATCAGAGAGTTTAGCCTTTTTTTTCATCCCAAAATGATGAAAGAAAACCAGAGTCAGAACCAGAACAAAGGGAATGAGTCCTGTGGACAAAATGGGGGGAATGTCCGGGAACCATTTTTGGAAATTAAAAATATATTCATCAAAAAAAATCAGGGCAGGTGTGAGAATTACAGAAATAAGGATCGCTGTTTTAGCGGCTTTTTTTGCCCTGTCAGAAATAAACCAGGTGCCTTCATTTTGTATATTCCCCTGCCGAAAGGGCAGATAAATCAGGATGCAGGCAATCGCAAAGGGAATAAAGAACACCGCAAAAAAAGGATGAAAATGAAGCAAAAGTTCCTGAAATCCTGAAAAATACCAGGGCGCTTTTGCTGGATTTGGACTTAAGCCGGCATTGGCCATATTATCCAGGGGAGCGTCAAAAGCAAAAGCAAGAATCATGATAAAGGCGATCAACACAAGGGCTGCAACGGCTTCTCTTAACAGCAGACTGGGATGAGTTGCGACCATGACCGGCTTTTCACCTTCCCCAATGTCATTCAGCCCGGATGTCACCACGCCTTTTGCCTTTCTGATCTTCCAGAAATGGATGGCCAGAAAAAAAATCAGGGCGGCAGGAATCAGGGTGGTATGAAGGGTGAAAAAAAGCTGCAATGTTTTCTCGCTGACCCCGTCTCCACTTATGAAAAGCCCTTTTAGAAATCCGCCTGCCGGGACATAGTCAAACATGTTAATGCAGATAGTGACAGCCCAGAATGCGGTCTGGTCCCAGGGCAGAAGGTAACCGGTAAAGCAGGATAAAAGTACCAGGCTGAAAATACACAGACCAATGATCCAGTTTAACCGTCTTTTACCTTGATATCCCCCTGTAAAAAATACCCTCAGCATATGACCTGCCACCAGTACCACAAGAAGGTTGGCAGAAAAATAATGTATGCTTCGGATCATCCGGCCAAAGATAAACTGGTTTTCAAGAGATTGAACAGAAGCGTAGGCAAGTTCCGGAAAAGGCTGATAAGAAAATAGCATAAGACCGCCTGACCCCATGAGCAGTACAAACAATACAAGGCACATACCGCCCAACGCCCATGTGCTTTTCAATTCCAGGGCCTTCAAGGGAATCTTTACAGGGTGGATGTGTTTGATAAAACTCAAGACTGTATTTGATATCTGCTCGATTTGCCTGCCTCTACATCAAATGAATCGTTTTAAGACTCCAATATACTAAAAAAACAGGTAAAACAACAGGCAAAATGGTCCCAAAATCTATCCCCTGTTTTTTTCTCCATTTACCAATATAGTATTGAGAAATTTTTCAACCTCATCAAACACGCTCAGGGCAATCGATCCCCGGACAATGCCATGCTGGTGGAAGTCAATTTCTTTGTAATATGCATAGGAATGCTTGATACGGTGGAATATCCTTTGCCCGCTTAGTCCATCCACCTTGGGGTCATTTTTCCCCTGTATAATTAATGAAGGAATCGCCAGGGAGGGAAGGGATTTATAAACTTTTTTCATGAGCGCTTTGACCTGAACAATACTTTGCACTGGACAACGGTGATAATTGATATGTGGATTATCCGGGTGATTCCGTGTATATAATTTGCAAAATCGTTTTGCTCCCAAGCTCCCTGCAAAACAGTTCCATGCGTGGAGAGTCGCTACAAAATTGACGGAAACTCCTTTAAATATAAGCGGTGCACTGATTGAAATAACAGCGGCAAAATTATTGGGCCTTTGTATGGCCTGGTAAAGGGCCAATCCTGCCCCTGTTGAAAAGCCTCCAATTACAATTTTCTTACAACAGGTTTTCAGGATAGCATATCCACGATCTATAGAGTCCATCCATTCTTCAAAACGCCTCGTTGAAAGATCCACAGCAGAAGTGCCGTGTCCGGCAAGTCTGGGTGCATAGACCGTATATCCTTTTGAAAATAAAAAATCAGCCCATTCGCGAACCTCTTCGGGTGCCGCCATTAATCCGTGAACGAGGAGAACTCCGGTTTTTGATGCCGGGCTGTGCAAAAGATAGGGTTCACCAATATTTTTTGTTTTTGTCTCGTCTTTTAAGAAATTTAAGCAATATTCTTTATTAAAAAGCTGGTACTCTTTTTCAAGCAGATCCTCATAATCAAAAGCCGGTTCCTTTTTTATCCGATCATATATTTTCATATTTTTGCATCCGCGTATAAAATCGCATAAAAAGGTAATAAGTTATCAATAAAGTGATCTAAATGATAATTTCAGAATAAATCCGATAAATCAAGGCATAATGAAATACTCCTCCGATCAGGACCATGACATGGAAAAGTTCATGAAAACTAAAAATGCCCGGGGCAAGGCGAGGTCTTTTTATTGCATAAATCAGACCACCTATTGTAAAGGCAACGCCGCCGGTAAATAATAAAACTTCTTGAAGGACAGACATGTTTGCCAGCACCTGTTTTATTGGGAAAATGGCGGCCCAGCCCATGCTGGTATAAATCACAGCATAAAGCGTTCGTGGTGCTCTTGGGAAAAACAATTGTGAAATAACACCAAACCCCACCAAACCCCACTGGACTGCAATCATGGCCCAGCGCCAGGACCCTTCCATGCAAAAATAACAAATGGGGGTGTAGGTACCGGCAATCATGAAAAAAATGGCAAGTCTATCCATTTTTCTCCAAAAGGAAAGTTCATTGTCTTCCTCTTTGAATACATGGTAGAGTGAGCTGGCGGAAAAAAGAAATATTATGGAAAAACCATAGATAAGAGCCGTGATCAGCATGGATGTAGAATAGCTTGCAATCTTTATCAGATATATGGTGCCTATAATAGCTGCAATTCCACCTGCAAGGTGTGAATAAAAATTAAATGATTCCTGAATCCGGGTTCCCATATTTTCTCCTTTTTAGACAAACTTCCTCTTGGCATTATCACCTTATAATTTTAAATAGGACTTTCAATCTGGAAAAAGACATATTTTGTCTAAAAAAGCCTGGACGAAACTACGTCCGATGACATAGCCAATGGTTTACTGGGATAGCTGGGAGTTGAAGCGGCCTGGTCAGCAAAACCGATGACGGAAATATTTTTTTATACTTCTCTTGACAAAAAGAAATTCCCTATCTACGATACCCGCCGAATTGAACTATAATCATAAAAATTACAAGTAAATAGATTATAAAATCAAAAATGCAATTCAACTAGAGGACCCATGTATGCTCGTATCCAATTGTTTGTTTAAGATCGGTCGGAAGACCATTTTTTATGGATTTTGGCGTTTGTGCTTCTATCTCCACTCCTCGGTTTCTCCAGTACACCTGAAACTGAAGCAATGGTCAAAGCATCGGCTCAGGAAACCTCAATTTTAACCGAATATATTAAAGCCGATTTAACACCAAAGATGATAATGATGGCGTTATTGACTGCCTTTTGCCAGGGGATTCACGTTCTTGCTTTCTTTGCCCCTTTCCACTGTACCGTCGGCATCCACCGACGGATCGTTGAATATATTCCACCACTGACTTAACTTTGCAGGATCATAATCAAATTCGAAATACTCCGGCAGGTCTATTTCAACACTCTCACTGTTTTCCGGCGGCTGGTAATTTGGGCCTACCATACAGATAGAAAACAACAGGGACAGGCATAGGGTCATCAATAAACAGCTATACCTCAATGGGCGCCTGGGATGACTGTCATTGACCATAAATTCAACTATCATCATTTACAGTCTTACCGTCATATAGCTGGTTGTCCCACCAACAATAACCGGCTGATAATAGACACTCTGGTACTTGAAATAGCTCTGACCGTTAATCGTGCTTGATGCAGCGCCGGGAGGCAGGGTTGGCACTATTATGCCTATGGGGGTGGTAACCACTCTAAAAACGGTTCCATCTTGAACATAGTAGACACCGTTCAGGTAATAGTATGAGTCCGATCCCAGGGATACAAGCACGACTCCCGGAGGAGCAACGACAACCACAGCTCCGATTGGTGCGCCCACGACCACATAGCCCCCGCTTGCCACGGGTTGATAGTAGACCCCGCCGGCATACATATAGCTGGTTCCACTGACAATAACCGTGGTGTGTTCCACTGGCGGGGAAGCAATTGCCGTACCGATCACAAGGCCGGTGAACATACCGATGCCAAACCCGACTCCGCCATGATGATAACCGTGACGATCCACATTTACATTCACATTGGTATTTCTGTGCCGGTTATTGTTAACATTGACATTAATATTGCTGTTTCTGTGCCGGTTATTGTTAACATTGACATTTCTGTTAATACTTCCATGGTTATTGTTTCTATGGCCTATATTGGTATTCTTGTTGCGCCTGGCCGAAGCCGTGCCAAGTGGTAAAAATACCATTGATATGGCCAGTATCATAATAATACAAAAGTTTGAAAAATGAG
>NZ_JAIOSW010000411.1 GCF_021107415.1 Desulfobacula sp.
ATCACTTATTTTTGTGCGCCAGGACAACTTTTTTGTTATCCGGGCTCTTCATTGGGTTCGAGACGGCGGCTATAAAAAATATATGGACATTAAAAAGCTCGACCTTATTGACGGCATATGGGTGGCAACTGAGATGCACGTTACTAAAAAAAAGGGTAAAAACAAAGTACACAAAACGATTCTTAAATTTAGTGGTGTAAAATTCAACCAGAATCTTGATTTTGATATGTTTTCTATCCGCAGAATGGAAAAGGGATTATAAAATTTGATACGGAATAATTATACTATTGCTGCGTTTATTGTTCTTTTCATGGCTTTTATATTATTATTACCAGGGCAAACCTTTGCTGTTGAGGATGAAACACTTGATGAAATTATTTGCGGTTTTGATGATAATAAGCCTGAAAAACCAAAAAAATTAGAAGAGTCAGAGGAGCCAGAAAAGCCAGAGGACACTATTCAAGACGTGCTTGATGGCTTTGATGACAACACTGAAGAAATTGAACCTGAACTTCAAAAAGATGAAATCAAACCATCTATTTTCAGTTTAAACGGTGATGTCCAACTCAATGCTTCCTATAATTTTGCCCATGGTAAACCCGAAGGGAATGAAACCGACTGGCGAGGCTTGTCATGTCTGCGCACAGAACTTAATCTTGAATTAAACGCTAAATTATCCAGTTCCTGGCAGGCACGCATAAGCGGCAAGGGAGCATATGATTTTGCTTATTCAATCAAGGGTCGCGATGAATTCACAAATGAAGTGATCGACAATTATGAAAAAGAGATTGAGCTTGGTGAAACATATATTCAGGGAAGTCTCACAAAAAGTCTTGATATTAAATTTGGTCGTCAGGTCGCTGTGTGGGGCAAATCAGACAATATTCGGGTTACGGATGTGCTTAATCCGTTGGACATGCGCGAGCCGGGCTTAACCGACATCGAAGACTTAAGACTTCCGGTTGCAATGTCCAGGCTTGATTACTACATCGGTGACTGGAGCCTGACCGGCATTGCAATCCATGAAATACGGTTTAACAAAATCCCGGAATACGGCAATGACTTTTATCCCTCAGCAGCGCGGCCGCCCTATGAAGATAAACCTGACTCTTGCTGTAAAAATACCGAATATGCTGCTGCCATAAATGGAATTTTCAGTGGGTGGGATATATCATTTTACTGGGCAGATTATTACAATGACATGCCCCATACAGAACTTGTATTCCCGGGACTGCCGCCGCAAATAGAATGGAAACACACACGTCTGAAAATGTTTGGAGTTGCTTTTAATACAGCTGTTGGCAACTGGCTTTTAAAAACAGAAGCTGCATACATAGGCGGATTTGAGTTCTTTAATACACAAGATAAAAAGTATTCCCGAACAGATATACTGGCAGGTATTGAATATTCCGGTTTTAAAAACACAATAATAAGCATCGAGGCTGTTAACAGGCATATAAATGGCTTTGAAGATACTTTAGAGTCCTCGCCGGATAATGCCCGGGAAGATGAATCCCAGTGGGTGGCAAGATTAACTAAAAATTTTCTAAATGACACCCTGACCTTGACACTTTTGGTCTCAACATATGGCATAATCGGTCAGGACGGCTCCTTCCAGCGTTTTTTCGCTGAATATGATGTAAGTGATTCTGTTCAACTTAACTGCGGAGTGGTACTCTACCAATCCGGTGATCTTGCAAGATACAGAAACATTGGTGACAATGACCGTCTATTTTGTAAAATCAAATACAGTTTTTAGCTATTTGTATTTAAAAAATTCTGATTTATTGTACGTTGATTAAATTGTCTTATTCACCAAGATAAGCTTCCCTGATCTTTGGATTGCTCAACAAAGATTGTGCTTCATCTTCAAGGGTAATTTCACCGGTTTCAACGACATACCCCCTTGATGCTGCCTGGAGCGCCAGGTTTGCATTCTGTTCAACCAGCAGAATGGTGGTGCCTTCTTCCCTGTTGATTTGGGCAATGATATCAAAAATCTGCTGCACAATGATGGGGGCAAGCCCCAGGGAGGGTTCATCCAGCAGCAAAACCTTTGGCTTTGTCATGAGCGCTCTTGCTATGGCCAGCATCTGCTGTTCTCCACCGGACAGGGTCCCTCCCTGCTGGTTTTTTCTTTCTCCCAGGATGGGAAACATCTCATAGGAATGCTGGATATCTTTCATGATCTGATCGGTATCATCCCTGTGAAAGGCACCCAGCCTTAAATTTTCCATAACAGTTAATCTTGGAAAAATCCGTCTGCCTTCCGGTACTTGACAGAGTCCCATGGTGGGCAGTTTTTCCGGTGATATCCTGTTGATCAGCTGACCATCATAATAAATCTCTCCCTTTTCTACCTGCACAATACCGCAGATTGTCATGAGCGTTGTTGATTTCCCGGCACCGTTTGCACCTATAATGGCCACAATTTCTCCGGGCATGACCTTTAGGGAGACACCTTTCAGGGCTTTGATGGACCCGTATCCCGAGTGGACATCTTTTAATTCAAGAATCGGTTGTATAGTCATCTGTCCTTTAGCCCTCCTTTTCTTCAGATCGGGTTCCCACGCGCTTGGCCGGTATCAGACCGGCAGGCCTGAAGAGCATTATGATAACCATGGTGGCACCAAAAATCAGCATACGATAGGATTCAAATTCGCGGAAAACCTCGGGCAAAGCGATCAAGGCAAGAACACCCAGAAGAATCCCGGGGATGGAACCCATCCCGCCCAGAACCACCATACACAAAACCATGGCTGACTCAAGAAAGGTAAAGCTTTCAGGACTGACAAATCTCATCCTTGCAGCAAAAAAAGCACCGGCAAGTCCGGCAAATATTGCACCCATGGCATAGGCCAGAAGTTTATAAATAAAGGTGTTTACCCCCATAAGTTCGGCGGCGGTCTCATCTTCCCGTATGGATTCCCAGGCACGGCCCACCCTTGAGAAATTAAGCCGGTAAACGCATATGGCCGCCACAATGGCCAGACCCAATGCAAAATAGTAAAAGAGCTGGAGTTTTTTCATCCAGAAATGCTCAAAAGTAAATCCATTTTCAAATATCGGTAAAAAAATACCAATGGGTTTGATCCCTAAGATACCGTTGGGACCGTTGGTCAGCTCCATCCAATTGTTGAGGATGATACGGATGATCTCCCCGAATCCCAGGGTTACAATGGCCAGATAATCCCCTCTCATGCGAAGGGTGGGATATCCCACAATACAGCCGGCAACACAGGCAGTAAATGCGGATAGGGGCAGACAGACCCAGAAGCCAAGGCCGTAAGTGGTATTGAGAATGGCATAGGTATAGGCGCCCACACCGTAAAATGCAATATACCCGAGATCCAGCATACCGGCCAGGCCCACCACCACGTTGAGACCAAGGCCCAGGCAGATATAAAGCAGCACACTAATGGCCACATCAGTGCCGTATCGACCTGCAAACTGGGGATAAATCAATGCAACTATCAGGCCTGCAGCAAGCCAGACCCAAGTGGGAAGGGCAGTGGAAGTGGTCTTGATATTACCCGCAGCCCGGGATACCGGGTCGGCAAAAAATTTTAAGGACCCACTGGCCTTGACCACATAGATCATAAGGCAGACAAAAGAGCCTGCCAGTATATAACTCCAGACTGTAAATGTCGTCTGGAAGGTCATGGTCCCGTCGGGATGAATGCCCAGCATGGGCCAGAGCAGCCCTAAAAGCCACAACATGCCGATTGTATATTGTTTCCAAACTTTTTTAAACTCTTGTATCATCGATATTCTCGCCCATAATTCCATTTGGTTTAAAATAGAGTACTGCGATCAA
>NZ_JAIOSW010000125.1 GCF_021107415.1 Desulfobacula sp.
GATGTATCATTAAAATGTTCTGAGGCCAAAAGACTAATTCCTGCATTGGAACCAGAACCCCACGATGTTCCACCATAGCCTTTTCCACCAAAGTAATTCAGTAAATCATGCTCTTGAACTGCTGTTGGGGCTGTAGATGTTCCTCTCGCCTTTCTTCCTAAATACATGGGAGACGAGAACTGGCTGTCTCCATATGCCGAAGAATAATAAGATACCGCTGTGTTTTCATCACTTATCTCAAGCTTGCTGATGGGATTTATTGTGCCTATACCCACGTTACCGGTTACTTGCTGAATGACCAACGCATCTTCTGCATTATAGGCTCCGATGCGGACCCCGGAATCGTAAACGGCCTTGATGTAATTTCCGTAATCCCCCAGGTAAACCGTCCCTTCCTCCCCCGTGGCATCAAAGCTGCCGGCACCCTGCACCAGCAGGTTATTGAGATCAAGATCAACCATGCCCTCGTCTGCGCTGAGAAAAGCAGTAGAGTCGATACCGTCCAGAGTATCGGCATGAAAGGCATAGGCAGTACTTATCAGGCGCTGACGCGGGGTCAGTATCTCCCAGGCAGCTTCATCTGGATTGTAGATCTCAACTTCAATACCCACAAAAGGAACAGAAAAGATATCTTCAGAGAGTGGCACGACTGCGCCAAGATTGACATTAAAAATGCCATCGGTTATCAGAACATTCTGTTCCTCACTCCAAAGTTTATTTCCACCAGTGAGGTCATCATAGAGATGAAACTTCATGTCATAGTTTGCATTTAAGGAATTACCGTCTGTATCGGTTGCTTTCCCCTGAAAATTTATCTGCCCCGGCACCTGTGCATGGGATGCCAATGGAAATAGTACCAGCAGCAGCAATATGCCTGTAATGAATGTAAATTTTTTCATCTGCTTCACCTTTACTTCCCCCTTTAGAATTTGTTTATAATATCAAATTGGTGGGCTCATAAATAAAAAACCGAGATGCTCAATGGCAACCCGGCTATCTTTAAGACCCGTGGTATTCCGTCCCTGCTTCTCAACAGGTTTGGCTTTATCTTTGTTTGCTATAATGCATGCAAGAAATATACCATGTTTTTACAATATCATGAACCCCATTTTTTAATACTTTTAGAGCTTTATAGGGGTTTTTACCTATGAAATAAATGTAATAAAATAAGAAAAAAATGTAACAATTGTGGGTAAATTTTTACCCATCAACGGAAACGGACGACTCAAATCACCCGGACTGATTGAACTAAATCAAAAATCTGTATATTGGAGTAACTGGTTTTATGAAATGCCAAATTAAAATTCATTTTATATGGCGGGTATCCTAAAACTCATAATCTGAAAACCAGACAGGCCGGATTACTATGGTTTAAAAATTATGTCAGCACTTATATTGAAAGAGACCTGAGGGATCTGGCCCAGGTCGGTGATATTGATACATTTCAACACGTATATCGGCTGATTGCGTTTTATTCCTGAAACATTATGAACATGAAGGGGCTTTTGTATATTACTGGCGTACAAATAACGGTGCTGAGGTCGATTTTGTAATTGAATATCAAGATAAATTGATCCCCATTGAGGTCAAGGGCGGAGTTCAGATCAAAAAGCAGTCTCTTCGCGGTATGAAGAGCTTTATTGAATCCCAGACAAAGAGAGGGTACCCTTTGGCATTGTTCTTTACAGAGGCGACAATGTAATCTATCTTGACCGGAATATTATAGGTATTCCTTTAGCGTCAGTTTTTTAAATAAATGTATTGAAAATCCTGATAAAATTATCCTATTATCTGTAGTGATCAATGAATGATTATTTATAATAAAAAACGAGGTATTAACAATGAAGATTCTGGTGGGCTACAAAGGAACCGATGTTGGTAGAGATTTGATGGATATTGC
Organism: Desulfobacula sp.; assembly: GCF_021107415.1. The sequence goes on from NZ_JAIOSW010000125.1 coordinate 1,901, forward strand.
AGTTGAACATGCAAAAGCTTTTGATGGTGAAATTCTGATTGTAACCTCTATGATCGGTGGGGATAAGTCAGAAATGCAGAAATTCACCGATGCGGAAAAAAATCTTGAACAGGCAAAGGTATATTTTGATGATTATGGGATTAAAAGCGAAACACATTTGCTGGTTCGCGGTCTTGAAGCGGGAGAAGATATTGTAAGGTTTGCCAAAGAAAAGAATGTTGACGAAATTATTATGGGGGTTAGAAGCCGTTCAAAGGTTGGAAAACTGATTTTTGGATCCACGGCACAAGCTGTTATACTTGAAGCCCATTGCCCTGTTTTGACCGTAAAATAAATAAGGAGATTGATATGAAGCTAAAATACTTTTCACATTCTTCTTTTTTAATCACACTGGATAATGGTACCAGGCTTTTAATCGACCCTTTTCTTGATGGAAACCCCACTTCGCCTGTTATTGCAGCTGATGTTGAAGCAGACTATATTTTGCTTACCCATGGTCATGGAGATCACTTTGGTGATACCTTAAGTATTGCTAAAAGATGTGATTCCCTGTGTATTTGTGAAAATGAACTTGCCACATATATTGAATCAAAAGGTGTAAAAGCACATAATATGCATATTGGCGGTGCCCATTCATTTGATTTCGGAAAAATTAAATTAACCCAGGCGCTGCACAGTTCTGTTACACCGGATAAAGAGTGTGTTGGTTCCGCCACAGGCATTATCATATTTATCCAGGATAAAATTATCTACCATATGGGAGATACCGGCTTATTCTTGGATTTAAAACTGATTGGTGAATTGCATCCAATCGATTATTTACTTGTTCCCATTGGTGATAATTTTACCATGGGTATTGACGATGCTGTCAAAGCCTGCTCTTTTGTTAAGCCAAAGTGTGCAATTCCAATACATTACAATACTTTTGACGTGATAAAGGTTGATCCGGACTCTTTTAATAAAAAGCTTGAAAAGATAAACATAAACTGTCAGGTTCTTAAATTCGGGCAGGAGATAACTCTATAATACCATAGGATAATTTTTTAAAATTTTTGTGTGATGGAACTGATTAAATGCTTTAAGGCACTTTCTGATAAGACCCGTCTTCGGCTGCTATACGTGTTGCAGCAGTATGAACTTAATGTGAATGAAATTGTTCTGGTTGTGGATATGATACAGTCCGGTGTTTCAAGGCATTTGAAAATACTTATGGAATCGGGACTTTTAACCTCTCGAAGAGATGGAAGTTTTATCTACTATTCTGCCGTAAAAAATACTGTAGTAAAGACGTTCATTTCTTTGGTTGATCAAAGTATTGAAAAAGAAGATATTATTGGTCAGGATTTGGAAAAAGCCCGGGAAATGATCAAAATTCGTCAAAATAGAACAAAACGGTTCTTTAAAACAGTAGCACCCCAGTGGGATCGATTGAAAAAAGAGGTGTTAGGCAATTTTGATTTGAATTCCATGATTAAAAAAAAACTATCTTTTCATGGAAATATTTCAGATCTTGGGTGCGGGACAGGAGAGCTCATTGAAATACTGTCTGAAAAAACATCGCATAAGCTGATTGGCATAGACGCTTCTCCTGAGATGTTGGAGCAGGCAAGGTTAAGGCTTTCGGGTAAGAACAATGCCGAGTTAAGATTGGGTGAACTTGAACATCTTCCAATGAAAAATCAAGAAATTGATACAGCAATACTGAATATGGTGTTACACCATATCTCGCAGCCTGAACTGCCAATCACTGAAGTTTTTCGGGTACTCAAGCCAAAAGGCCAATTTATCCTGGCTGATTTTGAAAAACACGATCAGGAAAAAATAAAAGAGATCATAGGTGGATCATGGCTTGGATTTGAAAA
>NZ_JAIOSW010000036.1 GCF_021107415.1 Desulfobacula sp.
CTTGAATGAATTTTCATGCTGAATCCATCCCCATAATTTTACACGTCCTTTAAAAAAATCCCCGCTTCATATTGATTCTTTTTACATATCCGCACTGTTTATTTATCGTGCAGAAAAACAATCTTCTAACCAACAAAAAATCATGAGCCAATGTCTGTCTTGCTTTGAAAAAATATCTCAGCTGGCAGCCTGTCTATGTTAAATATGCGGCCGGGGCCAGACCTTATAGCAAATATCCAGCGCTTTAAAAAAAGCTTTACTTTAATATCCATTTTGTACTATCAGACTCATTTTTCAAAACATAAGGATGAACCCATGAAATTACAAAATATAACCTATTCAATCCCGTGGAATCTTTTTTTGATCACCCTGGGAAGTATTATTCTCGGCATTGGACTTAAAGCCATAGTCATACCCAATGGAATGATTACCGGCGGGTTTTCCGGGGCAGGTATTTTACTTTTTTATTACACACAATTGTTCACACCGGGTATCTGGTATTTTATTTTAAATATCCCTGTATTTATTCTCGGGTGGCTCTTTATCAGTAAACGCTTTTTATTTTACAGTCTTTACGGTGCCATTGTTTTAACTTTAGCTATTGATTTCATCTGGTTTGAAATCCCTGTTAAGGATCTGGTGATAGCAAGTCTTGCCGGCGGAACCATCATAGGAGCCGGAGCCGGTATTGTCTTTCGTTCCCTGGGATCTGCAGGTGGCAATGATATTATCTCTATCATTTTACACCAAAAATTCAGTATCCGTATCGGAACATATAATTTTTCTTTTAATTTTGTCTTATTCCTTTTTTCTTTTGGAACACTTGATACGGATTTAATTTTATATTCCATGGCCATGAGTTATATCACATCCCAGGTAATTGAATATTTCATCACCTTGTTTAACCAGAAAAAAATGATCTTTATCATCTCAAATAATCCCGGACAGATTGCAGATGAAATCATGAAAAAACTGAGGAGAGGGGCAACATTTCTAAAAGGAGAGGGGGCATACAGCGGCAAGGAAAAAAACATTATTCTGACGGTTGTTAATACCTTTCAGATAAAACGAATCGAGGAAATTGCATTTACCATTGATCCGGATGCATTCTTAATTACAGAAAACACCTTTAATGTACTTGGAAAAGGATTTTCCAAACGGAAGGTATATTAGAGACAAAAAAAGAATATGAAGCTCTTAGGCCTGTTTGGGATGTTCCCGGAATTCCTTTTTTTCTTGACCAGTTAATATGACCTTGTTAAACTGGCTATATTAAAACAGTGTTATAGGAAAAAATTATGGAACATATTGTTTCAAAATCAAAATTTAAGCCACGTGCACTCAAATATTTCAGGCAGATAGAAAAAACCGGGAAGGAACTCATTATAACCGATCATGCCAGGCCGGTAATTAAGATAGTGCCTTATCGCGACGAACCACAGGTAATTTTAAAGGATTTACGCAACTCTATACAATTTTACTATGATCCTTTAGAACCGGTTGCAGAGAATGACTGGGAAGCTTTAAAGTAACAGAAGACTTACCATTTGTTCAATTTATTCCGGTTGACAACACTATTGCATTGCGGTCTGTCACCCTGCCAGGTAATTTTCACCCTGATCCGGCTGATCGTATTATAACAGCAACTGCCATGACCATGGGCCTGCCGCTTGTTACCAAAAATGATAAAATCCTTGATTATCCACATGTTAAGACTATCTGGGAATAGTTGATGTAAATTTTGATATCTTTGAAATTCATCAAAAAACAGGTGAAACAAACCATTCAGAATAATTATTAATTCCGGAATAGTTCAAACTTTTACGGAATAAGAGTCAAGAATAGTTTATAGCTCAGGCGTATGACTGAATAATTGGGACATAAATTTTATTCATAAATAGTGTGCAGTCTCGGATCAAAGGCCTCTCTTATGCCATATAGCTATCCATTTTTTCCAGTGCAGCTCTGCTTACCTTGCAGCAACAGATTATTATTCAAATTCTTTTCGGCTCAAACCGGCCTGTCTTATAACGGATTGCAATGTCCCGATTTTAATCTCTTTGTGATCCGGTACCGGGACTGTGACAGTGCTTCCAGGAATTTTTTTTTGCATTATCACATGACTGCCTTTTCTTCGTATTTCCATAAAACCATGATTAGACAATATATTGCACACCTCTTTGCCAGACAAGATTTTTAGCTTAACCAACCGCAACCTCCATTTGGGTAACGTACATCTCGCTGTGCAACCGGCCTTCAATCTCTTTAGAGGATGCACATTCAAAAAATAATTCAAGTGCTTCCTGAAGATTATTTTTTGCCTCGCTGACGGTTTCCCCCTGGCTTGCAATGTCCAGTTCCGGACAGAGGGCAACATACCCTTTATCCTCTTTTTCAATAATCGCTGTCATATATCGCTTCATAATTTATTTTCCTTTTTTTTAATTGGCAGCTTCATATCCCACCTTACTATGTTTTTAAGTTGAATGGTATAATTTTCCTTTAGCATGTATTTACAAAACTAAAGAGGCATGCAAAACCATCTTGACTTGTACATGCATTGAATGTACATTTATAAGTATGAGATATGAGTGGAATTCAGAAAAAAATGAATGGCTGAAAAAAGAAAGAAAACTATCTTTTGAAAAGGTTGTCTTCCATCTATCACAAGGAGATGTATGGAAAATTTCAGACCATCCGGATCAAAAAAAATATCCGGGCCAAAGAATCTATTTCGTTTTTATTGAAGATTATATCTATATGGTCCCTCATATTATTGAAAAAGAATACATTTTTTTGAAAACAATTATCCCGAGTCGAAAAGCTTCAAAGGCTTATAAAAAAGAACAGGGAGGGAGAAAATGAAATACAATGACGAAGAAAAAAATATTATAGATGCTTATAACAGCGGAAAAATGAAACTGACCACACCATCGGAAAAGGAGTTGGAAGATATTAAAGCTGCAGCAAAAAATACTTTTAGAAAGAATAAAAAAATTACGTTAAGACTCTATGATCATGACTACCATGGGATTCAAAAAAAAGCGTTTGAAATGGGTATCCCATATCAAACTTTAATCTCCGGTTTAATTCACCAATATATTGAGGGAGAACTAATACCTAAAAAAAGTGTATAACTGAACAGTTAGAACATGTTCACTCATAAATGGTGTGCAGTTTCGGATCAAAGGCTTCTCTTATGCCACAATATTCTATAGCTGTAAAAAGAGAAAAACTTTTTGGATCAAAACTGATCTCCAAATCCTTCGGCTGCATCACCCACACTGACATCCGTGTCTCCTGCCTGGATTTTCAGGATCACACCTGAAATATCATTTCCATCCACATCCCTGTCACGGTCAAGATCGGCCTTGCGGCCCACCCGAATCGGCCCTGCCATATTGCCCTCATTATTAAAATCATCAACTGCCGTCACGGCTGCAAAGTGATCATCCCAGGAGATGTCCAGTAGTGTAAACCCGGTCAGTCCCAGATCTCCCATACCGACCATGTTGTCAGGTGTTTCTCCCCAGTAGAGACGGTATCCGGCCGTATCAACATCTGCGGCCATGGGCCATGAAATTTTAAACTGCTCATTGATGATAGTCACGGTCAGCGAACCCGGGATCACAGGACCGGAAAGGTCGGCTACTGCAATGTCCACCGGATCTGTTTCAGAAATATTTCCTGATATATCAAGGGCCCGGATAAAATAACGTACCCCGTGTCCGGTCAGATAGGCTGAAGGAATTGATGTTTCATACGCTCCTGTCCCCGTGTTGATTTCCATAGGGATGAGCTGATAGGGCATTTCATTTGTCATGGCGCGGAAGGACAAAAGAATAGTTTCCACATCCTGATCATCAGTAACCATAGCTGAGACCACCAATGGGGTATCTGCCTCTGCTGAAAGGACAGGATCATGAACAATTACAGGGGCCAGGTCATTGATAACAAAAGATTCGGTATGGTTCAGCAGGTTGCCCATGTGGTCAAGGGCAATAACGTTCAGCGTGTGGGACCCAAGTACCAGTTCTTCTTCCACCTGGTAAATAAATTCCCCCGTATTAATATCATAATGTTCCTCCCATCCGGAGCCGCTGACGACCAGGGTGCCGTCAATACGAACTTCTATGGTTGGGGTATCTATGCCGCTCAAAGAATCCATGATAATAAAAGAAAGTTCAGGAGATCTTGTACCGACAGACACAGCAAAATCACCAATATCAGGCGGAGCACCGTCAATGGCCAGAAGGTACTGACCAGGCTTGTTGATAAATGCGGTCACGCTGGATTCAAGGGTATCCACGCTGCCACCCATCAGGATGTAAAACCCGGATTCACCGTCCCAGCGGTAGATCCTGAGGCTTTCCGCATCGGCCAGGGTATATCCGGCAGCAACAAGATCACCTTCTGTATATCCCAGGGTCAGTTCCAGAAGAGCCGGGAACATCTGGACAGGATCACCGTTTTCATCCTTGACATTGACAATATACACCTGTCCCACCGTATCTGCATTGGCCATGTCAATCCCTTTGGATAAAAGGCCTGACAGAGCCTTGATCTGATAGCTTTTCTGCAAGGGGTTGATCTTTGTCAGGAACAGTATGCTGCCCTCAATCAAATCCCCGGCACCTGCCTTGAGCTTTGCCCCGGTTTCAACAATTACTGCAATGGCATCCTGGCCGGCTTCAATGATGGCCTCAATGGTTTCAGTCAGGCTGGCGCACATATCCCGAACGGCATCAACTCCGGCTGTGATAAACGGATCATATCCTTTAATATGGTCTGTAATATACCCGTCTTTTTCATACAGAGCGGTGATGTATTTGGCCCCGTTATCCATCTTTCCCCGGGCCGATATATATTCAACCTGCTTCCATGTTTTTAACTGGGCACCAACCCCCAGGTAAAGGCCCAGCCCAATCTCAAACTCCAGATCAAGATCAAAGAGCTGTTGTTCCCTTGTTCTTTCCTCCCAGGATACAGGTCCGGCACTGGTATCAAACAGGGCTGTATAGAACTGGGAGTAGGTGGAGGGGCGAAGACTTAAACCAAAATTGCCATCACCTAGATCTGCCATTTCCCCGGCCAGATCGGATTTCAGGGCAAGATCATCAATAACTTGAATATCTGTTACATAATAATGAATATATTTCCGGGTCGTGTCCGTGCTAAAAAAAAGAAAGTTGTCATCTTCACTTTCCACCAGACGATAATACTCAAGGTACCGACTACCGTTACTATAATTGATGATTCTGGTCCCTTGCTCTCCATCTTTCTGTATCCATGGAGAAATGGAAAAGATTGACCCCAGAAAGAACCTGGGGGTGTTTTTTTTGCGCTTGTCCCCGCCGAATTTCTGTCCCAAAGAAACACTGAAACTGCCCATATCAAGGGAAGTGACCACACTCTGCTCAAAAGCAGATCTCCCCCAATCATCAAAATCAGATGTAAAGGTATAAACATACTCCCCATCCAGGGCGGAAAAATCAAACTCCCAAGTGCTGCCAGCCATACCGGAAAGCCCCAGGGGATTTTTCAGGCTCAAGCCAGCCCCAAGACTGGCCTGGCCAGCGAGACTGAAAGCATTGCCCCAAGAATCAACAGTTATATCGAGACCATAATGCTCCAGCGTCTTGTTCACCAGGCCAAAAAGCAGCGTATCCATGCCCACAACCATCTGGGTAGAAGCATTGATAGCACTTTCAAGAAGGATAATACCGGCGGCAAGGGCTTGAGCCCCATCAATATCGCCATTATCCATGAACCCGGGATACTCATACACGGTGGACAGATCACGGCCGATGCTGCCGGAAAGAGAGGGACCTACTTCAACTTCCGGTAGGGTTTTTGTTTTAAATACCTTGCCAAAGAGACCGGCATGTATTTCCGCCTCAAACTCAGACCCGAGAACGTTTTCAATGAAAAAATCGGCTGAATCTTCCTTATTTTCATACCCGAAACCTGTCATCACATGCTTACCAGCTCCGATGCCTGCCTTCAAAGCACTGAATTCCACAGGCCCTATTTTCGCACCCAGTATTTTTCCAACAGACGCATTCGTTCCCATGAAAATACCGTAGGACTCTGTAAAGGTTCTGTCTTCAACATTGATAGAGAACGAAGGGGGATTTCCTGCAGCAAATCCAACCGAACCACCGCTTTCAGAAGTGATTTCAACAAAAAAGTTTCCCGGATTTTCCACGGCAGGAGAAATAATCTGCACATACCCCTGGTCATCCGTATCCCTGCAGATGACATCTGCTGAACCATTGAACCTGAAACAGATCAGTTTTCCTTGCAACGGCAGTCCTGAAGCCGTATCAAGAATCCGGTAGTACCGGACAGCGTTCCCGCCTTTCATAACCCTTGAAGGAATCGTGTCATTTTCCGGAGCAAAAGGTTCAAATGTGATATTTGAAGTGATACCGCCGGGTTCGCCGACCCGGACCGTAACCAGGGAAATAATCCGGCTCCCATCCCAGGTCACTGCCTTGACCCGGATAATATGTTCACCAGGCTCATCAAAAGCATACGATATCTCGTTGTCATAGGTATACATATCATCATACCCGTCATAATCAAGATCCCAGGCAAACCAGTGGATGCTTTTCCCGGAAATAAACCGCAGGGTAATAGTTTCACCCTGAAGGGCATATCCCCGACCCTCCGGATACAGGACCGCAAGATAGCCGTCATTATCCCTGACCGGTCGGACATAATAGGTGCCGGTCTTGCTGTTATAGGACACTACACCGTTCTGAAAATTCACATACCAGGCCCTTGACGGATCTGTGGTATTGGTGGTGGAACTCCAGTATCCGCCGGCACTGGTATTGGAAAATTTCTGGGGATCAACAGCAGGATTATATCGATTATATAAAACAAGGGACTGCAGCTCGTTGCGGTTGGGCAGGCGCCAGTCATCATGACCATCCCAAGTGCCTGCTTCACACAGGGCAAGGGCCTGCTGCCAGGTAACCGGAGACAGGTCTTGCTGAAGCCACATCAGGCCCGTGTCTGCATCAGCCACTGTATTGGCCCCTGCTTGATAATAAGGTGTTCCGGCACTGCACACGGCGGCAGATATCATCGTTCTATCCCCCCCGCGCACCGGACGGACATAATAATTTGTCCCTGCCTCGTTATAGGACACTACACCGTTTTGAAAATTCACATAC
>NZ_JAIOSW010000240.1 GCF_021107415.1 Desulfobacula sp.
AACTCACCGCCACAACCACCGCCACCATTGCACAGGCTTCTAAGAGCGCAATATCATTATTCAGGGAAGCTTCCAGGAGCAATGCGCCAAACCCTTTATAAGCAAAGAAAAATTCAACAACAATAACACCGGACAACAGCCAGTTGATTTGCAGCATAATGACAGTGAAAGGAGCGATTAAGGCATTACGCAACGCATGCCTGATAATCACCTGCCTGTAGGGGAGACCCTTTAATACTGCTGATCTTATGTACTGGGATGTCATCACTTCAGCCATGGATGCCCGGGTCATACGGGCAACATAGCCAAAATCATACACCACCAATACCATGGCGGGAAGGATCAGTTGTTTGAACTCAAACCCTCCTGCCATGGAGCTTGTTCCCGGCAGCCACTTTAAACCAAATACAAAGAGGGCGGAAAAAAATACAGCACTGGCAAATTCCGGTACTGATGTGGTTAAAATGCCAAAAACAGATATGGTTCGATCCAGAATGGAACCCTCCTTCATTCCGGATAACACACCCAGGGTTAAGGATAAAGGGATCATGATGGCAAAGGTCCAGAAGCCCAGGATGGCTGTATTCCATAACCGCGGTAAGAGTACATCTTTTACCGGGCCTTTGTAGCGGATGGATGTTCCAAGGTTGCCAGTGGCAAAATTACCCAGCCATTTTGCGTAACGCACGATAACCGGCTGGTTATACCCATGCTGATCCCGCCACATCTCCCTTTGTGATTCACTGGAAAAATTACCCAGAACACGGGTGGCAGGATCACCGGTAAGACCTGTTTCCAGAAGTATGAAAAGGATTATCGATACGACAATCATGGTAAAAATCATGAAACCGATTCGCTTTAACAGCAGCAAAACCATTCTGACTCCTTAAATATAAACGTGACTTTTATCTCTGGCAAGAGGGGAAGATCCCCCCTTACCAGACATTCTACTGTCAATTAAGCCAGTGAAACCTTGCGAAAAAGATAGTATCGGGTCGGATGCATTTCAAAGCCAACCACATTTTCTGATATTGCGGTGAAAACAGATCGGAAGAAAGGTTGTACCAGGACAGCGTCATCCTGCAGGATTTTTTCAACCTTCTCCATCTTGACCCGGCGGTCTTCAACATTGAATGTTGCTTCCGCTTCATCCAGGGCGGCATCAAACTTGGGATTATTATAGCTGGATTCATTCCAGGGTACCCCGGCGCGATAGGCCAGTCCCAGGACCATAACAGCCAGAGGACGGTGGGTCCAGGAGGTGAGACTTAAAGGCGCCTTTGTCCAGACATCCCAGTATTGTGCAGACGGCATCACATTCATTTTAATGTTGATCCCGGCTTTGGCAGCATCTTCTTTGAGTACGGCAACGGAATTTTGCTCCCAGACACCATCAGTATTTCCCACGTTGCAGGTTAATTCAATGCCATCGGGATATCCTGCTTCTTTCAGCAGTTTTTTCGCACCGGCAATGTCCTGTTTAACAGGAGGAAGTTTAAAATACTCGGGATGGATGGTTGCAACATGATGGTGTTCTGCAACAACCCCCAGGCCCTGGTGGGCGATTTTAAGCTGTCTTTCTACATCACAGCATTTTTGAACCGCCTTGCGCACGCGGATGTCGTCAAAGGGTTTTTCCGTTACCTTCATACGGATAACGCCGGTTTGCGTGGAGGGAATTGAGACGACCTTAATTCCCGGAATATTCTTGGCTGCTTCCAATGTTGTCAGATCAAGCATATAAATTCCATCCACCTGTTTTGATGCGATGGCAGCCAGGTAAGCTCCGGCATCCTGGCCCAGGTCAATGAAACGGATTTCATCAAGAAAAGCTTCGTCACCCCAATAGGGGGCTTTGCGCTTTTTCAATACAGCTATCTCGCCGACTTTGAATTTAGAAAGAGCGTAGGGTCCGGTACCCACCGGATTTTTAGAAAGATCTCCACCCTCTTTTTCAAAATTGCGGTGAACAATAGCGGTGGGATAGTTGTAAAGATTTTCAGGAATTGACAGAACCGCTGACTTCAGGTTAAGTCTTACCGTATGATCATCTACTTTTTCCACGGCATTTTTGATCATGCGCTTGATGGGATTGCCTTTTTTATCTTTCTCGCCCGTCTCTTCAAGCATGGCGTTGAACAATCCCAGGTTGGATGATCCGGTTTTAGGATCCAGCCACCGGGTAAAGTTAAACACCACATCATCCGCAATAAAGTCATCACCATTGGACCATTTGACTCCTTTGCGAAGGTGGAAGATCCAGGTTTTCAGATCATCAGATACTTCCCAGCTCTCTGCCAGATTAGGTCTAGTGATATTATCCGGGCCGGTTTCCACCAGATATTCGACAATATTCCGGGCAACAATAGACTTCTCGGTCCAGGAATATGTGGCCGGGTCAGCCATTTCCATTACCTGCATACCCCATTTCAAGACGCCGCCTTTTTTCTGGCCGGCATGGGCGGTTGAAATCAGGTCAGGTAAAATATCTTTACCCAGAATTGCACTTGCAAGGCCATAGGCAGTGGTTACGGATATACCTAATAAGGTTGTTGTGCGTAAAAATTCACGGCGGGAACATTTACCTTCCGTGAGGCTTTTTTTCATTTCTTCAACACCGGGATGCACTTTTTTAGTCGATAGTTTATCTTTTTTTTCGGCCATAATTGTATTCCTCCCCAAAAAAAATTATTAAAATGAAACCGTTTATTAATATTCAAAAAATTACGAAATATTGCAAGTTTATTAGAGATTTCAGGATAAAGTCAAGGAATAAAAAAGTAAAATAAATTATATTCATTTTGTAATACAAAACCAGATACAGAATTTTTATTCTTTTTAAGCGAGTTCATATGAATCAGGTGATATAGTGTCAGGATAGTATTGGACATTTTTAATCTTAATTGCTAACATTCGAAATAAAATATAGTTTTATAAATTGAATTATGAATTGAATACAAAAAGGAGTTTGGATTGATCTCAAAAAAGAAAATCAAAAATTCCAAGGGCAAAGACCTTACAAGAGAAGCATATAACGATATCAGAAAGATGATTTTTTCAAATGAACTCAAGCCCGGACAAAAAATTCCGTACAGAAGAATGGCAGAAGGATTAAACATGAGTTTGACACCCGTTGTCCAGGCCCTGAAACATATGGAATTCATGGGCCTGGTACGCCATGAACAAAATAAGGGATTTTTTGTTGATAAGGTGACTCCCCAGGAGATTGACGAAGCTTATAAGCTTAGGAGCATCATCGAACCTAAAATGCTGGCCCAGACCATTTTAAACCTTGACGAACAAGGTGAAAAAAAGATTAGAATTGCTTTGGATGAATATATTGAGGCCTGTCAAAAAGGATCTTTAAAATTAAAACTAGTGAAAGATATTCAATTTCACATGTCCATAGCAGAACTATCAGGTCAAAATTTATCCATTTTAATTCTAAAGTATTTATTTGATTTTCTGTATCTCAGGTTTGGTCAGGAGCTTATATTCTCACGTCCTTCAGAAGATTCAACCGATGCCCATACTGCCATATTTAATGCGATTAAATCCAAAGATATTGAAACAGCAGCAAAGGTTCTTGAAAAACATATAAAAGACATTCATAAAAATGCTTTGGATGGTATTCAAGAGAGGCTTTCAGAAGCGGACGATATTATTTTTTAATTTTCGGTGTAATATCAAATCAGCAATACCTATATAATTTCTTGACAAAGTGAATTACATTTTGTATTTGATTTTTCAGGCAGTTTTTTTAACTCCTTAAAGCAGGAAATTATCAATATGCAAATCCCTTGGTTCTCAAATTCTAAAACCGGTTTTATACCATCAGGCAGGCCCTTTGTAAAAATGCATGGACTGCGTAATGATTTTGTCATTGTTGATGGCCGCAAGGAACCCTACAGCCCCTCTGCAAAAGAAATTATTCACATATGCGACCGCCACGAGGGTATCGGTGCCGATGAATTGTTGATTGTGGAACCGGCTAGAAGCCATGGCACATATGCCTTTGTTCGAATTATTAATCCGGACGGACGGGAGGTTGAGGCTTGTGGCAACGCCACTCGATGTATCGGGTGGCTGCTGTTAAAGGAATGCAATCAAAAAAAAATCCAAATAGAGACCCTTGGCGGGATGCTGACCTGCGTCCTTGCCGGTGAAAAACAGGTGAGTGTGGAAATGGGAAGAATCAAGACCCTTTGGCAGGATATTCCTTTATCACAAGAAATGGACACCCTGCATCTGAATATCGGGACAGGTCCTTTAAATGATCCTGTGGGGATGAATATCGGCAACCCTCATGCGGTATTTTTTGTGGAAGATGTGGATACCATTGATTTGCCAAAATATGGGAAAACACTTCAAACCCATCCGCTATTTCCCCAGGAGGCAAATATTGGTGTTGCCCAGCTTATCAATTCACAAACACTAAAACTTTCGGTGTGGGAGCGACCCGGCAACATGACAACTGCTTGTGGCACCGGAGCCTGTGTTGCCGTTGCAGCAGCCCATAGAAGAGGTCTGACCGATAAAAAGCGCATGACAGTGATCATGCCGGCAGGATCTGTGGTGATTGAACTTAAAAGTAATAATCTTGCTGTCATGACGGGGCCGATAGAGGTTTGTTATGTGGGGTATCTTTCATAATTGTAATATTAAAATATCAAATTTAAGGAGTTATCATAAATGAATGCAAAAGAAAGAATGGAAGCTGCAATTAATTTAAAGCCTGTGGACAAGGTTCCTAATGCGCCGTTTACTGAAGCACCGGTATGCCGGTATTTTGGTTCTACTTTTAAGGCTTCCCTTCTTGAAGGCCCGGAGATACTTAAAGCCCATATGAAAAGCCTGGAAGAGTTTAAATTTGACTGGGTGATACTGGGAATGGGCTATATAGGTGGAATTATCCCGGAAGCTTTTGACTGTAAGGTCCGTTATCCTGAGGATGTGTTCCCTATTATTGAGAAAACCAGTGTTTTTTCAATGGAGGATGTAGAGCGTATGGCAAAGAAGAATATGTTCACTAAACGAATGGAAAGTTTCCTTGAAGGGGTCAGGCTCCTTAAAAAAGAGTTAAAGGATGAAGTGCCCATTGCCTGTGAATATATTTCTCCTTTTACCATTGCAACAAGATTGAGAGGAACAAACGAAATCATGATGGACATGTATGACAACCCTGAGCTTGTGCATGCCCTTCAGGAAGCCATTGTCCCTTTGGATATCATCATGGGTAAAGCCTTGATTGATGCCGGGGTGGATTATATTTTCTATGGGGCTGACATGGAATGTCCCATTCTTTTGTCTCCAAAACATTATAAAGAGTTTGTCCATGAACCCACAACAAAGGTGTGCAATGAATTGTCGGGTTTCGGGGCAAAGGTGCTTCCCCATATGTGCGGAGATATCGTAAAGACAGGTATTGTAGATATGCTTCTGGAAATGGATATTCACGGCATCATGCCGGGTAACCTTACCCAGGAAAAAGTTCTGGATATCCGGGAATTAAAAGAAAAAGTCAAGGACCGCATCTGTATTTTTGACAATATCAATCCCAATGGACCCCTGCTGATCGGCAAACCCGAAGAGGTGGCAAAAGAAACCCTCGCACACCTTAACAAAGCAAAAGGGATGAGCGGATATATTTTTTCCACGGCAGGAACATCATCTCCTTTCACTCCAAAGGAAAACTATCTGGCAATGGACAGAAAAGTAATCAATTTTCAATGGAATTAGAAATAACATGATCCTGAAATTCAAACAGGGATAAATCAAGGAGCAAGTAAAATGGCAATAATAGATATTTTAAATTCAGTGGTTACATTTGATAAAGATGTCGTTGTTGAAAATGTAAAAAGTGCCATAAACAGTGGAATTCCCATTGATGAAATTTTAAACAAGGGCCTTATTAAAGCCATGGACGTGGTGGGTGAAAAATTTTCCAGCGGGGAAGTGTTTGTCCCTGAAATGCTTCAGGCGGCAAAAGCCATGCAGGCAGGGTTGGAAATTTTAAAGCCCCATCTGGCAGGAGATGCTTTAATGGGAAAGGGTACAATTATTATTGGTACGGTAAAAGGTGACCTGCATGATATTGGCAAGAATCTTGTAACCATGATGGTG
>NZ_JAIOSW010000217.1 GCF_021107415.1 Desulfobacula sp.
GGTAATTCAAGGATACCGGCTTGTTCTATCCGCTGGTTGTTCAACGCCTGTGCGCGGATACGGTTATTTTTGAAACCACGGTTTCTGACGAACAGCCAGGGAAGCACCAGTGGTGAAGATATGGCTAAAAACGGCCACCAGAGCGGCGATATTCTAAAAGGCATTATATGACCTCCTGTAATGACTTGTTATTTTTCCTGCCGGCTTTCAACAGCATAATCAAAGCAAAAAGTCCACATATCAACATTATTGTATCCTCATAAACACCAAATTTTGGAATCTGAATAAAAATTGGAAATGGAATTGCCCATATCATGAGCAAAATATATAAAAATTTATTTGTCCCGGGCAGTGCTGCAGCCAGCAGAACAAGAGCGAATGCTGTTGTCGGGCAGGGATGTGTTCCCACAATGATCATCCCGGGAAAATAATGGCCCGCTGCCATTCCAACCAGTGGATACGCAAAAACAGCAAAAAGCAAAAAAAATATTACCATTTGATGCCATCTGCTCCCTGGCCATCTAAAGCTTATTTTCTTTTTGAAAATATCAAGCCCGAATAACGCGGACAAGGTAATAAATAATCCGGCCTGCACCCTTTCTTGTATCCCTGGAAAAAGCTGGGCGTGCATGAGAAAAAAAACAATTCCGATCCATGTAAAGCAAAATATGAAATAAATTTTTACAAAAAAATCTGTCAGGTTTCCGGGCCTTTTAATAATCAGCCAGGTAATGATGGCTGCAATAAATACGGTAATGATTTGTAACGGGAAAATATCGCTGCCATATGCCCGAATGATTCCCCACCATGTTTGGGTGTCTATCATATTACTTCTCCTTTAAATTCTTAATTCATATCCGGGGTAATACCGGATATTGTTGGTGTTTATTTACCCTTTAACAGCTTTATCGAATACATTGAAAAGGGAATCAGCAGGATTATCGAAGCGGTTAAATTTATGATTTCAATCTCTGGATTCAGCAGCAGGGCAGATCCCAAAACAATAAGAATACTTTCAAAACGTGAAACTATCTTTGATCGATAAACAGCGATTGAGATAAACAGAAAGCCCAAAGGAAGAAGCGGGAGGGAGTTTAAAATACATAGCAGCCCTTCCATATTAAGCAAGGCATCCAATGCCGGTATGATCATATTGAGGTTTTCATCAGTCAATGTATCAAACGCACTGATTGTGAAACAAATAGCACTTTTGTTGCCAATGAGCATTAAAGCACCCCAGACTGCAAAAACATAACCGGAAAAACCCAACCAGGGTGCAGTATTTTGGATTTGCCTGTAATAATGTGTTGCAATAATAATCAATAACGGAGCACTCATAAATTCCAGAAAATGTGCAAAATGAAGCATGTTATTTCCACGAAAACGGACAATCCAGTCCTGCCCGCTTGACATTGAACCCGGCTCCACCAGGTTCGGGTGAAGCAGATTGGCAATAATAAAAAATGCCGGAAAAAAGAAAAATGAAAACGCAGTTCCAAAACGTATTATATCACTGATACCTTTTGGGGCTATCGGGTTGTTTTGTTCCATAGTACATCTCCTTATGCGACTGACTATCAGTCAATTTTATTAACTAATAATATCTATCAAACCGATACCAAAAGGCTCCTGCCGCCTTTTTTTAAAGGGTTGCCCAGAACATTAAACCCGATATTTTTAATATCCTGTATCACCTGGTGGAAATTTTTTTTAGACACATGGAATCTGGGTTCAACAATCAGGCATTTACCCCCCCTTTTCAAAAATGTTTTAACTTCCTGCATAAATTTAATATGGTTGGGTGTCTCATGAAGCATGTAAAATGCCAGGACAAAATCAGCTGTCACATCCTGGTCCAGACCGATTTGATCCTGGGGACAATTGTGAAGCGTTATTTTCTGGGAAAGATTTTGTTTTCTCGCCTTTTTCTTAACTTTTTCAAGCATTTCAGGTTGAAGATCCACAGATATGACACGGCCGGATTCCCCGACCATTTTAGCCATGTCTATGGAAAAATATCCGGGGCCGCAGCCAAGGTCTACGACCGTATCTCCCTCTTTAATATACTCACCCACTACTTTTTTGGGGTTTTGAATAAGCCGCCGCAAAAAATTGTCCAGAAAAAAGGAATGATCATGACTGCAAATATCACCTTTGTATTCTTTGTTATACATATTCAATCTCCTCTATTAGTGTTTATAAGCTAAACACTTTAAATAAAAAAATATTACTCTCTGGACTGAATTCTTCGTTTCAAAAAATCTTCAACTCTTTCCAGAAAATTAATAATAATATTGATTTCACTGGTGTTCAGTTCTTCCATATATTTTAAAAATCCGCCATCCATTGTTTCATGCCAGTGTCGATGGGCCCAAAAAGCTGTAAATCCTTTTGCGGTTAACATTACAATGGATCTTGACAGATTTTTCGGGTCTGTTTTTTTCAAAGAAAGCCCCTTTGCCTCAAGCCTTTTCAGGCTTTGCGAAACCGCTCCTTTTGTTATTCCAAGATACTTTCCAATATCTGTAACACTAAGGTCCTCATTATCACCGATAATCTCAATCAAATGAATTTCAGAGCGGGAAAGAAGCTCCCCCGTGCCAAATTTCTTAGGAGCCTTTTCAAGTTTCTGAGCAAGGTCCATTATGGATTGAAATTTTCCGTGTATAATGAGTTTTTCTTTATTCATGGTCCATAGTGTATATATCATATACGCTTTTGTCAAGAAAAAATTTATTTAAATTTTAAATTGAATCTTTGCAGCAGCTTCCAAATCGTCCAAAAGGTTGTTCAGATCAAACCCATACTTGGCTGATACACTATGAATGGTTTCAAAAAGTGATTTGCAGCAAATGCACTCTTTTGCAAGCGCATCGTATTCCTTAAAAACCGACAGGGTTTCCTTATAAGCGGCCACAACATCAAGGACTGTCATTTCCGGATTGATGAGTTGATGACCATCGTTTTGCTTATTAGACATATGACTCCTTTAATATTTTTTCCAGAGCCTGTGGGATATGGCGGATGATTTCGCCAACCTGGGTGGCAGGAGTGGGTTTTGCAAAAAATCCGGCAAGCCGGTTAACTTTTGCTGCAATTTTGGCGGCTTTTGAAACTTGTATTCCTGTGTCTGCAAGCGCAGTAACAATGCCGGTGATCGTATCCCCTGTCCCTCCCATAGCCTCCATGGCTTCGGCTATTGGGCTGTTTACAGAAAAGACAACACCATTTTTATCTGCAATAAAGTCTGTTGCCCCTTTTACAAGTAAATTTTTTGCAGCATTTCCATGCAGATACGCCCGGCTGATAAGATCAGGAATCTTATTATCATCGTGGAGGATAAACCCCCGGGTATAAAACGGATGTGGTGCGGCTTCATCAGCAAGAAACGAAAGCTCTCCCACATCCGGTGTAAAAAGATCATAAAATTGAGCCTGACCGCTCATCTTGGCAGCATACATAAAGCCGGCATCTGCGATCAACATTGGTTTTTCTTGAAAATCATTCAGCATAAACAAAATTCGGTTATGCCAGTCTACATCCGGCTGAAGGTAATGGAATACAATGGTATCAAAATCAATTTGGGGCCCGTTTTCAACCAGGTATCGATACAGCTCGCGACTGCCGTCGCCAAGCCCTATATCACCTGCAATAAATCCGGTTATATCTCTTGAGCCCAGTACTTTTAAAGTATTGACCATAGCACCTAAAAGCGCAGGAGTTCCCCGGTTCACCCGGACATATTTTCCATCGATACTGAGCCTGTTTTCAACCATATCCACCCTGCCCACAGTCAGGGGGAAATTGGGATCCGGGACGGTGCCTACCACTGCGAGCATCTTTTCTGCATCTCCTTAAAAGCAAGTCCAAGGGCATAGCCGCAAAGGGTATGCCCGATGTCCAAAGGGTTGGGAGCCTGTGCCATGGTTTTGCCCACAAGTACACAAGCAAGATACGGCACATCCGGGCAACCGCCTCCGGAAACATTGACAATCAATTGGGTGCTTTTTTCCACAGTAATTTTCATATTGGCAGCCCTGACCATGAGGAATTGGCCAAAATCCTTTATATGAAAAAGATCCACCGGCTGGAGCAGGGGGTCCGTAACCGGAACCGTTTCAATAGGCGGAATCCCTGACTTTTCAAGGAGTCGCAGAATATTGAGTTCCTGGATCAGGGGGAACTCAATCACGAGATCACACCCGCTCTGAATTTCCGGTGGTGGGCCCATCACCCTGATTTCCCAGTCATTCGCCAATAAAATTCTTTGGGCAGCAATGACCTCGCTTGTATTTTCAAACACAAGGATACCCAGTTCAGCCCGGGAAAAATTATTCTGTTTTTTTTCTTTGAACAGCTTTAATTTAAACAAGAGTGCCCTAATCCTTTACAATGGTAATCCGGTATTCATCCCCCTGCTGCCGGATATCATTGACAGTGTATTTTTTGCTTTTTGCCGCCCTTGAGACATTCTCTTTTGAAGCATCTGTATCCACCAGAACAATTATCTCTTTTTCATTCCCTGATTTAACGGCTTCCATAAACATTAACACTGGCTGAGGACATGAAAACCCTCTTGCATCAATCGTTATACTCACGGCTATACTCCTTTGATATTTTTTCTCATTGTAAACCCGATAAACAGGCACACGATAAGACCGACTGCCACAGCAGCAATTCCATGAGGGCCAACACCTTTGGGTGAACTTGCCAGTCCGAAATTATGTGCAATGGCAGCTCCCATAATCATTCCCAGAACAAATACGGCTGCATCACCATCCCCTTCACCGGAAAGGAACAACTGACGTCCGGGGCACCCTCCTGCCAGAGCAAAGGCAAGGCCCGCAAGCACCATGCCTGCAAAATTGGCGACATGCATGGTATGGGAAACCGGCTGTCCTTCAAATCCCGGATTGAACTGGCCCAGAACAAGATTTGTAACAAATGCAAAAAGTACAAGAGAAATCAATCCCGTTAAAAGATGAACATGGCGAAACAAGATCAGATCCCGGAAAGCTCCCATGGTGCAGAACCGGCTTCTTTGGGCTGCAAACCCGATCACAAGCCCGATCACAAGGGCTGTAAACAATGGTGCATGCATGGCACCAGGGCCTTTAAGGCTGTAAAACAATACCCCGTTTTTATTTTCTCCTGCCACCTGGGGATATAGAAACATCAAGCATAAAAAACCCAGCATGATAAGGGGGAACACCAGGCCGACACTTTTATGAGTTGCCTGGCTTCGGCCCAGGTTGTACCCGTTTTTTAAAAAAAGGACGCCGATCCAGATTCCCCCGACTAATCCCAGCAGGCAGATAATGGCATTACCGTCCCCGCCGGCAAGGCGAAGCAGAGCACGCCAGGGACAGCCTAAAAAAACCAGGGCTCCGATCATGGCAAAAACACCCAGAACAAACCTGACAATGGGTGCGGATCCGCTACGGGGTTTAAATTCCTTAAAACTTAAACCCGCAATTAAAGAGCCTAAGACAAAGCCAATAATTTCCGGACGCATATATTGCACTACACCTGCTCTGTGAAGCCCTAAGGCCCCTGCAATATCCCTTTCAAAGCATGCCACACAGATCCCCATGTTTCCCGGGTTCCCCATTTTCTGCAAAATTCCCGCAAGAATACCGATAACTGCGCCGACACAAACAATCCCCCATCGACCGGCAAAAAAATTCTTAGCCATTTTATCTCATCCTTTCAAGCCATTAATATAGTTCAAATCTCTACGCATCACTCGGTTAAGTCTTTTTTCCACAAATCTTTTAGAAAATCCAATTGATAATTAAAATATAAAACCCGTCATCCATAGAATAAATTAATACAGGCTGTGATATTTTCTTGCTCCAGATAAAATAACAATCTTTGTTCCAAAGATCAGTCCTGTTCAGTTCTATGCCATTTTAAAGTCTATTACGAAAATATAAAAAAATACTTGAAAAAAAAAATCTGTCATAATATGTATACTTGAATTTCAAAAAATTTAGACACGAAGTCTAATTACAATTAATATAAAATTTATTTAAAAAAACAAAACCGCAAAAACAATGGTATTAAGAAAATACTAATGTGGGTGCGGTTTTTTTGTTTTTAGCCTTGGAGGCTTATAATGAAAAAATTGAACTTCGTGATAAATATACTTTTTTGTTTTTTTCTTGTTGTAATTGCTAATGCAACAGAAGAAGGGGCAAAAATAATTACTCTTGATGAAATTGTTGTTTCAGCTAATCATATTGATAAAAAATTAGGAAAAACTCCTGCCAGCATATCTATCATTACAGCCGGGCAAATAGAAGATATGGGAGCAAATAATATAGTTGATATTGTTAAAACCATACCGGGAGCAACTAAAGATAGCGATAGCCGGGAGAGAGTGACTATTCGCGGTAACCGCTCATCTCAATCTGCTGGAGTTCTGGTACTTGTAGATGGTGTGCCATTGAATTCAGGCATTAGTAATTATGTAGAATTTGATGCCATTCCTGTTTCAGATATTAAACAAATTGAGGTTCTTCGTTCATCAGCTGCAATGATTTTTGGTCCGGATGCAGCACGCGGAGCTATTAATATTATTACAAAAAAAGGAAAAACGGAAAAACCGCAATTCAAAACAGCCATTTCATATGGCTCGTGGAATAGTAAAAAAGCATCTGCAAGCATAGATGGAATGGTGAAAAATTGGGATTATCGTTTGGGGGGGTCATTTTTTAATACGGACGGTTATGAAAATGATGAAAAAAAAAGAAGTGCTGTTAGGTTAAATACCGGCTATAATTTTTCAAAAGATAGCAGGGTGGGGTTTAGCTTTTCACATCAAGAAACAGACTATGACACAATATATGCAAAAACAAAGTGGCAGATTGATAATTATAGAGAAGAAAGTATATTCCCAAAATCAGCAACAGACGATACGCTTGTTCATTTCAGAGAAAATGAGAATGAAAATTCGGCTTTTAGTATCGATTTTGCTCATAAAGAGGATAAATATTTTGCAAACAGCTTAATTTCTTATGATAAGACTGATCATATTTATCAATATTTACCAAAATGTTTAGATGCTGCCGCAAGCAAAACAAGTTCGTATTATGATTACAAGGAGGATAGAGACAGTGACAGGTTACTTGCGAATGCATCAATGGGTTATTATTTTAATTTTAATAATGATGTAAGATATACGCCGACGTTGGGAGTGGATTATGAAAAAAATTCATTTGATCAATTGCGGACATATCCGTGGTCGCCAACACCGTTTTCTTCTTCTCAAACAACTGCTGTTAGTAAAGCAAACATAGATTCCAAAAAAGAACGGTTTGGTCTCTTTCTTGATAATGAAATAGCCTTTGAAAATTTCGAATTCAATTTTGCCATACGTGCTGACAAAGTAAAATATGACATAGAAAATCAAGTGCCGCAAAAGATAAGTAATGATATAACTGATTACAGTTGGAACATAACACCTCTTTATTACTTAACACCTTCCTCATCACTATATTTTTCAGCTTCCAAATCATATTGGCATCCTGCTTTAATATATTATAAATACGCCATGGAAAAGGATTCCCCTTTAAATAAACCGGAAGATTTAAAATCGGAAGAGTATCTTACTTACGAGCTTGGTTATAAAGCCGAGTTTAGTTCAAAACTAAATCTGGCTTTGTCGGTTTATTCTATGAATGTAAAAGATAAATATATGTCTCTTTATGATGGAAGCTCCTGGAAGGGATATAAAAACATTGGAGATGCAGATCATAAAGGTGTTGAATTAGAAGCAAACGGAAAACTTTCTTCTTTTTTTGAATATCGTTTTCAAGGAGCATATCAAAGTGCAAAATGGGATAAAGCAATTTTCAGGGCTTATGAATTTGGAACATCAGCCTCTAGTTCGAAGGACAATTTTGATATCTCAGGAAAAACAGTACCGCATGTCCCCGAATTTACTTCTACACTTGGTTTAGATTTCTATTTTTTAGAATTTTTCAAACTTAGTGCTGATGCAAATTATTATGGAGAGCAGGAAATTGATGTTCTTAATCGTTATCAGACTGATGCCTATACAACTCTTGATTTAAGACTTTCATACAATCGCAAAAATTATAAAATATGGTTATCTGCCTTTAATCTTTTAGACAGAAAAGAAGAAAATATATTTAATGAGGGGGGAGCAGGATTCCCTGATGGCAGCCCAAATCACACAATGTACTACCCATTAGATGGCAGATATATAGAAGCAGGTATCAGTTTTATTTTTTAAAATGAAAAAAAATACTATTATAACAGTCCTCCTTCTATCTCTATTTTTTGCAAGTGAGCTGTTTGGTGAAATCATTCAAGATTCTACAGGCAAATTTATAACTCTTAAATCACCTGTTAAAAAAATAGTGGTTTTAACATCCGATGCCTTGGAAATTATTCGTGCCATTAAAGCGGAAGAATATGTAACAGGCGTTCATTTTGAGGTTTCAAAAAAACCTCTGTTTTGGCAAGATTTAAAAAACAGAACAAAAGTCGGCAGCTGGAGAGAGGTTAATTATGAGTTAATTGCACAATTAAAACCCGATATTGTTATATGTTATACAGATTATCCAAGCCGGACTCTAGAAAAAAAATTAAATCCTTTTGGCATTAAAATCATCCGGCTTAATTTTTATAAACTGAACACGATTGAAAAAGAAATAAAAATACTCGGACATATTTTAAAAAAAGATAAAGATGCTGAGAAGCTTATATTATGGTACAGGGAAAATTTAAATTTTATACAAGAAAAATTGAAAAATATTGAATCGCGCCCAAGCGTTTATATTGAAGGCTATCTAAATTACAATACTGTCGGGAAAAATTCCGGAGGCAATGAAATGTGTCTGCTTGCTGGTGGAAACAATATAGCTTCAAATATTTTAGTGCCATATCCTAAAATAACGTCGGAATGGGTTTTATCAAACAATCCGGATATTATTATTAAAGCGGTTGGGAAAAACAGCCGCACTTCGGCAGATGATTTAAACTGCTTAAAACAGCTCTCAAAAAAAATAAAATCAAGAACGCTCTGGGACAACATTGAGGCAGTGCATAATAATAAGGTGTTTTTAATTTCAAACGAGATATGGACAGGTTCAAGAACTCTTATCGGTTTAAGCTATATGGCAAAATGGTTTTATCCAAAACTTTTTAAAGATTTTAACCCTGAAAAACTGCACAAAGAATATTTTAAAAAATTTCAGGGTATTAAATTCTATGGGACATACGTTTATTGAATATCAGCAATGAATACAAAAAAAACATCAAAAAGAAAATTTTGTTATTAACTTTTCTTCTGCTCGTTATGTTTATAGCCGCATTAATTGGCATTTCTAATGGTATTGAATCTTTTGATTTTAAAAAATCGTTTACAGCCTTTTTCTCAAATGTCGGTTTGCAACATAAAATTATCTGGGAGTTAAGAGTCCCTCGTATAGTTATGGCAATTTTAACAGGAAGCGGACTTGCTGTTGCAGGAACTGTTTTTCAAGCAATACTTAAAAATCCCCTTGCCTCGCCATATACTCTTGGCACAGCATCCGGTGCCGGCTTTGGGGCTGTTATTGCAATTTTTTTTCTTGATGCTGATTTTTTTTACAAAGAATATTTTGTTGCCAGCAGTGCTTTCTTTTTTACGATGCTTTCATCTCTTATCATTTTAAGCATTGCAAAAATAAAAATCTTTACAAATGAAACAATGATACTTGCAGGCATTGCAATAATGTTTCTTTTTTCATCCCTTAGCTCTCTTTTTCAATATCTGGGAACCATGGAGCAAGTGAATGAAATAGTATTCTGGTTTTTTGGAAGCTTATCCAAGGTTGGGTGGAATGAAATAGGGATCGCCTCTGTTATGATACTTCTTCCTATGCCGTTGCTTTTTAAATGGTCCTGGAGTTTTAATCTTATTGCTGCAGATGATGAATCTGCAAAAGCCCTGGGAATAGATGTTGAAAAAGTAAAGATATTTGGAATAGTGTGTGCCTCTTTAATTACAGCAGGGGCAATATGTTTTACCGGCGTAATAGGTTTTATTGGAATTGTCTCTCCACATATCGTTAGAATGCTTATCGGATACAACCATAGATTTCTATTGCCCGGTGCCGCACTTGTCGGGGCATCACTTGTATTAACAGCAGATACAGTCGGCAGGATAATATTACCGCCGCAAGTAATACCGATAGGGATTGTTACCTCTTTTATTGGCGTACCTTTTTTCTTCTATTTATTGATGAAAAAAACAAAAGAGTATTGGAGATAAATTGTTAGATATTCAAAATCTTTTTTTTAAATACAAAAAAAAACTTGTTCTTAATGATATTACATTAAGCTTAAATAAAGGTGAGATTTTAAGTATAATAGGGATTAATGGTTCAGGAAAAACAACACTTTTAAAATGTATTGCTAACATAATAAAGCCAACCAAAGGCAGGGTTTTAATTAATGGCAAAGACAGTTCAAAAATAAGCAGATTAGAAAGGGCAAAGTATATTTCATATCTTCCTCAAAATATCCCCTTTAAATTTCCCATTATAGTTTTTGATGTCATTTTAATGGGAAGAATGCCTTATATTAAATGGAAACCAACAGAACGAGATATAAATGCAACTTCAAAAATTATCAAGTCTATGAAATTTGAAGATATTGCATTGAAAAATTTTGATCATTTAAGCGGAGGACAAAAACAAAAAGTCTTACTGGCAAGGTTGTTTGTACAAAATACGGATTGCTTAATCCTGGACGAGCCGACAAGCAGTCTGGATTTGAAATATCAAATTCAAATCATGGAAATGATAAAAGATCTGGTTAAAAAACAAAAAAAATCGGCCATTATAGCCATACACGATTTAAATATGGCAGCAAGGTATTCAAATAAAATTATAATGTTAAATTCAGGCAGAATTTTTTGCTTTGACAGTCCGGCAAAAGTATTAACCAAAGAAAATATCAAAACAGTTTATAAAGTTCAAACCATAATAAATAACCATAATAATTTTTTACAAATATCGCCAATCAAGGTGATTGATTAAAGGAGGAATAAAATGGATTGGGATAAAGTAAAAGAAGATACTTATTATAAATGCAGGAAACTTGAAAGTGATGCAAGGCATGATGCAGACCCGGATAAATGGGAGGAATATGCAGATATTAAAAGTATTAAAGGCAGTTATGTCTTGGGAATTTATGGATATATGAACGCTGCCTCTTTATCAGAAGTAAAAAAAGAAATTGATAAAGCAATATCATATTACAAAAAATCCTTTAAGATTGCTATTAAAGCCAAATACAAAGAGCTTATTGTTATTTTGGGCTATAAAACGGCACAACTGTATGAAAAAGAAAAAAAATGGGCTGCCTGTATAAACGTGTATGAAGAGGTTGCACAATTTTGTGATACACAAGGAGAACATTTTCTATCCGCAGATGCGTATGAGCATGCTGCAGAAATGATCGTTTTATCAGGAAAAGATGCAGCAAATTATACAAAACCAATTGATTTGTGGAAAAGGAATATTACCCATTGGGAAGAAGAAGACCATATTCATGATGCCGTATGGAGCAGAGAGCATATTGAACTTTACAAAAAACTGTTTGGAATAAAAAAATGATAGGGTTATTGTTTCACGGTCCCGAAGTTTTTGATTCCATGTGGGCCAAAAAAATTATTAATACCATAAAAAAAATAGATTCTGTCAAGTGTGTATTAGCGGGGACTATGGGCCGGACTGCTGTTATAGACAGTGGGCTTGAAAATATTGAATTCTGGGATGAAATGCCAAGCAATTGTCTTTCCCGCATGGCTTTAAATTTAAAAGATATCATTATTGTTAATTACGGCAAGACGCTTCACTCAGGTTTAACTTTTGGCAATATGATTATTAAGCGTGCGGGTTTAAAAATACCCATTCTTCAAATTGAATGCAGTCATCCCTGTTTTGTAGAGTGGAACGACAATAATAATCCTGTTATTATTTCTATTCTACAAAAAATGGGAATTAAACAAAAAAAGCCACACAAGCAAATTGATACCGACTCTCCTCTGGTATGGAAAAAAAACAAAAAAACATACCGAAAAATAACCACAGCAAACATAAATGATTTTGTTCTTGTAGACGGCATCATAGTCGGCACGGCTTTAAAAACAGAAATTGTATTTGTCTCTAAAGGGAAACATCTTATTGAGATTCAAGGGGCTCAAATTAAAGAGCACGGAATAGAAAAACTGGAAAGATTTGGAGGCATTGATTTAGAAACTATTAAACTTACAACATCATCTTTTCTCAGACGAACAGAACATATACCGCGAATAAAAAAAACAAACGGCACAAAAATCACATTTATAGATCATGCGGGAATGTATGTATATAATTTAACAAATGACACAAAAGGGATTGTAACCGTTGGAGATGATACCACTTCCATCGTTGGCGATATTATGTATCGTTTTCAAATTCCTGTCATAGGTATTATTGATGGTGATGAAGATATTATCCACAAAAAGGCACACATAACGCCAGGCTCAATGAAATTAACAGTCAAGGCAGACGACATATTCGGTTTAAAAGTTTTTAGAGAAATATTTAATAACAAAAAAAATATAGCAATGGATTTCAAAGTGCTTAAAGATCAAATAATTAAAATTGCAAAAAATGATTTAGTTAAAATCCAGCATTATTAAAATTTGTATTACAAATTAAGTCAATAATATCCGGTTAATTATTTGCGTATAGATAGTAGAAAAGCAAATAGGAGGTTACTTTACCCTATATATCTGTTAAAGTGCCCGAAAGTTTTAATTTGGGGGAGTAACCAATGCTTAAAAGATTAAAATTTATTATTTACACCCGGCCTTTTATTATTTTTATTTATTACTTTATCCGGATTTACAGTATGACCTTCAGGCTCAGGGTTGAAAATGAGAAACACTGGCAGGAACTTATGAAACAGGGCACTCCCATTCTTTTATGTGCATGGCACCAGCAGTTTTTCTCAGCTATCCACCATTTTAAAACCTATTCCAAATACAATCCCGGCCTGATGATCAGCCAGAGCAAAGATGGAGACTTAATTTCAGGAGTGGCCAACAGGAGCGGCTGGCATACCCCCAGGGGTTCTTCTACACGGGGGGGGAGACAAGCCATGGTTCTGATGATTAATCATTTAAAGACTTACGGACTTGGCGCCCACCTCCTTGACGGCCCCACCGGTCCCATCGGCAGGGTCAAGGGCGGCGCAATCAAGATGGCCATTGAGGCTGATGCAGTGGTGGTTCCTTTTTATACGTCCGCAGAACATGCCTGGTTTTTCAATTCATGGGATAAATTTATGCTGCCCAAACCCTTTTCACGGGTCTGTATCACCTTTGGCCGGGAGATCCGGTTTAATGCATCTGACGATGGGAATGATTTTGAACGCCATCGTTTATATCTTGAAAATATCATGAGACCCAGACTATGCCTTTAAGGATTCCGGCAATGAATAAATCCACAAATATTTAATCGTCCAGCACTTCACGAATTTTATTAACAAAATCATTCATCACAATCGGCTTCAATAAAAAGCCCTTAATACCCAGAGATGCTGCCTTTTCTTCAGATATGGTTTCACTGAACCCTGTACAAAGAACAATAGGCATTCCTTTTCGAATTTTTAAAATCTTAACAGCAAATTCGTCTCCTGCCATCTGAGGCATGGCCATATCGGTGATGACAAGATCAAAATAATCCGGATTTTTAGAAAAGGCCTGTAATGCAGATAACCCGTTTTTAAATGCTGCTACTTTATACCCCTGTTTTTCCAGGATTGCCTGTGATGTGACAAGAATATCTATTTCATCATCCACGAGCATAATTTGTTCAGTCCCTTTGGGTAAATCTATTTTTTTGTTTTCTGAGAAATTATGGGAACGCTTATTTTCAGTGACTGGCCAGAATACCTGAAACGTGGAACCATGGCCAACCTTACTATATGTTTTGATGTAGCCATTATGCTTTTTAACAATGCCGGCAACCACAGCCAGCCCAAGGCCTGTACCTTTATCAAGTTTTTTTGTTGTAAAATACGGGTCAAATATTCTTTCCAGGGTTTCTTTATTCATGCCATGACCTGTATCTCTTACTTCAAGTTTAACATAATTACCTGGCTTACAGAAATTTGCCATAAATTCGCTCGGGTGTGTAATTTCTACATCATTTAACTCCACAGATAAAATTCCGCCTGAATCACCCATCGCGTGATAAGCATTTGTGCAAAGATTTATAACGACCTGATGTACCTGGGTGGAATCTGCCAGAACCATTGCTCTGGATGATATATTTTCTTGTATTTTAATGGTTGTGGGTATCGAGGAATGTAAAAATTTAATTGCTTCTTTGACAATAAAATACAATTCAAGCGGTTTTTTCTTGTATTCCACCTGCTTGCTGAATGCCAGGATCTGTTGTACCAGTTCAGCAGCCCGTTGAGCACCTTTAACCACTTGATTTAAATTTTTCTTTATTTTTACAGGATCATTAATATTCATTCCTACCAGGTGGGTATAACCGAAAATACCGGATAAAATATTATTAAAATCATGGGCAATTCCTCCGGCAAGGGTCCCAATAGCCTCCATTTTCTGGGATTGTCTGAGTTGATTTTCTATTTTTTTTCGTTCGGTAATATCCGTTAAATTAACAACAAGGCCAGTGTTTATCCCTTGACTATCCTTTATTATCGCAGCACTAAGGAAAACATTGATAGTCTTATCATGTTTGGATAACCTCTTTGTTTCAAATCGAACAGGATTTCCAGATTCATAAATTTCTTTTATTTTCAAATGGGTAATTTCTTGCTGGTCATCAGGTACAAATGGGATACGTCTGCCTTGCAGTTCATTTAAGGTCCATCCAAAGATATCAGCAAAGACAGGATTTAAATATAACGGATGTCCATTGATATCGTACACCACAACAGGATCAGGGTTTGCTTCAAAAATCGCTTTTAATCTTTCTTCACTTTTTCTTAATTCCTCCCCGGCTCGTTTGCGGTCAGTGATATCTTCAATAATACCATCGAAATATTTGACTTCATCTTCTTCATCTTTTACCGCTACGGCAGATATTGAAGCGGTGAATAAAGTCCCGTCCAACTTTTGCAATTGTAATTCTTTATTTCTTACTGTGCCTGTTTTTAATATTTCAGCAGCAACTTGCTTCCTGTCATATGGACTCTTGTATAAATCAGAAACGCTTACTTTAAAAAATTCCTCCATACTGTCAAAGCCGAACATTTTCACAAGAGCAGGGTTTGCCTCGATGAATTTGCCTTTAGATCCTACAGTATTTCTATAAACCCCTACATTAAGATTATTGATTAAAGATTTATATTTTGCTTCGCTCTCTTGCAGAGCCTTCTCTGCCTGTTTACGTCCCGATACGACTTGCTCCAATTCCAGAATCCGTTGCTCCAGTTCTTCATAAGTCGATTTTTCAGACATAATTCAGTCCTTGAGCCTTCTCAATTTATTTAAGTTGTGAGTGCTTGCAAATTATTAAATAACAGAATGGTTGCAATAATCTGCACACTCCCCAAACCATAAAACCACTAGAATACTTTAAATATTCCGGTCAAACTAAATAAAAATTACAATAATATATATTAGGATGTAAGACAAATTAATTTTAAAAAAAAGAGGGTTGCTTGTATTATCTTGACCAAGACATGGCTGTTGATATACAAAGTTAGGTCTAAAAATTTGTATCGTCAAGTGCTATTGTTTTCAGACCGGCATCTATAAGTCCCCCGGTTACAAATATGCTCATAGGGACCTTGTTCCTTAAAATCCTCATTTCAATAGAATTACGGTTTGATCTTTCTTTCATTAATTTATAGAGCTCAATAGGCCCTCTTGTAATTTGGGCATTGTCATATTCTGTAATAATATCTCCTATTCTTAACTCGGCAGAATGCACATATGAATCGTAAAAAACTGAAGTGACCCTAGCACCAAAATAGTTCTTTTTGTGAATATTAATCTTTGGTTTTTCTTCGGAAGGGATAAAGTCAAATTCTGATTCTGGAACAAAATATACCCTTATCAGTTTCTCGAAATTGTAGATAAAGGCATAACTTTTCTCTCCGATTGATTTAATTATTTTTTTTAAAATACCTTCCACACTCTCATCTTTTATGAAAAGACTGATATTCTCTGAGCGCCTGCCATTTAACCCTATTATGGTAATTTGAAATTCATTTTCAATTTCTTTGAAGATCTTATCCAATGAGGTTGATGTGAAATTAATAAGGTAGGAGCCATTTTTAAATATTACAGTGTTTGTCTCTGCTATTATTGATTTCACATTAAAAAAGAGGGGGGCCATGATTATTAAAAAAATAATAATAAAATTATTTCGTTTATTGTTCTTCAATAATCGCAGCCCTTAAAGATGACAGAATATTTTTTTAGAAGAAGTGTACTGCCTTAAAAATAATTCTGCTATAAATAATTCTTATTGTTTGACCAAGGTAATACTCCCGCTATAGCCATTTGAATGAGACCAATTAATATATATGGTGGTTCCTGATATCGTCCCATTCCAAGTTACTGTGCCATCACTTTCGACATGAGATCCTGATATATTATTACCCGACACAAGATAACTGCTGGAGAAAGCCTGATTATTATCAGTGTAGGTGCCGTCAGAATTAAAAGTAGT
Organism: Desulfobacula sp.; assembly: GCF_021107415.1. Next base: position 16,722 of record NZ_JAIOSW010000217.1, read on the forward strand.
CCATTCAGGTCCATCGCTATCGCCTGAATATGACGTTCTAACCCAAGTCCCTACAATAGATGTTGTATCAGAGTTGTATTCATGCCTGTAATATCTGTTTTCCATAGTATTTTTATTGTACTGATTTGAGGTACCGTTGCCTGAATACTCGGAATACACTTCAATATCAGGAACCGATACATGAAAAAAGTTCACATCAATTCTACCGCTACGATCAAACCATATTTTTACGTACAAATCAGGATTATTCTCGCTACCCCAGTTTACATCTGACGGGCTTGCATAAAAATAACCCCAAATAACTCGATCTCCACCAGAAGTTGTCTCTTCTCCTCCCTTTTTCCAAACAGCATCAACATCACCTGCCTCCACAGTATTGATAACAGCCCTGATGGTAAGGTCAGTTGTGGCCTGGTAGCTGCTTCCATATGAGATAGACACTGATATTAAAAATAAGGTGAAAATAACAAGAAATAGTTTGAATTGTTTCATTTTTTTCTTCCTTTTTAATGAATAAAATAAAATGTTGTTTATTTTTTCCAAAATGTTATAGAAGAGAACTGTATCACTAAAGAAACATTGGCCTCCCTGACCAAGCATTATAATAAATGGATTGACTCATATGTCAACAATAAAGCAGCAATTCTCGGCCACCTACTATTTTCAAGTTTAGTTCATCTGTTTCCAGCAAATAATGCATGGAGTTTAAAATAATTTTTTAGTTGAACATAGTCTATCATGACGGCACATGGCTTTATTAAGCCTTCATACTGGCATGAGGGCAAAGGAAATATTTCAACTTATGTGGCGCAACATAGATTTTGAGAATGACATGATTCATGTTGTTGACACAAAAAACACTGAATCCCGTTATGCCTATATGAGCGATACCGTAAAAGAAATGCTGCAAAAAAACTTACAAAAAAAGACAACCGATTGTGTTTTTCCTGACAACAATGGCAACCCAACAAAATACTTATCAAAAATATTCCCAAGGGCGGTTGAGGATCTTGGATTTAATAATGACGTTACCGATGATAAGAACAAAACTTGAATATTAATTTAAAATATTATAATTTATATTATAGAATTTGAATAAATAATAAAGAGGCTAATCATGACAAAAATATTATCAGCACAAGTTGATGAATCCATAATTCATCAGATTGGAATATTAGCAGATGAATTTAATATGACCAATGAAGCTATTATTGAAAATGCTATAAAAATTTATTCAAAACAGAAAAGAATAGAACAAATTCAAGATAAAGATATCTTTACAAAAACTTTTGGAGCATGGCAACGTTCAGAATCCCCTGAAGAGACAATTAAAAAAGCACGTTCAGCATTTAATAAATCAATGGAAAGACACCATTGATGAAAGCATTTGTTGATGCAGATATTCTTATTTGGCACCTCCGAGGAGAGAAAAAAACCGAAGATTTTTTAATCAACCTCCGATATAAAAGAAAATATGAACTATACACAGGAGCAATGCAACGAGCAGAAGTTGCATTTTTTATACGACCTGGGGAAAAAGAAGCCACGCAATTATTCCTGTCATTATTGAAAACAAAGCCTGTCGATAAAGAAGTTATCGATACAGCAGCAGTTTTATATCAAAAATAGGCACCCCAAGTCACGGGATTGATGTAAACGATGCTATTCTTGTTGCTACAGCCATAAAAACTGATGGTATAATCTATACTCTTAATATGAAACATTATCCTATGCCTGAAGTAACTATTAATAAAGCATGGGAATAACAAGAAAGTCATTAACATAATAACACGCATCATAAAAACTCACTCCCCAAAAAGGATAGAAACTATCGGAAAATGTTTTCCTAAAAGTGTTACATTAATTTCCTAATTTTATAACATTTTTTACCCAAGTTATTCTGCTTAATCTTGATAACCATATTTTTTATATGGTGATAACCCTTGTTGCTTAAATGGTTTGGTAAAATAGTTATTTTCTATTGCAAAATTGGAATAAATATTGCAGATAGCAGTGAAAGGAAATTGAGATGAAAAAGCCAACTCAGTAAAGATACTGGGGCGGAAAGCTGCGGGTCTGAACTTTAGATAGCCGGGTTGCCATTAAGGTGATCCGATTTTTTGGTTTTATAAATATAGTTTTAACGGAGAATACAGAATGAAAAAGATTCTTATAATTTTTCTAACACCGATTCTATTGCTTCTATTTTTAAATATAAATATTGTTTTTGCAGCAATTCCACAAATTGAACGAGAAGCACTCATCGCACTTTATAATGCAACCGATGGCGACAATTGGAATAATAATACCGGATGGAAAGAACCACCACTTCATATAGATAAATTTGCAATGCCGGGGACGGAGGGTGGTTGGTATGGTATTTCTCTTAACAGCGAGAATAATTTTGTGAGTGGTATTTTTTTACATTATAACTTTTTGACAGGTATTATCCCACTTGAATTAGGTAATTTAACTAATCTTACTGAGCTAAATCTTAGGAGCAATCGATTGACTGGTAGTATCCCTCGCGAGATTGGAAACTTAGCTAAGCTTACAGAGTTAAATCTTAGGTTTAATCAATTGACTGGTAGTATCCCTCGCGAAATTGGTGGTCTTATAAGTCTTAAAAATTTTTTACTTTGGTATAATAATTTAACAGGTAGTATTCCTATTGAGATTGGTCAGCTACCCAGTCTTGAGTGCCTTGAGCTTTCAGATAATCAGCTAACGGGTAATATACCTCAGGAGATTCAGTATTTAAATAATCTTACTCAGCTTTATCTTAATGACAACAAATTGACGGGTAACATTCCTTCAGGGATTGGTAGTTTAATTCATTTAACCGATATTTACCTCTGTGGCAATCAACTCACAGGTAGTATCCCTAACGAAATTGGAAATTTGGAAAATCTTAAACTACTCTATCTTGGATGGAACCTCCTTTCAGAGGATATCCCAGACACGATTAGATATTTAACCAAGCTTGAAAGACTAAATCTTGGTGGGAATAAGCTAACAGGTGATGTCCTCTGGATAGTTGATTTAACTAATCTTACTTATCTTATTCTTGAAAGGAATCAGTTAACAGGTAACATTCCTTCCGGGATTGGTGGATTAAAAAATCTTGAAATTCTTACCTTTGCTTACAATAAACTGATTGGTGCGATCCCATATCAAATAGGCAATATACCTAATCTGAGGGAACTTCATCTTTCTTCTAATCAACTTTCAGGTAATATCCCTAGTTCTATTGGCGAGTTAAGCAAACTTCGGGTGCTTAAGCTTTATGAAAATAGATTAACAGGTGCGATCCCTTCTGAAATTGGTCAACTAACAAATCTTTTGTTTATTGATATAGATAGCAATCAACTAACAGGCCGTGTGCCGGATCAAACAATAAATCTTACGAAATTATATGATAATCAAAATAATTTTTGCGGAAATTATTTATTTACAGATAATCAGATCGTTAGAGATTTTTTAAATTTAAAACAAATTGGTGGGGATTGGGAGAGTTGCCAAATTGAGCCATGTATTGGTGATTTAGAAGGAAACGATAATGATGTTGATGGAGCAGATCTTTCTGTACTGGCAAATGATCCATCATTGATAGAATTGGAGATTTTAGCTGCCAACTTTGGCAGAACTGATTGTATGAATTATTAAACAGAACCTGGTGAAAAGCAGGGACGAAAAGAGACAGGTTTGAATAATGGTTGGGGAGTTATGTATAGGTATCCGATTTTTATTCTAAAACATGGAAAGGAAAACCCATGAAAGTTAGAATATTTTTTTTATTGTTTATGTTAATCATTGCTCTGTGTATTAAAACCCCTGAAGTGCAGTCTGGATGGATTCACATACCTTTGGAAAACCCAGGAGCTGAAACGGGTGATATGACAGGGTGGTTTCCGGATCGAGTGTCTAATCCAATGAATTATATGGCGGTGTATAATCCAAGCATTGCTTACGAAGGAGATTTTTATTTCTCACCAATTAGTTTGGATAAACAAAACAACAACGATATGATACAGGTCATCGATGTCTCAATCTATGGTACCTCTTTAATGAATGTTGAATTTAGCGGTTACATGAATATCACAAATGAGTTCCAGCATAGAATGGGATACGACCAAGAAACAGACACTGAATATGAATATATTCTCCATAACTATGTGGCAGTATTTTTTTATGGTATTAATAATGCGTACCTCTATGGATTTGCTGTTACAGCACATGAAAATGGCTTTTTAGATTGGAAATATGGATCAGTGAATACTACTAGTAATCCATGGATAATCGATAAATGGAAATCAATAAGAAATGATGTTAATCATGTAGAAGTAAATTTTCATTTTTATTATACCGCTGTTGATAGTGATAATGCACCAATCTGGTATAACATAGAAGAATGGCGTAATTGGCTTGGCGCCGAACCTATTGTGAGAATTGATTCAGCATATCTTAGGATTGAAGTAATTGATTTTCTTGCCAAGTGTGACTTTGATAGTGACGGTGACGTTGACGGATTTGATCTGACCGAATTTTCAGATCGGTATACAAATAATATTTTTCCGGATGCAGACTTGAATGAAAATGGCCTTATTGATACGGAAGATGTTGGAATTTTTGCAACTATCTATGGTTTTTAATCGGATTGTCCAACTGTAATCCTATTATCCTAGGCTGGTAACACAAATCGAACCTCTGCTACTTTTCACAAAATAAACTGGGGGGGGGGAGGCGATGGGTACCTGAGAAAGCCTATACCGATGAAGATGTGGATTTAAAAACGATAAGTGTGTATCAACATATTTATTCAAATTATTACGGAGGTGGGCAGAGCGCCTACCAAAAAGTAGCATAGCGACTATTATTCACAGCGTTTCCCAGTAAAGTCAAATCACGTAAAATTTACGAAAATACGAAAAACACAGAGATTATACTTGCAATAATGATTTTTTCATATCAACCTGTAATAGTGACACCAGCCCATGTGTTTTAATGCCAATGCCGAACTTTTTCAACTTTAGCACGTTAGCATACGATGCAAAAAAATTGTCCGGGAAAATTGATTTGCGGCTATATTGCTTTCGTGTGAGAAACAGTGATAATGTGGTATTAAAAAAATTCAAGAAGATACCCACACAAAACCATTAAATTGGAGACCATAATGTCCGAATCCATAGCCGAAATACTGGAAAAACAACTTAAAAAACACCTCGGCGAGGCAGTTCCCACTCACGCCGTCTATAACATTAACGCAGCTCTGGAATTATCCGAAATTTTGGAAACCAAAGGATTTTTCTTTCAACTAAAAGACCTCTGCCCCAAAAGCCAGAACGAGACCCAGTGGCGTGCAATTTTTCTCAAGGATGGCGAGAAATTTTCAGCCGACGATCCGCAATCATCGGTGGCGATCTGCATGGCAGCCGTGGATGCCATGACCAACCAGTAGTGCTAGGGAACATTTATGCACTTGATTCAGATAGGGAATCGATTGCCAATCTTAAAAAAGAATTTGGGAAGAAATCCAAACGCCCAATTGGCTATTCTCAATATTAACAAAGAAGATACCCCTTTTGGACCTCCTGTGGAAATGCGGTTTTCCCTTGAAAAATTAAGATATTTGATCTCCTGTTCCATCTCCTTTCTCCGGGTAATATCAAATAGGATCAGTAGTAACTACCTCTGGTGAAAGTTGATTCGCGCGCTCCTTCAATGAACTGGATCTTTCCATCTTTAACATAAGTTTTGATACTGCAGGTATCATAGTAGTTGCGGGAACACACATTGCATAAAAATCTGGTATTCTTCTTTTTGTACCGGCATTTTAAATCTTGCTTAGTTCTTGACTCAAGGTCTTAAATTACCAAGATGATAACATTAACACTAACTGACAGACCATGACTTCTCCGATCCCTGCCATAAAAACAAGCCTTCACAAATAAATGTAAAGGCTTGTTCAACAATTAAAAAAATGACAGGGAGATAGTACAAGGGGGATGAATCTTATTATCCCCAGTTCCAGTCCTGAATATTCCATGTAACATCAGTAACATAAGGATTAACTTCATATCCTTTGAGATTAGATTTTTTTCCATAGATAAAAACATACGCAAAAATTGGAGCAAAAGGAAGATCTTCATGAAGGATTTCCTGTATTCTGTCATACACTTTTTTGCGTTTTCCCATGTCGGAAATCAGCACACCCTCTTCCAGGAGTTTATCCAGTTCAGCATTCTCGTATTGTACATAATTGGAACCTACTCCATGTTTTACGGGGATCTGTTTTGAGTGGCACCTTGCTGTATAATCAGGGTCCATTCCAACAGTTGGCTCCCAGCCCACCATAAGCGTATCAAATTGAGATTTGGTTGTGAACTCGCCCCAGACAACCGATGCCGGCATATTTTTAATTTCCATGGCGACGCCGATTTCTTTCCAGTTTGCCTGAACCATTGCCTGGGCCTGTTCCCTTGCTTTTGCACCGGCAGTAGTTGACATGGTAAATTTTAGTTTTACACTGTTTTTCTGGCGGATGCCGTCTGAACCGACTTTCCAGCCTGCTCCATCCAGCATTTGGGCCGCTTTTTTTAAATTATATCCCGGATCCTTTAACTTTTTGTTGTACGCCCAGTGGCTGGGGTGCAGATAAGATAATGTTCTCGGAGGAAGTCCATATTGGACATCATTTATCCATTTTTCCTTGTCACAGGCAAGATACAGAGCCTGGCGGACTATCTTTTCTTTGAACTGTGGTTTGCCGCAGTTAAAATAAATAAATTCAACCCATGGCTGGGGTGTTTTCAAAGAATCGCGATTGAGGAGTTTTTTTGCCTCTTCAAATCTTTCAGGCGGTACGCCGTGCAGTCCAAATACATCTATTTCACCGGTTTTAAACTGGGTGTATGCAACGGTCTGGTCGGGAATAAATTTATGAACAACCGTTTCTATGGCCGGCTGGCCTCTATGATAATCAGGATTTCTTTTATATATCATATGACTGCCTGCCACACGTTTTTTAAGTGTATACGGTCCTGTGCCGATGGGTTTCATGTTAAAAGCAGCCGTGTTGATGTCCGGTACCTTGGATAGAATGTGGTGGGGTACGATGTGCATTTTTTGCCAGGCCCATGCAAAGGGGACAAACGGTTTTGCCAGGCTTATTTCCACGTTGTAATCGTCAACTATCTTAAAATCAGAGATAAGATCAAATCCGGATCTGGATCTGATAGCGATCTTGGGATTAATAATGGTCTGATATGTAAATTCCACATCCTTTGCATTAAAGGGTGCCCCATCATGCCATTTAATCCCCTTTTTAAGCTCTATTTTCCACAATTTCCCATCTGAAGATATCCCACCGTTTTCAAGTGTGGGAATTTTAGCTGCCAGATTGGGGATAAATTCTCCCAAATGGTTTATATCCCAGAGAGCATCAAACATACATGCTTCCGGAACTTCTTCGGTTCCGGAATTCACATAGAGAAGCGGATTAAAATTGACAGGCTCCTGGGTCATACCCACAATAACACTTTTCTTGGCAGCCCATGCAGGGTTTGTTATGCCCAATACGCTGCCTGCGATTACAGTGGAAAATGTTAAATAACCTGTTGTCTTCATAAACTCTCTACGCGTAAAATCGGATGGTTTAGAATCCTTCATAACTTAAATCCTCCTTAGTTATTGTTGAGTGTCCGTCCGATTTTGAGTCGAACGAGACGGTTTATGTTCACATTCTTAAACGCGGGTCCAAAGCATCTCTTAGACCATCACCTAAAAAATTAAAGCTCATAACGGTTAACGTGATCATGATGCCGGGCAAAATCGCCAGCCACGGTGAAAGGTCAAAATAAGCCTGGGCATTTGTTAACATATTTCCCCAGCTGGCAAGAGGCGGCTGAATCCCATATCCCAGGAAGCTTATATAAGATTCCATCAGCACGGCATTGGCTACATTTAAGGTGGCTGATACAAGAACCGGGGCCATGGCATTGGGCAAAAGTTCTCGAAACATTATGCGTGGACCTGAAGCGCCTAAAGCAAAACTTGCTTCAATGAAATCTTGTTTTTTAATGTATTGAATCTGGGCTCTGATGATGCGGGCCACCTCCATCCATGAAGTAAACCCTATTATCAGAGCGATTGATATTACAGTGGGGGTAATAAAGGCTGCAAGAATCAGAAGTAAAAAAACCTGGGGGAAACATAAAATAGTGTCTGTAAAACGCATGAGGATATTGTCTATCTTTCCGCCGTAATAGCCTGAAACAAGCCCTACCAATAAGCCTGTAACAACAGTTGCAAACATGGCAGCTATGCCGACGATAAGACTTATTCTTCCTCCGTGGAGCAGCCTTGCAAAGGTATCACGTCCCATTTCATCCGTTCCGAGAATGAAATGGATATCTGTAAAAGGCTCAATAAAACGGCGTGATGTGTCCAGGTCCAAAGGATCATGGGGAGATATAAAGCCTGCAAATACCGCACTGATTAAAAGGGTTAATACAATGCATCCACCTATAACGGCTAATCTGTGGCTTGAAAAACGCCTCCACAAACGCTGAAGTTGTGTTTCATAGAATTCAACAGATTCATTTGTTTTAAGCCGCAATAATTGTGATGAGTTAGTTTCCATATTATTTTCTTTAGTTCCTGTTCATTCTAATTGCTACTCCAGTGCGATTCTTGGATCTAAAACAGCGTTTATTATATCTGCAATAAGATTCCCAAAAATTACTGCAATTGCTGTAAACATCACCATCCCCATTAAAACAGGGTATTCTTTCATCGTAAGGGAATCCACAAAAAGTCTGCCCATTCCGGGCCAGCCAAAGATTGTTTCCGCAACCAGAGCTCCACTGAAAAGCCACGGCAATTGAACACCGGCAAGAGCGATTAGAGGAGCTACGGCATTGGGAAGAGCATGTCTGAACAATATTTTATATCCTTTTATGCCTTTGGCTCTGGCAGTGCGGATGTAATCCTGGTGAATGACTTCAAGAAAACTTGATCGGGTATAGCGGCTCCATTGAGCAACCAGTACAAGGGCAAGCACAACAGTGGGAAGCACCAGGTGCCGAAACAGATCAAGGAACTCCTCATCACCGCCAAGGGTAAACATGCCGCCGGACGGGAACCATCCAAGTTTAAGGCTGAATATGTATATGGCCATTAACCCGAACCAGAAAGTGGGAAATGACAGTGCAACCATGGCGCCTGTTGTGGCAAGATAATCAAATATTGAATAGCGTTTAAAAGCACCGAGAATACCCGTGCACATACCGATAATTATTGAAATGCTCATTGCAGATCCCATTAATAGAAAAGTAGCGGGAATTCTTTCTACAATAACGTCGAATACAGGTCTGCCGCCAAAAAAAGTCGTTCCCCAGTTTCCTGTAAACATACCCCCTGCCCATTTTACGTATTGTATATGAATGGGTTGATCAAGACCCAGTATGACCTTGATTTTATCAATATCCTGGGCAGTAATTGACGGATTTAATGTATAAACACTAAGGGGTCCTCCAGGTGCAAGATGCATTATGGAGAAAGCAATTATGGATACTCCGATGAGAAGAGGGATAGCCTGCAGCAATCTTTTTATTATATATTTGAACAAAAGCTGCTCCTTAAAGTATAAAAAGTGATCATTATAGTTATGGATATTTTCAAAATTTTAAATGGCATGCTGTAAAACGGTTTTCCTTTCCTATAGGTTTCAAAAACGGTTCTCTTGTATAACAGGGCTCAAAACGAAATGGGCAGCGCGGATGAAATCTGCATCCTGAAGGAGGATTGATGGGCGACGGCACATCACCTTTGAGTATAATACGGTTTTTTTTAAATTCGGGATCAGGAACCGGAACAGCGGAGATAAGCGCCTTGGTGTAAGGGTGAAGGGGCTCGGCATAAAGATCTGCACTTGATGCTTTTTCTACTATTTTACCAAGATACATGACGGCAATTTCATCGGAAATGTGGCTTATTATACTCAGGTCATGGGCAATAATGATGTAGGCTAATCCCAGTTCCTCCTGCAGGTCTTTCATTAAATTAATTATTTGAGCCTGAATTGATACATCAAGTGCTGAAACCGGTTCATCCGCTATTATCAATTCCGGATAAAGGGCAAGTGCCCTGGCAATGCCAATGCGCTGACGCTGCCCTCCACTGAATTCGTGGGGATACCGCCGCATGGCTTCAGATGATAACCCGACTTTTTTTAAAAGGCCTGAAATTGTATCTTCCATATTTTTATCATCAGCCAGTCTATGAATTTTTAATGGAGCCGCAAGAATGGATCCAATAGTGTGTCTGGGATTGAGTGATGAAAAAGGATCCTGGAAAATCATTTGCATTTGGCGTCTGACTTTTTTCATCTCCCCGCGAGTGTATCCTGTAATATTTTCACCTTTAAAAAATATTTGACCGTCAGTGGGCTCAATAAGTTTTAAAATCGTCTTTCCCGTTGTGGTTTTTCCGCAGCCGCTTTCACCAACTAGGCCTAAAGTATGCCCGGGTTTCAGGCTTAAACTGACTCCGTCAACAGCGTGTACATAATCTTTTGATTTGAAAAAGAAACCGGGTTTTACAGGGAAAAGCTTTTTAAGACTTTTAACTTCCAAGAGTTTCTCACTCATTTATATTCTCCATTTTTATGGCAAAATGCCTTATTACACACTGTTTTGCACCATCCAGCACCGAGCATTATGATTGTTTTCGATATTTAAAAGTTTTGGCTTTTCTAATTCACATATTTTTTCTCTGATGGAACATCGATTAAAAAATGCGCATCCGGAAGGAAGATAGCACAGGTTTGGCACCATGCCGGGAATTTCCTGCAGCCTGTTTGTTGAATCAATCTTATTGATGTTAGGAACAGAATTCATAAGCCCTTGGGTATAGGGGTGAAGAGGGTTTTGAAAAATTGTTTTTACATCTGCTTCTTCCACTATTTTTCCTGCATACATGACAGCTACTCTATGGGCTGTCTCTGCTATAACCCCCAGATCGTGGGTAATTAAAAGGATACTTGTATTAAATCTGTCTTGAAGATTGAGCATGATATCCAGAATCTGTGCCTGAATTGTTACGTCAAGAGCTGTGGTAGGTTCATCCGCTATTAATAGTTCCGGATCACAGGCTAAAGCCAAAGCTATCATTATTCTTTGCCGCATTCCACCACTTAGCTGATGCGGATATTCCTTTGCTCGTTTTTTGGGTAAAGGAATACCAACCATATTCAAGAGATCAATCGTCCGGTCACGGGCTTGTTTTGCATTTATGCCCAGATGGTTGATCATGACTTCATCTATCTGGAACCCTATGGAAAGTAAAGGATTCAGCGAAGTCATGGGCTCCTGGAAGATCATTGAGATTAACCGTCCTCTGATTGAGTTTATCTCCGGTTCCGACATCTTCAGCAAATCCTGATCTTTAAAAAGGATTTGACCTGAATGAAATTTGGCAGGAGGTATATCAAGCAGCTTTAAAATGGATAGAGCAGAAACTGTTTTGCCGCATCCGGATTCACCCACAAGTCCCAATGTTTCTCCATGGTTGATATTGTAGGATACTCCGTCAACAGCTTTTGCCAGACCTTCCTTAACATTAAAGTATGTTCGTAGATCTTTTACTGAAAGTAATATGTCGTTTTTAGGAGCCATAATCACACTAACATATAAATTTATTTTTAATAATTAAATCAATGAGTCAACTCTGTCAATAAAAATTCAATGAGTTTACTAAAACAAACATTCTTGGTCGTACCCGTCAGTCTTTCCCTAACCAATGACCGAGAAGCTGGAATTAGGATTTATTTCCCGCAACCGGCTGAAAAAACCGATATTACACTCCCGCTTGGTGTAATGCATAATGAACTTTACCGGATCACGGTCGTGGTCGTGTCCCCTTTCGCAGGCCTCGATCAATTCGGCCATGAGCACCCCCACCACGGGTGCATTCTTATACTGGTTGCCCGATGTGCCGACAGCCATATAAAAGCCGGGTAAATCAGACTTGTCGTAGATAGGAATCCAGTCATCTGATGCATCGTAAAGATCCACCAAACCCTGGTTTTTTCCGGGTCCGGGTATGGGCAGGTTTTCCAGGCGCTGGGCCACCCGCATGACCTGGGTTGTCCACTGCTCGGTAAAATTCTGGTTGTAATTGTCCGGGTCGTCTATGTATTCCAGGGTGTCACATTCCGGATCTTCGGAGCCAATGAGAACATGATTGCCTATCTCCGGCCGTGAATAGCAGCCTACGTCACCGTCGGATATGATTGTTCCCAGGTTATTGTAGTCAAATCCTTCAGGTGCCGGGACATGGCAGACTTCTTGTTTGAGAGGCCTGGTCTTGATATTCATTCCATCGATTACTCCGGCCATCTGGTTCAATTGATAGGAGTGAGGCCCGGCCACATTGATCACAATAGGTGCCTCTATTTCGGTGCCATCGGCCAGCTTGACCCCGGCACAGCGGCCCTCCTTTTTGAGGATTTGCTCCACTTGTGCCTTGAAAAGGTATTCTCCGCCAGCGTTTTCGCCAGCCACCTGTACATTGTGAACCGACTGCTTAGGATCGCTGATAAGACCTGACTCCGGAACATAGATGGCCCCGGCAATAGTTTTAGCGGTTGGCTCGCCAAAGCCCGGATCACTGGGGAGAGTGGGAGGGCCAAACTGACGGATATCCGCGATGGGCAACAGTTTTTTAACTCCGTCAGTGTCCAGTTCCTCGTAAACTACGTGCATTGCTTTCAGCGAGGCCATCACATCTTTCAGGTATTTGTTTTTTTCGGTTTTAATGACCAGACAACCGGTATTCATATATTTGACCATACCCGTTGTATCCACAGTGCCCAGATACTTTAGCCAATCCAGCCAGTAGTAATAGCCCTCCCGTGCCATGGCTACCCCGTCCGGGGTGGAGTAGTGCAGCCGGATGATAGCACAGGACCCGGATGTGGAGCCCAGGCCTGACCCGGACAGTTTGTCCACGTTGAGAACCTTCTTGCCCCGTTTGGCCAACTCGAAACCCACACAGGCCCCGATGATTCCTGCCCCGATAACAATAGCATCGTATTTCTTGGACATGAGTTTGAACTCCTATTTAAATTTTTTATTAAAGCAATCCTGACAATTCTTATTTGCCGGTAAGTTCTTTCTCACCTTTGGTTTTGATCCGTTCCAATTCAGTCAGAACACCCCCTGGCAGGCTCTCGGTCTTGTGGGTCTCCAAAATACGTCTGATTTCTTCCCGGGTACGCGTCTCCACATCCTTTGAACCATCTTCTTTCCAGGTTTCAAAAGGTTGACGAGTAAAAACCTTGGATCTCCAGAGCTCATTCCGGAAATGGTTCATGGTATGATGTTGCTGCAGATAATGTCCTCCCGGACCCACCTGGCTGATAACCTCCATTGCCAGGTGTTCGTCGCTGACCTCAAAGCCTTGAAGGAACCTTTTGGTCATGCCGATGATATCGTTGCCCACCACCAATTGTTCCACTGCACAGGCCATTGACATATCCATGTATCCCACATCATGGATCAGGTTCAGGCCAGACAGGCCTTGGGCCAGAATGTGATAGGCCGCTTCCGCGCCGGCCTGAGCGTCCAGAGACTTAGCATCCGTCGCCCCGGCCAGACCCCAGGTGGGCAGCCCCATGGATTGAATAACCTCAGCCTGAGCGGACAAGGCCAGGCTCATTTCCGGAGAGCCTATGCTCATCAAGGCATTGGCCATATCCAGGATGCCGAAGTTGCAGCCAAGCCCAACCGGGCAACCCTGCCGGCGCAACTGGGCCACGACAATACAAAACATTGATTCTGCCACACCCTGGGCCACCGCCCCTGCCATGGTCACGGGTCCGGTCGCTCCCGGCTGGATAGTGGGCCCCATCATTTGAGGCAGACATCTATCGGCTGCGATTAAAATCCTGTCAGCTACTTCTTTTGGCATGATCAATGGTGAAATCGTCTCCGGATAGAGGACCAGAAAAGGTTTTTCCCTGAGTTTGTCCGTGCCGCCGGCCACCTCAGCAGCCATATCATAAATCAACTCGGTTCCACGGGGAGAGTAGGCTAAAAAAACGATGGGTTTGATTGTGTTAGTGACAGTGGCAAAGAATTCGTGCAATTCAGCGGCCATGGCCGGGACGTCCTGGGCCGACCCCATGGGCATGACCCAGTCAATATTCTCAAGCGCATCAGCCACCTTGGCTGCACGTGCCAAATCTTCAACCCGGGTTTCGTGGTATTCTCCGGTTAGAGCATCTTTGGTATTCGGACTGGCCGTTGATGTGCCGTAATAGCTGTTCCGGCCGGAAACATCCAGCGCCCGCCGGCCCTGTCGGTCATAAAGTATCCAGCCTTTGGGCGCAGTGGACAGGCAGCCCTGTACAATAAACTCAGGCACCTTCACCGACTCACCCTGAACGATTGCCCCGGCTGACCGGAGCATTTTGCGTACTCCGGCATGCAATACCTTGAAACCCACTTTTTCCAACACCTCAAAGGCAGCCCGCTTGATCCTCTCAACCTGGTCTTCGGTCAGCATCCGAAACCTTGGACTAGCCTTAGAAGTGATATTTGTCTGGATCATCTTATCTTTCCTCCTTGTGATAATGGTACCATCTTTTAATGATTAAACCATTAGTTCTATCAATTAATTATGTCAACAAAAAAATTCTGCTTTCTTTTTATTTTTTTTAAACTTGTCTGTAAGTATACTATTCGATCTTTTTTGCGCGGTTCTGTATAAGATCCATGAAATGAAAAAGAAGTTCCTTGATCAGGCCAGCTGCCTTGTCTTCGTCCCGATCGGCCACGGCGGGAATAATTTTTTCCCAGTAGTCATAAGCCGATTGTGCCTCCTGACTGCCTCCGGGCAAATGTTGGAGGGTGTATTCATGAAGATTGTTTATGATCGGTATGAGGACCGCTTCATACGTCCGGTTTTTGATTACATGCAAGAACTCTCTGCGAAGATCCTGTTCGATGTCTATGAGTTTCATCCATCCAACATGACCTTGGTTCAGACAAATCTTAAGTTTGTCCAGATATTCCCTAAAAATTTGAATTTGCTCGTCAGAAGCTCTTTGAACAACCAAACGGATTAAACCCGCCTCGACAGTGGCCCGGAACTCGTATAATTCCCTGTGGGAGAGCACCATATGGCGCATGAGCATTTCTATACTATTCGTCATGGGTTGAGTCGTTATTTCATGGATGAAAAAGCCTCCTTTTGATCCTTTCCGCACGAATAGAAGGCCTTTTTGTTCAAGAATAGCAAGGCTCTCTCGAATAGTACCCAAGCTTGCTCCTAAGACTTCCTGTAACTTTCGGGTGGAGGGCAGTTTATCTCCCGGTTTATACTCTCCATCCAGAATCGCCTCCTCTATTTGACGAGTGACATCCTCGACTAAGCTAAGATTTTTTGCCTTTTGTAACTTTGGCATATATGCTTCATCCCAATTAAATGCGCTATTGATAGAATCATTAACTCTTTCAGATCTAATTTAATACATTTTCTTTGCGAACATGGCAACACCAAACTGGAGATTCAGCACCCTGATTAAAAATTATATAGATTCAATTTCCTAATAGTGGTTACTTAATGTCATTAACTTAGCGGATCGAGGAGTGATGGTATTATTCCTCACATTATTCGTGTTTAAGAAAATTTGGTCTGAGTTTTTGGGAAAATCTACTTTTGAATGATTTTTATAATGATCTGGCTCATACCAAAAAACATCGGCTGCTAAAGATCCATTCTTGTTATGTAATGTGTGTAGTGCCCCGAGTGTAATCTGATTTATTGGCTTCTTTTTTCCATTCCCAAATCGTATCGTAAATTCCTTATTCATATATAAATTCCAAATACCACGCAGCAAATCAATTGCATCCAGCATCTTGTTCACTGCATCATGCTTGGTTTTTGATCGAATATGGGCAGTTACAAAATAAGAATAATTTTCATCCTCATCTATCAACCAACCTGATACGTCATCAATTAAATCCCTTCTTCCAATTGACCGACATTTCAGCTCCTTTTACATAAATTAATCCCAGAAAAAAATATATCCTCTATTTCGTCAGCCTCATATTTAGTAAATTAGCACTTCTCTTTAACAGCTTGAATAAGTTAAAATTTGTTCAAGCTGAATAATTTTGAATAACGATATGTGCCTTTAATTAAGTATCTGTATATAGACCGATGCACTTTTTCAATATTTTTTTAAGCTCATCGTTATGAAATAGTTTAATTGTGATATATGATTCATTTGGAAGAATAGAAAAAGAAATGTATATAAAATGAAGGAAATAACTATTTTTGATTTAGAAAAATTAAAAAATAAAATGGGCAAAGCTGGCAAAAGCCCAAAAACTATCCAACATGTCCTTGCTACAATTCGACAAGTTTTTAATAGAGCCATCAATACTGATATCTTCACCGGGCCAAATCCGGTATCAAAAATAAAATTCCCCAAAATAAACAATCAGCGAATAAGATTTCTGAATAATTCAGAAGCGGAGTTGCTGCTTGAAGTGATAAAAGAAAAAAGTGAGCAGGTTCACGATATGGTACTACTAAGCCTCCATACCGGCATGCGGGCAAAGGAAATATTTCAACTTATGTGGCGCAACATAGATTTTGAGAATGACATGATTCATGTTGTTGATACAAAAAACACTGAATCCCGTTATGCCTATATGAGCGATACCGTAAAAGAAATGCTGCAAATAAACTTACAAAAAAAGACAACCGATTTTATTTTTCCTGACAGCAATGGCAACCCAACAAAATACCTATCAAAAACATTCCCAAGGGTAGTTGAGGATCTTGGATTTAATAATGATGTTACCGATGATAGGAACAAAGTCGTTTTCCATACTTTGCGCCATACATTTGCATCATGGCAGGTCCAGGGAGGCATGGACCTCTACACTCTTCAAAAACTCATGGGGCATAAATCGTTTCAGATGGTTCAAAGGTATGCACACCTGGCAACGGACAATTTAAAAAAGGCAACATTAATCTTTAACCGCCTATATAATGAAAAGGAAAAAATTATTCCTTTTCCAAAAAAAGCTTAGCAGGCGCAACAAATTGGAGGTCACAATTTGTGATCTTAAAAAATAATTAAACTGGATGTGCCAAACTGACACCTCCAAATTGAAAGATATAAATTTTATGAAAAACAAGTCAGATATACTGATTTACCAAAGCCTCAATGGTGATGTAAAAATTGATGTAAGATTGCAGGATGAGACAGTTTGGCTGACCCAGAAATTGATGGCAGAATTGTTCCAGGTCGCCAAATCAACAATAAGTGAACACGTCAAAAACATTTATAATGAAAAAGAGCTGATGCTGGAATCAACTGTTCGGAAATTCCGAACAGTTCAAAAAGAAGGTACAAGGGAGGTAAAACGCCACCTTGATTATTATAATCTGGATATGGTTCTGTCAGTGGGATACAGAGTAAAAAGCAGTGTGGCAACAAAATTTCGCATTTGGGCTACACAGAGGCTCAAAGAATACATCGTAAAGGGATTTACCTTAAATGATGACCGGTTTAAAAGTGGATCTTCCATGAATTATTTTACCGAACTGCAGGATCGGATTCGAGAAATCCGTCTTTCAGAACGTTTTTTTTATCAAAAAATCAAGGATATTTATACCACCAGCATTGATTATGATTCCAGAGATGAAAAAACCACCCTCTTTTTCAAGGTGGTTCAAAACAAACTACTGTGGGCAATAAGCCAGCAAACAGCAGCCGAACTGGTATATAGAAGGGTTGGCGCCTCTTTACCGCTCATGGGCATGCAGTCTTTTGATAAAAAAGGGGCTGTTTCAGTCACAAAAAGAGATGTCAGCATTGCAAAAAACTACCTGAATGAAGATGAAATAAAACTTTTAGGGCTGCTGGTGGAACAATACCTTGCCTTTGCAGAAACCATGGCTCAACTGCAGACCCCTATGTATATGAAAGACTGGACAAATAGATTGGATGCTATTATCCAGTTGAATGGAAAGGAATTATTAACCCATGCCGGAAAAATCAGTCATGCCATGGCTGCTGAAAAATCGGTTTTAGAATATGAAAAATATCGCCAGAATCTGAGAAAATCACAATATGAACAGAACCTGAAAGAATTGGAAAAAGACATTAAGCGATTGGAAGACAAATCTTGAAATCACAAATTGTGATATCAAGTTGGGATGGTATCAGAAAAATGCCCTTTGCTTTCACCGAACATGGTGTTGCCATGCTATCAGGAATTTTAAACAGTGATAGAGCAAGCAATTCATGTCATTAATTCAGATCATGAGAACATTTACCAAACTGCGCACATGATTTCAGAAAATGAAGAATTGAAAAAGGCTGTTGAAGAATTAAAGCAACAAACAGATGAACGGTTTGAAATTGTTTTTAGTGCAATAAAAAACTCAATATATAAAAGACAAAATATATTGAGTATCACTTGTTTCAGTGCGGGAAACTATTGATTTTTGGTTTCAAATTATATCGAAAACTCAATACAAAATATTTTGATCATCAGTTTTGATATCTACCCGGAGAAAAAATCAGATACTGCATGTTGTGATTGGATGATTTTGAATAAAGTGCGGACTTACAGAGGATAGTCTGAGAACTTTAAGATACCGATACAAATCAAAACAGTTTTCCGTTAAAAAATTCGGATCATGATTATGCAAGTTAGTTTTGAGTTTCAAATTTTTCGGGGTATATTATTTTTCAAGAATGGCCACTCACTTAAGGATTCCTTTTTTATTTGTAATTCCTATTAGAGAGGTTTATATATAATATATTTTTTCGAGTTAGACCTATCAAACTTAGGCGGGCGAATGAATAAAAACCAAATTAGCACTTCGACTGGTAAAAAAGGTCCTTTCTTATATCATCCAGAAAAAATGAATGTTAAAATTTGGAGGTATTTAGATCTTCCAAAACTGATAGCCTTCTTAGAAAAAAAAGAGCTATTCCTTTGTAGAGTAGACAAACTAAATGACTCATATGAAGGTACCGTACCTATACAATCTAATTCTTACTCTGAGGCTATTTATTCTGGCGAGGTTAATGATTTCATAGAAAAGAATCTTGTTGCGTTTCGGAAAGCTGCCCGAAAAATAATGTATATAAATTGCTGGCATATGGGCGATGATGAGTCAGAGGCTATGTGGAAATTATATTGCGGCGATAATTTCGGAGTTGCTTTACAGTCAACTTATGCAACACTGTATAACACAGTAAAAGATAAAAATGATTATTATTTGGGGTGTGTCCAATATATTGATTATTTGAGCGATTGCCTTCCTTCTGGAAATATTTGGCAACCATTTTTCTATAAAAGGAAAGCTTTCAAACATGAACAGGAAGTTCGTTTGTTGTACCATCAAAAAGATCTAATGACAGTTAAAAAATTTTTTCCTATTTTTGAACCAGGTACTATAGGGAACACATTGGTTGTGTCGCCTACAAAATTGATAAATTCGATTTATGTGAGCCCTTTTGCCCCAACGTGGTATTATGATGTTATACATTCCGTATTAGAAAAATATAGCCAATCGATAAAAATTAAGTGGTCAAATATGAGGCTTCCACCAAACTATTATAACTAATCGCTTGGTCTAAATAAATTAATCCAGAAAGGATGAAAAAGTTCTTCAACATGATCTTTTTTATAGGACAAATATTAAGCTCGTAGGGCAAATAGATTCAAAAAAAAGGAAACATTAATTTAGCGCTTACCTCAATAAAAATGGAGTCATTATGAATGAAATCTCCTATCCAAATTTTAAAAATGATTTACGAAATATAATTGAACCAAAATGTTCTAAATGTTCTGACTTAGTTCAAAAAAGAACTGAAATTTCATGGGGATATGGACCGTTAAATTCTAAATTAATATTTATTGCGGAAGCTCCGGCCAAGGGAAAGCTTGAAGATGATCCCTGGCAAGGATCAAATTATAGTGGAATACCATTCACCAATAAAAAATCTGGCAAATTTTTTCGCTACCAAATGAAAAAAATGGGATTTGATCTGGCCAAAGATTATTATGTAACAAATACTGTAAAATGTTTTCCAGGTGGAAGCCTCAAGGATCAGCATAAAGAAAATTGCAATGAATATTTAGTAAAAGAGATTGAAATAATTCAACCCAAATTGATTGTTTGTGTAGGTCGTACAGCATTAAATGAAGTTTATCAACTGATAATGGGAAAAAAGGAAAAATTAGAACTAGGCCCTGTAATAAAAAAAAGAATCATAAATTTGCATGGTTATAATGTAGCAGCTATGATTCATCCATCACGTTTTTATTTTTGGCTTAAAAAATATGGTTTCAAAAATGAGGAAGAATATTTAAATCGATGTCGTTCTATCTTTGAAGAATACTTGCAATAAAATTGAGCTTTCACATACATTGAATATTAAAAATCAAGATAATATATTTTGCCGTAAGCATCTATGACTAAAAAAAGGCCAAAGACTGCTACTATAATTCCTCTCAACATGTACATAAAAACTTTTTGCCCTATCATATTAAATCCAACTGAAGATACATTCACCCAAGTTGTCTCCGGTTTCAAAATCCAATATCCATATACCAGTTTACTATCAAAGTTGAAAATTGCTTCAACACTTTTAATCATTTGATAGGAGAAATTAAAATGGAAACAGTTTCAGATTATAGTGGATTAACGGATTCCTTAGACAGTATTGAAAAAACAGATTTTACTTTGGTTGGTTGTCATGCCTCAATCAACAAGACATATCTTGCCTTTGATATTTCTGATTACGCCAGGGATGCCCTTGATAAATTTGTGCGGATTTATTCCCCTGGAAAGTTTGAATTTTCTAAAAAAACGTCTCGGACAGAAGCAAAAAATGAATTGGGTGACACCATAAAATTGATGGAAACAAAAGACTGGTCAAAAGAAAATGATAGTGTAAAAACAGAAGAACCCGAGATTTTTATTAATGATGATACTTTTAAATCATTTGAAAATTTTAAAATAGATTTGCTTGATTTTATAAAAAGACATCCCGCTCATTTTATTGTCATTGATAATATCGGAGAATTAATTCCAGATGCACCTGATGAAGGTCTGTGGTTAAAATTAAAAGCACTTAGCCAGGAAATAAAAATCCCTATCATGGCTTTGACGGACAATACCATTGATTTTAAAATATCCGGTAACACAGAAGAAAGTAACGTTATTTTATTACCTGATACCTTTACCGGTGTTGTGGATCGACAATTAATTTTCGTTGAATCAGAAAATGAATATGAGTATGAAAAAATAAGGATATGAGATTTGATTAGGCCTGGCGGGAATTTCTACTTGTCAGGCCTAATTTCAAAATATCAATATGTCCAGGAATTATATCCTGTGATAGACATCAAAACATATGCAACGATTAATAAAAGACGTTAAATCCAAATCAGGCTCAGACTACATGCACACAATCCAATTAAAATTAAATATTAATATCGTCCCTATTCCAAATGCAAAACGATTAAACATTTAATTATTTCAGGGGTTGGCCTTTTCCCAAAAATGGTTGCTATGTTTTTTATATATTGGTACCTTTATTGACTTGAATACTAACCAATAAAAATTATATAGGTAATCTAACTATCGAAAAAGGCTAATAAAACTTAATTTGTATTCTGGATTAAAACACTGTTTAACAGCTTGCTGATAATTCATGATTACCATAAATTGAGGATACAAAATGTTATTGAATGGATTTGGATTTTCTGGATATAGAAGCGTTGGAAACGAATTTGTCAAAATAAATCCTCTCAAAAAGATTAACCTAATTATCGGACAAAATAATTCTGGAAAATCAAATATAATTTCATTCCTAAAAGACCAACTTGGTCATATTTGTAATGGAATTTCTCATGGCAGTGGTGGACTAAATTTTCAAAATACTGATTATCATATTTCAAACAACCAGATAAAAACAAAGGTTGGATTCCCTATTCCATTTCAGGATCAATTATCTGATGAATATATCAATAGATTAAGTATAGTAAAGCAAGCTGGACGGAGATTCCCTAACGAACTAATTTTAAAAATACTATCTTCAGAAGAATTTTCAGATGCATCCGGAACCATTTGGTTTATTTATGAACAGAATGCCAATAACAAACTATTTAATTTATTGTTTGATATAAAAAGATGCCTTCCTATTTTAACCAATAGTGAATGGAGCTCTATTTGGTCATCTCTAACAGCGCACACAGGAGGGGGCCTTGAAACTCATTGGATTCCTAACACATTAAGTCGTTTAGCGATGGCCACAATCCCTAAAGAATTCCCCAAAATAGAATTCATACCTGCCATAAGAAAAGTAGGAGATGCAGAAACAAAAGAAAATGATTTTAGTGGTGTCGGTATTATTGAACGAATTGCAAAATTACAAAATCCTTCAATTAACGAACAAGAATTAAAAAACAAATTTGATAAAATAAATAAATTTGTTAGAAAAGTTTTAGAAAACAATGATGCAACAATAGAAATCCCATATGAAAGGAATATGATTATCATACATATGGATTCTAAAACTCTACCTTTAACATCATTAGGAACCGGTATTCATGAAGTGATTATATTAGCGACCGCAGCAACTTTAATGGACAATTCAATATTGTGTGTTGAAGAACCAGAATTACATCTTCATCCACTTTTACAAAAAAGACTTTTAGATTATCTTGCAAACAATACAACAAATCAATATTTTTTCACGACACACTCTGCACATTTGATTAATACCAACGGCGCAGAAGTTTTTCATGTCAAACACAATAGAAGTACGACAAGAGTTGAGGCTATAACAACGACTAAAGATAAGTCCCTATTGTGTCAAGATCTTGGTTATCAAGCATCAGATCTTCTACAAGCAAACAGCATTATATGGGTGGAAGGCCCCTCTGACCGTATTTATATAAATAAATGGATTAAAGCTTTAGACGGTAACATTGTTGAAGGGGTTCACTATTCAATAATGTTTTACGGTGGTCGTTTATTCAGTCATCTAACAGCAGATGATCCAGAATTGAATGATGGGATTCAGGACTTTATTTCACTGAGAAGATTGAATAGAAATACATGTATTGTTTTTGATAGTGATAAAAGTTCCTCTAAAAAACATTTAAATTTAACAAAAAAAAGGCTTCGAAAAGAATTTAATAGAGGTCCAGGCTTTACTTGGGTAACTAAAGGCAGAGAGATTGAAAACTATATCAATGCTGACCATATTGAAACATGTGTAAAAAAAGTGCACCCAAGTGCGCATCTCATTATTGAGAAATCACAATGGTCAAATCTATGACCGCAAATGACGGTTGGATTTTATCAACCATCTGATTTTTTATCTATTAATTCAATTTGTTCCCATTTGCAAAGTATATGTTTTGGCTTTTGAACAAGAAAATATTTAGATTTTCAA
>NZ_JAIOSW010000185.1 GCF_021107415.1 Desulfobacula sp.
AAATACCATTCAGTGAATAAAAGTCATTCAATAACGGCACTGATCAAAATAACCAACTGAAATAACAACTAATATTTGTTTATATAAAATCCTTAGCTTTTTGTGTTTAGGGTGTTGAATGTGAGATACAGGCCGGTACTTCTCCTTTTTCAAGCAGGTCATAACACCTGTCACACTTATACATAACCCCGTTTCCGGCAAGAGCGGGTAAGAGGTTGAGATAGATGCCGGTACCGGTCTGTCGCTCGGGGATATCCCATGGACAGACGGTCTTGCATTTGGATCCGCCAAGGCATAAATCCGAATCAATTCTGGAAAGGCCGTTATCCTCCTGCTTTGCTGATCCCCATGGACAAAGTTTTACACAGGGGGGATTGTCACAATGCATACAGCGTCTGGGAATGGTTAACTCAATGTCTTCACCATTCAGTTTTACATCAGCATGCTGGATGTAAAGCCAATTGTAAGGGGTCAATCTGTCAGTGACATCTCTTTCTTCCGACCAGTCATCTATAGGAACCCGGCTGGGATACATTTTAGGATACGGTTTTTCAGGGTTTGGGTATTTATCGGCATTTGATTCCTGGCAGGCATATACACACTCCTCACATCCAATACACTTTGAAATATCTATCAATGTGACAAGGGGTTCTTTTTTTTCTTTGGTCAATGCATTTGCCGCACTTACCACAGTTGCAGACGCTGCCACAGATCCTGCAACTGTAATAGAGCCTTTTAAAAACGCTCGACGGGAAATTTTTTTAGTCATTTTTTCTCTCTTTTAGAAACTTATCTGTTTCAATAGTACAATGGATTCTTTAAAGTGAATTAAGTGGTATGAATAATTACTAATTCTTTACTGCTTGGCTGATACCGGCATATTCGAGGATCTCGGGCACTATATCAGTCCAGCCAAGGGGCATGATATGGACTCCCTGGACCATGGATTTAATTTCTTTTATAAACAGGCCAGCCATTTCAGCGGCTTTTTTCTTATAATCTTCTTTGGCAACCGACCCAATTTCATCAATCCATTTTTCAGGAACATGGATACCGGATATATTTTTATTCATAAATCTTCCCATTTGAGGGGTTTTAAGGATAACGATCCCAACCTGTATGGGGCAATTAAATTTTTCAGCTTTTTTAATAAAGTTTTCAAAAATTTTGGCATCATAAACTGCCTGGGTTTGAAAAAATTGTGCCCCGGCATCAATTTTTTTCTTCATTTTCATCAATTGCAATTCAAGGGGGTCGGAATTGGGATTAACAACTGCGCCAAAGGCCATATCAAGGTAATTTTCAATCCGGCTTCCTGAAATATCATAGCCTCGTTTCAGACCTTTTGCCATATCGATCAATTGAACGGAATCAAGATCAAATACAGGTTTGGCTTCCTTGTGATCCCCCAACTGGATATGGTCTCCGGTCAACAGCAAAACATTGTCGATACCCAGAGAATAGGCAGTAAGCAAGTCAGACTGCAATGCCAGTCGATTCCGATCCCTGCAGGTGAGCTGGTAAACCGGTTCGACTCCATTTGCTTTCAACCGTACACTTGCAGCAAGAGACCCCAGTCTCATGACGGCAGACTGGTTATCGGTCACATTTACGGCATGGACATGCTGGTGCAGTTGAAGCGCTTCAATAGCACAGCTGGGCTCGATACTCTTATCTCTGTGAATGGCACCTTTAATCGGTCCGACCTCACCGGTAATAACAAATTCACCTCTATCAAACAGGGTTGTCAGTTTCATTGTTGAACTCCTTGAAAATTATATATACGTCTTAGATTGTCGACCAAAATTATTTGAATCGTTTGTGTTTAAATGAATGTTTTATCAGCTAGTCCTGGTTGCTGACAGTAACCTTGCCGCCGATGGAACAGAATGTGGCTTCAGTCGGGCTGACCTCAAGGGTCCTCGGACGACTCCATTTTGAATTTTTCTTGGGAGGTTGATAGGGATCAAGAAGCTCGAGACGTCCCAGTTTTTTAAGTCTTTCATAAATCAGTATCCAACCGCAGGGACGTTCCGGATCCACTTCACAATGCCCGTTTTCAGCACCACCGCAGGGCCCGTTCAACAATTGTTTGGCACAAAGGGTCATGGGGCACAGTCCGCCGGTGAATTCAATGATACAATCTCCGCAAAGAGAACAATACTCTTCAATATGTGTATCTGAAACAGTTTCCCCGCCGAAAACAGTATCGCAACCCGGATGAACCATGCCGCCGTCTGTTGCGTCAATCACAGTGTGAACACCTTGCCCGCATCCAAGGATAAGAAAAGAGTCTGCTTTTTTAACTTCATCTGCATGTTCTTCCATTAGTACCTTACGGGTATGATCCAGTTTGCACAGGGACATGCCCTTGGGGCCAGGCGCTGTATATCCGGTTACCTCAATCCCTCTGTCAGTCAGACGTTTTGCCATCATTTTGGTTTCGTCGTCTCCGCCGGAATAGCATTTCCAAGCACAATTATTACACCCGACGACAAAGACTTTTTCGCCAGGTTGAATATGCTTGAGTATTTCACCTATTGGTTTTTGGATGGTTGCATGCACGTTATTTCTCCTTAATTAAAAAAACAGGTTTTATATTGAACCTTTGCATCGTCAAAGTCATTAAACAAAATTTTTAAACGATCATTGGCTGTATTAATTGCAACAGATTTTTCTTCAGCTTCATTATCAGTCTGGAAGCAGGCAAGGCATCTTTGAAACTGACTGTCTCTTCCCAGGGTTTTGATATCAAAATCAACCATAAGAAAGGTCTGTTCAGTTTTTTGATTTGCAAAATGTTCAACAGCCGGAATGATTTCAAGGTTAACAACAACTTCAACTTTATTGCCTTCTTTTGCAATGTTGATGTAATCATGAATGGTAAGCATACTACCTGTGTTTTTATCTTTTTCCGGCTCAATTGTGTCATATTTGACAAGCATTTCTTCAAGGCTGAAGAAATTTTGCTCAAGCTTAATGCCCGCATCCAATAATTTTTTATAATCCCTATGCAAATACCGGTTGGCAATCATTACAGCCTGTGATACATGGGGACACAGGTTATCAGGACATCCTCTGGCATAACATTTTCTAAAAATATACTTTTTGGAGCCGATAACTCCAGAGTATTTGCAAAGAAAAATGTAAGCCTGAAATTCTATGTTCCCATGGACGAAATCGACCGGAACAATCTCAAACAAAGTGTTACATGTGACATCCTCACCATTTTGAACAAAGTTTATAAGATCTGTTATTCTGTGTGGTGATTTGCTGCTTGATAGGTCGCTCATTTTTTTCACCTTTCCATAAATAAAATTATTATTAGAAAGTTAATTGTTTATCAGATTCAAAGATTGCCATATTCAGCGATG
>NZ_JAIOSW010000317.1 GCF_021107415.1 Desulfobacula sp.
CGGCCCTCACGTCGACTGTGTAGGCGGCTGTCTGGCTCATCTCCTATCTTAGTTCATACTCAAAGAGTTCAATCGTGCCTTATGGAGGTCCCATGCCTTATCCTTCCCCGGTGGCTTATGATATTTGTCGTCTATTTTCCCTGTAGAACTGCTGCCTTCTCTCTTTTCCCCGGTTTCAAGGACAAAGGTTATCATTTTTCAAAAATCATTGCCACATTATCAATAACTTATATTATTTTTTTATTGACCAGCCTGAAAATGATCTGTTTTTCCAGGAGCCTGATTATTTGCATGGCAGTGGTTGTCGGAGGGCTTTTGTTCTGGTGGGGACAGTCCGGGATCAAGGGTATACTGACAAAAAAACTGTTAAGGGTTTGGATTTTTGAGGAATTACTTTTTTTGACGGCTCTGCTGGCCTGGGCGCTTTTACGGGGTATGGAGCCCTCTTTGAACAGCCTTGAAAAAAGCATGGACTTTGGCTTTGTCAATGCCATTCTCAGGGCTGACACCATGCCGCCCTGCGACATGTGGTTCGCCGGTAAAACCATCAATTACTACTATTTCGGCCATTTTCAAGCCGCTGTGATGACAGCTCTTTCCGGCTTTTCCCCGGCAGTATGCTACAACCTTTTGATTGCCACGATTTTTGCCCAGGTACTCACTTTCGGCTTCAGCCTCGGGGGCAACCTTATATCCTTAAAAAAAAGCCGGATCACATCCTTTCCCTCTTTTTTCATTGCCGGGGGCATATCATCCTTTCTTCTGACTTTTGGCGGAAACCTTCATCCGGCCTTTAAAGCCAGTCAAAACATTCTCAATAACGGATTCAGCAGAATTTTTTCAAACTATTGGTTTGCGAATGCCACAAGGTTTATCGGATATGATCCGCCCACATCAGACCAGGTGATCCATGAATTTCCCGCCTATAGTTTTATTGTGGCGGATCTGCATGCTCACATGTTGAATCTGCCCGTGGTTCTGCTTTTTTTTGCTGTTTTATTACACTTTGTTTGCTGGCAGACAGACAGGGATTTTACAAAAGCCACATCCATCCTATATCTTCCCGTCAAACAAATCACAGGTTTTGGCTTTTTATTTGCTGTTTTTTTCATGACAAATGCCTGGGATGTGCTGAATTTCGGACTTCTGCTGTTTTTAGTACTCTGCCTTGTTTTAAAACCCATGCACTCTTCTGGAATCAAATCCTTTTCTGGAATCAAATGGTTCCGTCATGTGATCATCGCAGGTATCAGCGGTCTTGCGGTCCTGATTCCGGCATTTTTATTTGCTCTGTCGTTTTCCAAAAACTTTACGCCCTTTTCCCAGGGGCTTGAATGGACGGATCACAAAAGCCCCATATGGCAGCTTTTTATTCTCCATGGCGGGTTCTGGATCATTGCAAGCCTTTATCTTCTCAGTCTGGTATTAAGGAAAAAACAAAATCAATCTTATCTTGAAAAGATAGATCTCTTTGTCCTGGCCTGTTTTTTGACAAGTCTTCTGCTCATTGCCATTCCTGAAGTAATCGTTATTAAAGATGCCCTTCCCCAGATATCCCGACGAGCCAATACCATGTTCAAACTTACGTACAGTGCCCATATAATAAGCTCGATTACGGCAGGATTCATGATCCTCAGCACGATTTGGCACCTGACCGGTTCTATCTTGAAAAAACCGGCAATTGCATTACTTGCCCTGGTCTTTTGCCTTTTGTCCATATTTCCCTTCCTGGGAATTCCCCAGTTTTATAACTTTGGACAATTTCAAACACTTAACGGGTTTCACTATTTAAAATGGGGGCCTTTGGGAAGCATTGAAGCGATTCAATGGTTAAACACAACGATTAAAGGTGCGCCGGTAATTGTTGAAGCCCCCGGAAAAAGCTATTCCCTTTACAACCATATATCTTCCGCCACAGGCCTTCCCTCGGTGCTGGGATGGCAGAATCACGCTATCCTGTGGCATAACAATGAACAAATCGTTATTGAAAGGCTGGACCATATCCATCAGATTTATACATCTGATGATCCAAAAAAAGTCAGGCAGTTAATTAAATATTATAATATCAGCTATATCATTGTGGGCAAACTTGAACAGGATGACTTCGGGCCCATTGATGAACAGCGGTTCACAACACTTGGTATTCTGGCATTTAAGGCCGGAGACACCCGTATCTATAAAGTAGATACACCATCTTCCAACCCTGACCGATAAAGCCTTTTTTTCATTTCTTAAGCTGAATAATCTTCTCCTGCTTTACTGACATGATGGATATTTTAAGCCTGCCGTCTTTGAGCATGGTTAAGTGAACCTTGTCACCGACTCTGGTTTCTTTAATCCCGAATTTAGATAATTTAGGAACATCCATAACCGTACCAGAAATTGTCTGCCCAACCTCCATGATTCTTAAATCGCCCGACGACTGTATGCCGCTTTGGCTATAAAAATCCTCGCAGCCAGCAGTAACCATTGCGATTGGCGCTGCCTGAAGAAGACCGGGTGCAATCAAA